>JBNJGS010000079.1:3865-11838 GCA_051747965.1 Bacteroidota bacterium
TCTTCACGCATATCGGGCAGATGTTTTTGCATGATAAAGCTGCGTTTAAATTCGCGTGCAGGAATCGCCGGACTGCCCATGATGGTTTCCCCGGATTTTACGTTGCCCGGAACACCGGCTTTTGCGGCTATGGTAACACCATCGCCAATGGTAAGGTGACCGGCAATACCGACCTGTCCGCCAAACATGCAACCGGCTCCCACTTTGGTGGAACCGCTGATGCCAACCTGTGCAGCCGACACGGTTTTTTCACCTATGCTTACATTATGAGCAACCTGTATCAGGTTGTCCAGCTTGGCTCCTTTTTTAATCAGGGTTTCACCCATGGTGGCGCGATCGATGGTGGTGTTGGCACCGATTTCCACATCATCTTCTATGCGGACAATGCCAACCTGTTCAATTTTATGGAAATTTCCTTTGTCATCCGGAGCAAAGCCAAAACCATCTGATCCAATAACAGCACCCGCATGAATGATGCAGTTGTTGCCGATGGAGCAGGCGTGGTATATTTTCACACCGGCATAAATGGTCACATTGTCTCCAATCTGTACATTATCGCCGATGTAGCTTTGGGGGTAAATTTTACAGTTCTTGCCGATTTTAACATTTTTGCCAATGTACGCAAAAGCACCCAGATAAAGGCCTTTGCCGATTTTGCTGTCCTTTCCAATGAAATGAGGCTCTTCTTTGCCTTTTTTGTTGTGAATGCTTTCATTTACCATTTTCAGAATGCCTGCAAATGCCTTATATGGGTCATCAACACGTATCAATGTGGTTTTTACTTCCTGATCGGGTTCAAAATCCTTGCTGACAATAACGGCTGAGGCTTTTGTGGTATAAAGATGATGGGTGTATTTCGGATTGGCCAGAAAACTCAGGCTTCCGGGCTGTCCTTCTTCAATTTTGCTTACATCGCTAAGCTTTACCTTTGGGTCTCCTTCAACTTCACCTTTCAGATATTGTGCAATCTGTTTTGCGGAATATTTCATCGTGCTAATTTCATTTAATATTGATTTCCTTGGGGTAACAAAGATAATATTTTATCACATTATGACTCAGGGCAGATTGGTTAAACATGTCTGATGCCTCGGTGAGGTCAGATAAAACCCCGTGCTTCAATATGTTGATTTTTTCATCCATCCTGCTATATGCAGCATTTGATGTTTCTCCGGAAAACAAATAATAGGATGCTTCATCATCTGAAATACCAAAATGGCTGCTGATTTTTTTTTGCAGAATGTCAATATAGGATTTGTCAAATGGATTTTTTTGTAATTCAATACGGAAAAGCCTTCGATTCATGAGTCTGCCGGCAAGATCGGACAGGATTTTGTCCGGATGGTTTACCCAGGCTTTTACAGATGACATGATGTCGCTGTCATCCAGCTTGTTGAATCTGTCAAGAACATCTTCGTTCCGGGTATTGTCATAGGTAAGAAACCAGAGCAGTGCATCACTGGCATTGATTTCATGGCCATCTCTGATAAGATCCTTGGCCCGTTGCAGGGTGTTTTCCAGCAATTTTTCCGCGCTCAGCACAGTTTTGTGCAGATACACCTGCCAGTACATCAGGCGGCGGGCAATCAAAAACTTTTCAATGCTGTAAATTCCCTTGGCATCCACCACCAGCTTGTCATTCACCACATTCAGCATTTTTATGATGCGCTCGGATCCAATCACACCTTCAGAAACACCGGTAAAAAAACTGTCCCTGCGCAGGTAATCCAGCCGGTCCATATCCAGTTGTCCTGAAACAAGCTGATGAAGAAATTTTTTATGATAGCTGTCTGTAAATATGTCAATGGCCAGGTCAAGACGGCCTCCGAATTCCTCATTGAGAGAATGCATATACATCAACGACAGGGTTTCATGGTCATATGCCGTTACAATATTGTTTTCAAGGGTGTGTGAGTAAGGTCCGTGCCCGATGTCATGCAGCAAAATGGCAATATTTGCAGCTTCGGCTTCTTTATCCGTGATTTCATGTCCTTTTCCCCGGATCACATCAATGGCCATACTCATCAGGTGCATCGCCCCAATGGCATGATGGAAACGGGTATGTACCGCTCCGGGATACACCAGGGAGGTTAGCCCCAACTGACAAATACGACGCAATCTTTGAAAATAGGAATGCTCCATCAGGTCGAAAATGATCTCGTATCTGACGGAAATAAAACCGTGAACCGGATCATTGATGATCTTGCGCTTGTTGGTGTCGATCTTTCTCATGCTTAAAAACTTAATAAACAAAGCTAAAAAATATTCTCATTTGACCCAAACAACTGGCAGTGGGGTAGTGAAGTTGCAATAATTCACATTTCCACTGTTTGGCAAGCGAAATAAATATAAAATAGCAAATATGTTTTAATTATAATTAAAATAAAGTGCTATATTTGTAAAAGATTAAATTGTGATAAAAAAATGCATGAAGGTAAAAACATCATACAGAGGCCTCTTTATCTTGATCGGGTAATTCCCTTCATTGGGAAAAACCTGATTAAAGTATTTACGGGCCAGCGTCGTGTTGGAAAGAGTTATTTTTTGTATCAGTTAATGGGATATATCACTGCAGAGGATAGAGATGCACATATCATTAGTATAAATAAAGAAGATCTAAGCTTTTCACACATCAAAAACGCTGATGATTTGCATGGCTATGTAAAATCTAACATGCGAACCAGTGCTAATAATTATGTTTTCATTGATGAGATTCAGGATATAGAAAATTTTCCAATGGCACTTCGATCACTTATGTTGATTGATAATGTTGAACTATTTTGTACCGGAAGCAATGCAAATTTATTATCAACTGACGTGGCTGGTAACCTTAGCGGCAGATATATTGAAATTCAAATTTACAGTTTGACTTATACAGAGTTTTTAATCTTTCATAGCCTAAAGGATTCGGATGATGCATTGGATAAATATTTAAAATATGGTGGATTGCCATACCTGAAACACCTTCCCCTAAATGATGAGATTATTTTTGAATACCTGAAAAATATTTATTCAAGTGTGATATACAGGGATGTAATAAACCGTTATTCCATTAGAAATTCTGGTTTTCTTGAGCAACTTGTTCTTTTTCTGGCCCAGCATACGGGTAGTTTGTTTTCTGCAAAAAAGATCAGTGATTACTTGAAATCCCAGGGCATAAAAGTCTCATCATTGCAGGTTCAGCGATATCTGGAATATCTCAAAAATGCTTTTCTGGTGCACAAAGTACCTCGCTATGATATCAAAGGCAAGCGGATGTTTGAATTTGGAGAAAAAATCTATTTTGAAAACATTGGCATTCGAAATGGCATTTGGGGATATCGCCTTGAGGATAAAGGTAAAATTCTTGAAAATGCTGTATATAACCACCTGCTGACAAAAAATTTTAAGCTAAGTGTTGGAAAAATCGGCCACAATGAAATTGATTTTGTCGCGGAAAAGCAGGGGGAAACGAATTATTATCAGGTTTCCCTTAGGCTAACAGAAACCAAAACCATCAATCGTGAGCTGGGAAATCTTGAGAAAATTGAAAACAACTATCCAAAAACCCTGGTCACTTTTGATAAATATACCGGAGCCTCTCATGGAGGCATACAGATAATTAACATACGAGATTTCCTCAGCGATTTATGAGGCTAAAAAGTTCTGTTTTATTGTATGGGCGCCTGCTTTTTCAGCCTGGCTTAACTTTACGAAAGTTTGGAACTTTCGTAAAGTTAAAAGCCAGTTCTGAAAAAGCACCGGTCTCTGGCTTTAATCTCAGTGGCTGCAGACCGGGTGTGGCAAGAGCTGCCTATGATCTTGCCGCTGTCAGCTATGTCAGCTCAGCAACACCCGCGGCCTGCAGCCACTGAGGATGCCAGCCGCCGCCCTGGCGCGGGAATCATCTTATGTACCGGAATGATCTTCCGACAAATAAACCTTTCGCTACTTTGAAACCTGAACAAATATTTCTAAATTCAGCCAACAGGTATTTGTATATGTAAATTGATCATAGTTTTTAATAATGGTACTACTGCAACTTTAGTGGAATATTTCATCAATTATAATTTATAAAAGCACATCAGGGCTAAAGCCCCATTGTGTTTTCGCCTCAAAACCCCGCCATAAATGCCGGGGTTAATGGTTTTAGATAAATCATTAACCCCGACCTTCAGGTTGGGGTGAATAAGGATATGAAAAGATAAAATGGGCTTTAGCCCTGAGAATTTTTTAATTGATGAGCGTATCTTTTTTCAATTCCTGATTTTCAATCATTACCCACTAAATTTGCAGTAGAACCTTAATAATGATGATAAAATTTCATTCTGGATTTGAAAATCAACATGGTAATTATGGGAAAGAAATTTAAAAACAAATACAGAATTGGATCTGCAAGAAAACCAAACTGGGATTACCGGACAAATGGAATGTATTATGTTACAATTTGCACTGGTAACCGGGCATTACATTTTGGAGACGTATGTGATGAGGAAATGATATTTACGGACATTGGCCATATTGCCAATACATGTTGGTTAGAAATTCCGGAACATTTTGAATTTGTACAATTGGATGAATTTCAAATCATGCCAAATCACATGCATGGTTTAATAAAAATCCAACATGACCAGAATAATGTAGATCCGTTGCATGTACGCAACGATGATCAAAATAAAAATGAAAAAATGGCCGGTATTTCACCAAAAAAAGGATCATTATCAACCATCATCAGGTCGTATAAATCGGCTGTGACAAAAGATGCCCGGATTATTGACCCTGGTTTTACCTGGCAGGCCAAATTTCATGACAGCATTGTGCGTGATTTTCAATCGCTGATAAATATCCGTAATTACATCAGAAACAATCCCAAAAATTGGGAGAAGGATAATCTTAATCACAAACAATGTAGATAAACACCGATGGCCTGATTCGGATTTTTCTGGTTTTTTTTGATGCTGTCTTTAGAAACTGTATTTTTACATCGGTACAAACGTTAAAAACAAAAATTATGTTTTCAGGAATTGTTGAAGAAACCTCAAAGGTTGTAAAACTCGAAAAAGACAAAGGAAATCTGCATATTACCATGACCTGTTCATTTGCCGATGAGCTGAAAGTGGACCAGTCGGTATCTCATAACGGGGTTTGCCTGACTGTGGTGGATGTGAATAAGCCCAAAAAGGAATATACCATCACCGCCGTGGATGAAACCCTGCAGAAATCCAACCTCGGATTGCTGGAAGTGGGCTCTGAAGTAAACCTCGAGCGCAGTATGACCATGGACAAACTCCTTGACGGACACCTCGTACAGGGACATGTGGATCAGACCGCCGAATGTGTGGAGGTAAAAGAAGCCGACGGAAGCTGGTTTTTCACCTTTAAATACGATCGCAGCAAAGGAAACATCACCGTGGAAAAAGGGTCGGTTTCTGTGAATGGAGTATCCCTGACAGTGGTTAATTCACAGGACGATCAGTTTCAGGTGGCCATCATTCCCTTTACCTACGAGGTAACCAATTTCCATACCTTCAAACCGGGAACCATTGTAAATCTTGAGTTTGATGTGATAGGAAAATACATCCAGAAAATTGTGAATCAATACCTGGAAAATCTGGACATTAAAAAATAAGCTATGTCAAAAGAGAAAATCCTGGTTACCGGTGGCCTGGGCTACATCGGTTCACATACCGTTGTTGAACTCCATAATGCCGGGTATGATGTTGTGGTGATAGATAATCTCTACAACAGCAGCCTGAATGTCCTTGACGGGATAGAAAGCATTACAGGAAAGAAACCATGGTTCTATAAACTTGATCTTAAAAACAAAGCCGATGTACAAACCTGCCTGACCGAAAATCCGGATATTCAGGCTGTAATTCATTTTGCTGCCTACAAAGCCGTGGGCGAATCGCATGAAAAACCGCTGGATTATTACGAAAACAACCTGGCTTCCTTGCTGAATTTGCTTAAATCACTGCCCGAAAAGGCAAAGCAACTGGTTTTTAGCTCTTCCTGCACGGTGTATGGGGATCCCGATGACCTTCCTGTTACCGAAAAAGCGCCATTTAAACCGGCCATGTCGCCCTATGGCAACACCAAGCGAATTGCAGAAGAAATCATGATGGACACCTGCCGCGCAGACAAAAGCATGAACGCCGTTTCCTTGCGCTATTTCAATCCCATCGGGGCACATCCCTCAGGGAAAATCGGGGAAATGCCACAGGGAGTACCCAACAACCTCATGCCATTCATCACCCAGACAGCTTTTGGCATTCGCGATGAACTGAAAATTTTTGGCGACGATTACGATACGCCCGACGGCACCTGCATACGCGATTACATCCATGTTGTGGATCTGGCCAAAGCCCATGTGATTGCCGTGCAGCGTATGGTGAAAGGTGAGCAGGATGCAAATTACGAGTTTTTCAACCTGGGCACCGGCAAAGGCGTTTCGGTGCTTGATATGGTAAATAGTTTTGAACGCGTATCCGGGCAAAAGCTGAATTACAGCATTGCCGACCGCCGTGCTGGCGATGTTCCCGTGGTGTATGCCGATACGGCAAAAGCCAACAAGGTACTGGGCTGGACAGCCGAAAGCAGCCTGGATGAAACCATCCGCTCCGCCTGGGAGTGGGAAAAAAAGGTACGGGGCTAAACACGCGTTTCGTCTTGCGCATGATTGCCAAAACCCTTTGTAACAGGGTCAGGCATGATTTCCCCGGGAAACACAAAATCCGGCAAAAAAAGTATAGAGCCTGGAGGGCTCAAACACGAATAGCCCCGGGTGCAACGCGGGGTTAAGGAGAGATAAAATACAAGGTTTTTGGCATGCCTGTCCGCCCACTGGCTGACATTTTTGCGGCCCAGAAAGCAAAAAATCATGCCAAAAACATTCCGATATTTATTTTTAAAACCCCGGATTACGGACAAGTCCTCATCCGGGGCTATTCATGTTCGAGCCCTTCAGGCTCGTCCCGACAACGGAACACATATAATATTCGCTGAATTTATCTAAATTGTATCCGCGGTTTAATTCCCGGAAAACTTGTTTGATTCCTGCAGGCTCGACAAAGGGTGAGCATGAGCAATAAAAGTTCCCTGACATGGCGTTACTATGCCGGTTTCACTTACCCATACCAATTGTTGAGAAACAGAATCGCAAATGCTCAAAAAGGAAGATAGGTCTTTAATCTCATTTATGTGATGTTGCAACCAGATTTTTTTCCGTAGATATAATTTGTTTTTTGTCTCTATCGGGACATTCACCTATTTCGCTGTTTATTCATAGATCAAGAACAATACGTTTTGGGTATTTTTGCGAAAAAAATCAATACAGATGCCGAAACTTTTGTATATTGTATTGAATAAATTGAACCGATATGGCAACAATTGAAAACATAAGAAAAGGATTGATTGAGAAAATTATTTCCATTCAGAACAAAGAGTTGTTGGAAGCTCTGGACACATTGGTTTCAGCAGACAAATCTGTTTCTGATCGTTCCTTAACTGAAGAACAAAAAAGCATGTTGCAAATGAGCGAAAATGATATTGCCAGCGGGCAGCTTATTTCCCAGGAGGCAATGGATAAACGAAACCTCGAATGGCTAAACGAGAAGTAATCTGGACAAAAACAGCAGACCTTCAGTTTGTCGGGATACTGGAATATTGGCTCAATAGAAATAAATCGAACTTGTATTCCAAAAAACTTCTTAAGCTGGTTTCGAAAAAAACTGCGCAGATAGCTAAAAATCCATATGTATTCAAATCTACAGAATTCAAGGATGTTAGAGTAGCCCCGATGGGAAATTTTAGCATTTATTATAAGATTACAAATCAGCATATTATCATTTCTGCATTTTGGGACAACAGACAAGATCCAAAACACCTTCTCAGACTTTTAGAATACAAAACATAAATTCCAGATAGCTGTTTTCTCAAATTGGCGGTGTCAATTATGGGATGCTGATATGCAGAATAGCTAACACCTGGTCTGCAAG
>JBNJGS010000080.1:0-11706 GCA_051747965.1 Bacteroidota bacterium
ACCATATTCGGAACAGTAATTTTCAATTCCGGATTTTTCTCCATCGCCCGTTTGGCAGCAAACACAGCACCATCGTTCCGCGCCCAGCTACGGCGGGAAATGCCATTGTTCACATCCCAGTAAAGCATGTTTTTCAAACGGCGGTCAGCATCTGCAGAACCATCCAGGGTCATGCCAAAACCACCGTTGATCACTTCGCCCCAGCCTACACCGCCACCGTTGTGGATGGATACCCAGGTAGCACCACGGAAAGAATCCCCGATGACATTCTGAATGGCCATATCAGCAGTAAACTGCGAGCCGTCATATATGTTGGAAGTCTCACGGAAAGGTGAATCTGTCCCTGACACATCGTGGTGATCACGTCCCAGCACAATCGGAGCTTTTATTTTACCATCTGCAATGGCTTTGTTAAAGGCTTCAGCGATTTTGATACGTCCCTCGGCATCGGCATACAGAATGCGTGCCTGTGAGCCAACCACCAGCTTGTTTTCCTGCGCACCGGCAATCCACTGAATGTTGTCCTTCATCTGCTGCGTGATTTCATCAGGGGCCGTTTTGGCAATTTCACTGAGCACATCCATGGCAATTTTGTCTGTCAGCTCAAGATCAGCAGGTTCACCGGAAGTGCATACCCATCGGAAGGGACCAAAGCCATAATCAAAACACATAGGCCCCATGATGTCCTGTACATAACTCGGGTAGCGGAAATTTTCTCCGGCTTCATCCATGATGTCTGCACCTGCGCGTGAAGATTCCAGCAAAAATGCATTGCCATAATCAAAGAAATACATGCCTTCAGCGGTCAGTTTGTTAATGGCTGCCACCTGACGTTGCAGGGATGCCTGTACCATTTTTCTGAAGCTTTCCGGATCGCCGGCCATCATTTCATTGGACTCCTCATAGCTCAGGCCAACAGGATAATACCCACCAGCCCAGGGATTATGCAGTGATGTCTGATCAGAACCCAGATCCACATGCACACCACGTTCAGCAAGGCGCTCCCAGAGATCAACAATGTTACCAAGATAAGCAATGGAGTGGGCTTCCTGTTTTTCTTTGTATTCAAGCGCTGTATCAATGGCTTTATCGGTATCTTCAATCACTTCATCCACCCAGCCCTGCTCCTGACGCTTGTAGGCCGCAGCAGGATTGATTTCTCCGGTAATGGATACCACTCCGGCAATGTTTCCGGCTTTGGGCTGTGCACCACTCATCCCGCCAAGGCCGGAGGTGACAAACAGTTTTGTGCCTTTTTTATTGCCTTTGTCTATCATGCGGCCGGCATTCAGCACGGTGATGGTTGTTCCGTGCACGATGCCCTGCGGACCAATATACATGTACGATCCGGCTGTCATCTGACCATATTGTGATACACCCAGGGCGTTGAATTTCTCCCAGTCGTCGGGTTTTGAGTAATTGGGAATTACCATACCATTGGTAACTACAACACGTGGAGCATCCTTGTGCGAGGGAAACAAGCCCATGGGGTGTCCTGAATACATTACCAGGGTCTGCTCATCACTCATTTCTGCCAGGTATTTCATCGTCAGGCGGTACTGTGCCCAGTTCTGAAAAACAGCACCATTTCCACCGTAGGTAATCAGCTCGTGCGGATGCTGAGCCACAGCCGGGTCCAGGTTGTTCTGAATCATCACCATGATGGATCTTGCCTGATCACATTTTCCCGGGTACTCCTCAATCGGACGGGCATACATATCGTATGTGGGACGGTAGCGGTACATGTATATGCGACCGTACTTTTTCAGTTCATCGGCAAACTCCGGCGCCAGCCTGGCATGATGCTTCTTGTCAAAATAGCGCAACGCATTTCTCAGCGCCAGTTCTTTTTCTTTTTCCGATAAAACATCTTTACGCTTCGGAGCGTGATTTGTGTCCGGATCGTAGGCCGGAGCTTCCGGTAATTCGGAAGGAATGCCTTCCAGAATGCTTTCTTGAAACTGTTCTGTAGTCATAGCGATAATTTTTTGTGTAAAATTAACAAAAGCCTGTCAAAATAGAAGGGAAAAACAGCAAAATCCATCTGACTGATGATTCTTTGGGCAAATCCGCTACTCTCTGAATCCCACCTTCTGGCTCGTCAATTATTTGATAGCTACCGCATAATCAGCATTGCATATTGTAAAATCAGGTGACCTGTAAGGTGGGATTCAGAGAGCAGCGGTCGGTCTGCGGCTTATATCTGCATATCCGTTCGGGTTTTTCTGCATTGCTGTGCTTGTGAGCTTACGTCCGCCCGCTACAGCACAGCGCAGAAAAATACCCGAACGGATATGCAGGATGCCAGCCTCCGCCCTTTTGCAAACATACCAGGTCTCATACATGAATAGCCCAGGCTGAGGGCTTGTGCGTAACCAGGGGAATACAAATATGTACATAGACGTTTTTGGCATGTATTTTTGCAGCACCGCAAGCAAAAAATCATGCCAAAAACATTGTAATTTATTTGTGAACTGTAAACCCCGGGTTGCACCCAGGGCTATTCATGTATGAGCCCTTCAGGCTCTATATTTCCACCTTTAGAAATACAATTCTTTTACCTGCTCCCTGCCAAAATGGATTTCACTCACGTATAAAACAAAAGAGCCACCCACTAATCAGCGGAGGGCTCTTCTTCAAAATATTGTATGCATTACTCTGTAAGGGTAATTTCTGATGTCAGATTTGTGCTGTCATTGACAAATTCAAAACGCATTTGATTATTTGACAATTCAATTATTTCCATCATGCCGCCCCAGCGTCCCCATTTTTCATGCACGGAATTGACATAATAGTTCAATGCCGGGTAATTGTGTTCATGGGAATATTGATTAAAACAAAACCGGTAGATGGAATCCACAGCTTTAAACAAACTTGTGTCTTTATGCAGAAAATACCGCCTTACACGCAATTTTTCCTTGCTGTCATCAAACTCCCACTGGAAATTTGAATTGATCACGGTATCCTCAAGGGTGATGCTCATTTCTCCACCACCTTCTTCCATAAAAACCACATCCGTCTGATCAAAATACGAGGGCACATCCTGCGTCGGGTTAAGTACCAGTTCATTGATCACGTACTGTCCATCCACACGGGCATTTTTGCTTCTCAGGCTTATGGCCGGATCATCGTATTTGCTGCATGCAGACAATAACAAACCAATAAACAAGGTGCTTAAAATAATTATTACACCAGGTTTATTCAACATAATGGTATTCATACTGGTCGTCATCTTCATATTCAACTGTCCATACTTCAGAATCAGTCAGTTTTATAATTTCAGATGCATCCCAATCAGACCATTCTTCATCATCTTCCCTGGTTCTTACCTGCAATTCGGTTTTGTCATCATTGAACTGCCATTCAAGATCTGTATTATAAGATACACTTCCCATGTTGTATCTCATTTCTCCTGTACCATCTTTTTCAAAAGTAAATTCAATACCAGATAGCAGATCCATTGTATTACTATCTTCCTCTCCATTTTTCAGGACCTTATCAATTGTATAAGTTCCGGCCATACGGGCTTCTTTACTTTTTAAGCTGATTGCTGGGCCTTCCTCGTATTTACTGCAGGCAGAAAAAACAAAAACGAAGCCTAAAAACAATACTGCTAAACTCATTACTTTTCTCATAGTTGTATATTTTTTTGGTTATATAAAGGCAAATGTAATAAAAAAAAAGAAAAGCCCTGTTGAATTCAACAGGGCTTTTCCAATTATTATGATTTTTTTTTACATTTTCTCGATTCTGGCAGTGCGACTGCTGCTTCCGGAGACAAATTTCACGAGATAAATACCCTGGCTATAGTCAGCAACATTCAAACGGAAAGTGTTTCCATTCACATCGTATGCATCCATCAGTTTACCGGTAACAGAGTATACTTTAATCTGCTCAACCTCATTGGCATTTTCAACAGTAAGTACATCACTTGCCGGATTGGGATACATTCTCAGGTCGGAAGCAAATTCCTCACCTATGGCATCAGCAATTTCAATATCACCATCAACGCGATAGTGTAATGAATACTCACCATAGGAATAATTGGTAACGCCCTGTACGTGGTACTCCTGATTGAGTTCTTCAGTAAAATCAAAAGCACCGTTGTCTTTCATAAGCAAGGTATCGTTTCCAATAGCAACTTTCCATTCACCGTAATTATTTTGTTCCTCAACACAGGTTACATTTTCAACACGGATGAAACAGGATTCATAATCTTCTGTATTTGCTTCAGTGATAGAAACGATTTCGGGACCTGAAATTGTTCCGCCAATATCAACAACCTGGAAATCTGTGATATCGTCAAGCTGTGTCATGCCGTAGAATTCAGCCACTGTACCGGTAATCTGTACAGAATCTCCCATAGAGGGTGAGTTTGTTTCATCATAAATATAAAGCCCGTTCCAGGCGCCGGCACCATCCTGTACATAGTATCCGGTACCGTAATCAGAAGGATTGAAATTGGCAACCACAACACCTTTAATGGTAACTTCATCGTCCAGCATTGGTGAATCACCAGAGCTTGTGTACTGAATATCATAAATCGGTGTGATGGCCGGACCTGAGAAATCTACTTCAAAGTTAACCGTGGCAGTTACTTCCGGACTGAGTGGATTTTCACTCATATCCACAAGTTCCAGGCTTACAGAATGGTTTCCTTCTGCGAGGCCGGTAAATGTGATTGCATCTGTGGTTTCCTGGAAGGCATAGGCTGCACCATCGAGAGCATAGGCCACTTTACCGTCGGTACCAACATCAAAGTTGGATACATTGAATTCAATATCTATTGCATCTGTATAGATTACATCTCCGTTGGTTGGTGAAGTAATTGCAATATTGGGATCTGTACTCACGCCCAGATCAATGATATCATTTTCATCACGCGGGAGAATTTTAAAATTGAAATAATATTCCACTACACCGGTTACATTGTAGGTATTTCCAATGGTCGGGTCAAAAGTGTAGAGCAAATCATCAACCATCACCTCACCGGATCCGTCATTCACATCCCATTCGTTGTATTCGTCTGGTGCGTTGTTATTAACACCTTCAACCTGTACCAGTACACCTTCGTAAGGTTCTGTTCCGGCTTCACCGGTTGTAACTTCTGCAGGGGCAGGCAAAGTATTGCCGTTGGAAACAATATCAATGGAATCAACGGGGCTGATTTCAGTGAGATTGTTGTATTCAACAACGGTACCATATACAACAACAGAGTCACCACGGGCAGGTCCCGGAGTATCAATGTAATATACATATATACCATTCCATGCACCGCTACCGTCCTGCAACCAGAATTTATCATCATTTACAGCGGTAACAATACCAGCAGTAGCTACTTCCTGTCCATCATAAGGAGAATCACCGGAAGCTTCTTCAGTGTACTGAATATCATAAATACTTGTAAGTTCAGGACCAGTGGACAAGTCAACAGTAAAGCTTACTGATGCAGTAACTGCAGGTGAAAGCGGATCGCCTGCAACATCAAGCAATTCCATATCCACGGTGTGGTTTTCTTCGGTAAGACCGGTCAAAGAGATTGGGTCGGTGGTATAATGTGCCTGAGAAATACCGCCATCCACAGAATAAGCAAGGTATCCGTCACCGGTATCACCGGAACCATCATCCAACACAAAATTCTGCACATCAAATTCAATGTCCACATCTGCAGAATTGACAGTGGATCCGTCAGAAGGTGAGGTAATTGCCAGGTAAGGCTCAGTGCCTACATCTTCTACAATATCCGCTTCAGTGCGTACAGCTATTTTGAAAGCGCCGTAAGAAAACATAAGCGGTGATGTTACGGTATAATCGTTACCCTGCGTTGGGTAATACATGGAAGCAAGGCCGTAATCGTCAACCAGAACTTCACCGGAACCATCGTCAAGCGGAAATTCTCCGAAGTTATCTTCAACGGTATCGTTTGTACATGTACCGGTGGTTTCAAGCAGCACACCTTCCCAGCTTTCCTGCGGGCAATCGCCGGTAGCAAGCACTTCTGCAGCCGGAAGAGTATTTCCTGATGTGTTTACCGTAACGTTATCAGCAAGAATTTTTGTAAGGTTGTTGTCTTCACTCACATTACCGGTAACAGTCACATCGTCACCCTGAGCTACGCCGGATCCGGCAACCCAGATACCTGACCACATACCGGTACCATCCTGAATGACATACTCGCTGTCATAAACAGCCGTAACAATACCACTGGTTTCCACGTATTCGCCTTCAACAGCAGATCCGTTTCCACCACCGTTGCCTACTGTATCCTGAATTTCAGGTATGGTGTACGCAGTAGGTGTCAGTGTTTCCCAGTTTTCAAATCCACCATTGGGAATCAGGTTTGCACCACCATCTTCTGTGAAGATAGCATTGTCAAGAATGCATGAGAAATCGCCATCCCAGTCAGCTGAAATATCATAAAACCGAAAAAACACGGTGGCTGAAGTAACACCGGCAGGTACTGTATCTGACATTTCTATGGTTTCCCAGGTGGTACCATCTGTAGAATATGGTCCCCATTCATTTGTCCCGTCAAAACTCAGGCTCAAACGAACCCGGCCGGCAGGATCGTCATCATAAACATCCACACTGGCAGTGTATGATGCACCAGGTGTTACAGTAAAGGATGCCGAAATCACCTCTGTACTGCCCTGATCCTGCGTAGTACATAAAACATCAAGGGCACTTGTCCCCTCATTCACATTGCTTGTTTCCTGGGTAAGTGTTACGTTCCCGGGATTTGCATTTGTCCAGTCTGTGAGTGTCTGGGTGAAAGCCCCAACGCTCACAAACATTCCGATCATAATAAGTAGTAATTTTCTCATAATTATTCTGTTTTTATTTAACATCTGTTTATTTATCATGCTACAAATTTACATTTTTATTAGCTTTACGAAATTAATTAATCTTTAAGAAAAAACAAAGTTAAAGTATCAACAATACCTTAGTACGTTATCACCATTACAAATGATATGAACAAATGTTTCACATATTTCAAAGCCGGCTTGCTTACCACAATCCTGATGTTCAACCTCCATGGCGGACTAATCTCACAGGGTCTTCCTCCTGATTATCAGGACATAAAAGACGATATCTATTCCTGTAATCTGAATTCTGCCAGGGAAAAAACAGATGACCTTTTGGCTGAAGACAGCAGTAATCCCTATGCCACACAATTGAAATTTGACAAAATTTTTGTTGATATTATGTTGTTTGGTCAGGAAAATCTAAAGGAAACCTGGCTTACAGAAATCGGCGAAGCAACAAGTGTTATTGAAAACAGTTCATTGCCTCTGCTCCGCAAGCATTTACTGTTGAGCAATCTGTTTCTTCAGGACTGCGTGATTCAGATGGATGCGGGCAATCAGCTACGGGCTGTCAGTAGCTTTAAGACCGGCTTCAAGCATTACGAATCACTGAAAGATGCAGCAGAAAAGCCGGTCGGTCTGAAAAAGATTCAGGGCCTCTATGAAATTTTTGCCGGTATGGTGCCCGATGAATACCAGTGGGTAAAGAAGCTTCTGGGACTACGTGGAGATTATGAACAGGGATTGCACATTTTTCGTCAGTATCTCGATGATTGTCGGCATGCAGGTGATTATTACGAAGCTGCATTTTATTATGCACTCTTCAGTGCTTTTTTAACAGATGAACCTGATGAGGGGTGGTCGTATTATTCTGCCAACATCACAAAGCACCGGGCCTCCCCCCTGTTCCGCCTGGGATACGCTATGCTTGGATCATCGGTGGGAAACACAAAAGAGGCGCTGAAAATATTGCAGGACAATTATGATCAACAGGGAGATACCAGGCTCCTGTTGCTGGATTTTCAGATCGGCAGTTTTTTACTCTATCAGCTTGATGAATCGGGAAAATCATATCTCAACAGGTTTTTACAAACATTTCCCGGAAGTAATCATAAACTCCAGGCCTGGAACCTGCTGTATCAATTCAGTGCTTTCACTGACAATCCATCAGAAAAAACAAAATCAAGGCAATCCCTTGTGCAAATGGCAGAAGCGGATAAAAAGATGGCTGAGCAGCCGGTTATCAGGGAAATAAATTCAGGGATTCCCTTGCTGAAACCCCTGTGCGGAGCCAGTCTCCTGTATAACGGCGGATATTACCGGGAGGCTAAACAGCAGCTAATCACCGGAACTGCTGAAATAACAAATTCACCACACAAGAAACATAAGCTTGAGTTTTACTATCGTATGGGAAGGATTGCTGATAAACTTTCTGAAACATCATCAGCAAAAAAATACTATATAAAAACCATTGCTTTAGGAAAACATGAAACCTGGTATTTTGCACCTCTTGCAGCACTCAAGCTGGCAGAGATATATGAAGACAACTCAGAACTGGCTGAGGCAAAACAGTATTTTGAATTGTGCCTTGATATAAACAAGGGAGATTATCAGGCAGATTTCCAGCGGCAGGCCAAAGCAGGCTTGCAGCGTATTGGCAACAAAGACAAGCTGTAATGAGAATTACAGGCTGCCCTCCTCATATGCCTGCACAAGTGCCTCAATGGCTTTATCCTCTCCTTCCGGATCATAGTGATCTTTGAGATTGTGGCCAAAAAGCCTCGCCAGCCCCTGATAGGTTCCTGCAAGAAACCCCCCTTTGAATTCCCTGAGGATGTCATAGGATGTTTCACCGGTTTCCCGGTCAATAAGCTTGATAAGCAGCAATCCCTGAGAAATGGTCATTTTCCTGATATCCTTACCATACCTCTCACGCAGTTGCTTTTCGCGATACCTGATGTATTGCTTTTGTAATCGCTCATCAGTTATGCGACTCAAATGAGCTTCAATTTCTTTCATATTTTCCTGTATCAGCTGTGCATAAGGGTACACTTTTAAAAAATTTCTGACCAGTCGGGTATTTCTGTGGGTTTTTGAACGCTCCCGATCGGAAACCCTGGCCGGCACCAGGATTTCAGGCCCCATCATCACATAGTTTTCCGAATATAAGAAAAGGGAATCAAGATTTACGTCCGGTGCCCTGTAAACCTTCCTTTCTGTTTCAGACTGTGCGTTAACAACGACAGACACTGCCAGCAGGATCAAAAATATGAAATAATTTGTTTTCATACGAGAAACATCTTTATCTGAGTACATTTTTCCAATAATTGTACCAAATTTGCAGCATGAATGAAAAAAGTGAACAAATCATCAATTGGCTGATGTTGATTTTGCTCAGTCTGATCTGGGGCAGCAGTTTTATTTTGATGAAATACGGCCTGCGAAGCTTTTCCTACGGACAGGTTGCCGGTTTTCGCATGTTCATTGCTTTTGTCACGCTTTTGCCGGTAGCTCTTTATCATATCAGAAAAATCACGAGAAAAAACTTTCTCTCGCTCGTGATTGTAGGTTTTATCGGTAATGCCATACCCGCCTTTTTGTTCACCCTTGCCGAAACAAGGATTGAATCAGCCATGGCCGGTATTCTCAATTCCATGACACCATTCTTCACCATGATCATCGGAGCCATTGTGTACCGGGTGAAAATCCGCTGGATAAGTCTGGCCGGTGTATTTATCGGTCTTGGGGGTGCAATCGCTGTCATCACCAGCAATACAGACGATATCACGGGTAAAATCAATGCATTTGCTCTCTTTGTAGTACTTGCCACCATCATGTACGGCATCAACATCAACCATGTAAAATCCAAGCTCAATGAACTCAACGGCATACAGATTGCATCCTTTGCATTTCTGATGGTTGGCCCGGCAGTTACTGCATACCTGCTCAGCACAGGTTTACCGAAAACTTTTTCACAGGAAAATGCCTGGAATGATTTTCTTTATGTATTTTTACTCGGATTTTTTGGCTCAGCAGTGGCTGTTGTGATGGTCAATATCCTGATCCAGCGCAGCACTGCACTCTTCGCCTCTTCCACTACATATCTGATGCCCATTGTGGCCATCATATGGGGTATTATTGACGGAGAGAAGCTGAGCATTACACAATATGCCGGTATGGCATTTATTTTACTGGGTGTTTATCTGGTTAACAAACGTAAACGCAAATTACGATGATGAAATTCACACAAAGAACACGGATTGCAATGGCTGCAGGCAGCGGGATTCTGATGAGTCTTGCCTACACACAATGGCACATGGGCTGGATTATGCTGATAGCTTTTGTTCCCCTGCTAATGGTGGAGGAATATATGTATCAGAACAAAGCCATGTTCCGGGGAAGCAATATCCTTGGTCTGAGCTTCCTGAGCTTTATTGTATGGAATCTGATTTCCACTTACTGGATATGGTTTGCTACTGCTGCAGGCTCCATTTTTGCCCTTTCGGCAAACGCCTTTTTTATGACAGTGCTGTTTGTCTTATACCATAAAATAAAACTGCGCCTGCCACGCAATGAGTCTTATATAGCACTTGTGGTGCTATGGGTGACCTTTGAATATTTCTACATGCAGGTAAAGCTCACCTGGCCATGGCTCAACCTGGGCAATGCATTTGCCAACAACGTACAGTGGATTCAGTGGTATGAATTTACAGGAGCATTGGGTGGAAGTATGTGGATACTTATCAGCAATCTCATCTTTTTTGAGATCATTCGGCGTCGCTTTATGCTGCCCAAAAAAGCAGGTACAAAAACCCACCTGATCGCGCTTGCTGTCATCATCATTCTGCCCCTGACCTACTCTGTCATCAGGTATCACAATTATGAGGATAAGGGTGTTGAGAAGGAAATTGTGATCATACAACCAAACATCGATCCGTACAATACAAAATTTTCAGGCCCGGTACGGGAACAATTGTTTGAGATGCTGACTCTGGCAGATTCGGTGATGGACAAAAATACCGATTATCTGATTTTTCCTGAAACTGCCCTGCCTTTGTACCTGAGTGAGGACTCCGTGGAATTTGAAAACGACACGCACATCAAAATTTTACGAAACTTCAACAACAGACACCCAAAAACCAAATTGATTGTTGGTATGACAACCCGGAGATTTTATTTTTCCGAGGAAAGCATCACCACCACGGCACATAAACATGATAATTTCTGGTTTGATGAATATAACACGGCCATACAGATTGATACCAGCGGGCAACATCAGATTTATCATAAATCCAAGCTTGTACCGGGTGTGGAAACACTGCCGTATGTGGATAACTGGAAGTGGCTGAATGACCTGATCATTGACCTCGGGGGTGCCCGAAACAGCCTTGGCTATGACAAAGAACCCACGGTATTTGACAGTTCTGATGATTCCACGGGTGTTGCTGCCATCATTTGTTATGAATCGGTGTACGGGGGGTATGTTTCATCCTTTGTCCGCAGGGGAGCAGATTTGTTGTTTGTCATCACCAACGACGGATGGTGGCGCGACACACCGGGCTATAAACAGCATGCTGCATTTGCCCGCCTGCGAGCCATTGAAAACAGACGATCGGTGGCCAGATCTGCCAACACCGGAATCTCATCTCTGATCAACCAAAGGGGAGATATCATTGAAAGCCGCGGATGGTGGCAGAAGGCAGTGATTAAAGGAGAAATAAAATCAAACGATGAACTGACATTTTATTCACGTTTTGGCGATTACCCGGGCAGAATTTCCACACTTGTAGCTGTACTGATTCTGCTGCACTGGATAAGTATGGTGCTGATGAAAAAACGGCAGGGACAGTAAGAATACCGTGGCTTACTCCTCTGCCGACTATGAGTCGGGGGATAAGGT
>JBNJGS010000081.1:0-11164 GCA_051747965.1 Bacteroidota bacterium
GCGCCTGTTCAATTCAAATTATATTGATAAGCGCGTGGTATAATCCAATAAATCATATGTTAAAAGGGGCTGCAAAAACATTTGCAGCCCCTTTTTTGGTGTTGTATCATTGCTTTATTCAATACGCATGATGCTTATCCGGTAGTTTGTATCCTTGAATGATGTATCATCGGGATAAAACAACCACAAACCGTCATTCGCAACTTTGGTTCTGACAGTACCATCAGCACCGGAAACACTACCTCCAAGACTGGTCCAGTCACCCCAGGAAGCATTGGTTTTTATCTCTGCACTTAGCACCCGTGTGTTTGTCTCATCGTATCCGCTTGGGTAAGAAATAGAGAAAGTAGTAATACTTGCATCCGTAGTACCGGTAAGCTCCATCACTTCCTGAATCACAACTCCGTTAGCACCAACTTTGGTACCACCTTCAACATGCAGACTGGTTTCCGGTGAAGCCGTACCAATACCTACCTGTTTGGTCTGATCAATTGTCAGGGCCGGATCAGAATCACTGATGGTAAAACTCGGTGTGATCTTAAATTTAGATTCATCTGATTGATCTATACCCATACCAAAGTTATCAGACGGGCCATCAAGATAAAACCCAAGCGTAGCATCACCCGTTCCGTCCTGTGACAAAAATAACTGAGAATTTGTCATATCATTGTTTCTCAGCAATTCCAGATTTGCAACAGGCGTACTGGTCCCGATTCCAACATCAGAACCGGAATTGTAAAATAAATTGCTGCCATCATCTGTCCAGTGCGTATTTTCTGCAACGCTTGCAGTGTTGGCATGCATGGCAAATGGAACACTCAGCAACTGGCTGGTACCCATCAGAACACCATCCACCGATATGCTGATAAAATAATCGTATGCCGACCAGCTCAATGTGGATAAATCATTCACAGATCCAATTTCCAGCGAAACCAGTCCGTAAGCATTTGTGCTTATCGTATGGCTCTCAGAAAATACCGGCGTACCACTGGCTGACCCTTCCAGTATCTCAACATCCACGCTTACCTGCTGGTTTTCCATCAACTGACCGGAACTGTTACGCAATACCGCCTGGTAAGAAAATGATGCCGGCGAACTCTGTATTGATTTGGCCTGAACCTGTTCTGTTTCTTTTTCCTTTTCCGCCGTATCAAGGGCTCTTTCTGTTCCGTTAACACTCATGACTTCCTGCGCCTTCCCTGAAAGAGAAATGAACACAGATAAAATCATAATTGTACTAAGCCTCATCGTAATTTTTGTATTTTTCTTAATCATAATATGTCCTCTTTTTTTATTTCTTAATTAATTGAATTGTTTTAACTCGTTCTGTTCCTTCAGCAATTTCCAGGATATAGGCACCGGATGGATAGGCACTGAAGTCAATTGTCACTCTATCCGAAACGGGTCGCTGCTTCTTCAAAACACGGCCGTTGTTGTCATAAATCACCAATTCCGGATTCTGAAGCTCATCCGAATCGTATTTCACAAACAAGTTGGTACCAACCGGATTCGGCCATACCTGAATATCAACAAAAGACTCCGGCTCAACAGAGGTGATAATCAAATTACCCTGAATAAAACCCTGGCTTATCATATAACCCCCATTGGCATAATTTGCCGTTACCGGTTCACCAATAACAAATTCCATGCTTTTACCGCCTGAAGCGTAACTGCCGCCGGCCGTGCTTTCAACACTCCGGCTTATTTCCTGTGACTGTGCTGTCATAAAAAGTAAAATGACAGACATAATCGTTACAATGTATTTCATAATAATTATCTGTTTTGATTCTCATGTATAAAAAGATTATAACCCTTTTGTTTTTAATCACTTGCGAAATTTTCATCTTTTTATACTTCACTTTTTTAAGGAAAGTTTAACATTTCCCCATAGCCACACTATTTATAATCATTCTTAATTGGATGTGCTATTTCGTCATTCCGTTCGATTATTTATACATTTCTAACCTACATTTTATTGTATTAGGAAATCATCACAGAACATCTCACCCATCTTAAGATATTAATCCTATCTTTATGGATTCTCAGGGAAAAAACCATCAAAGCATGGAAACATAAAAAACATAAATACCATGAAACACATCAGCACTATTCTGGCCTTTATTATGATCAGCCTTGTGGCATTTGCCACAGAAGAAACCAAAATCCAATCACAACCGGAGCACATTACAGTTTACACATCCGGTGCTGAAATCTCCAGATCAGCAGAATTCACCATCCACCAAGGACGGCAAACCCTCGTTTTTGACAGCCTCTCTCCTCATATTACGGAAAACAGCATACAGGTAAATGGCAATGGAGATTTTGTCATTCTGGATGTAAAATTCCGGACACAACAACCCGACCCGCTCAAAAGTAACAAGAGCATTCCTCCACGTATCAAAAAAGAAATAGAGCTCCTGGAAGATTCTATCCGTCTCAAGGGATATGTGGTAAGCAATTTTAACAATCAGATGCAGGTACTGGAATCTGAAAAAAACATTCTGCTAAACAACGCCCTTGTCCGTGGCAATGGAGGAGACACCATCCCTGAACTTAAACAAACCATGGCATTCTTCCGTGAAAAACTCAACAACATCCATCAGGAACTTTTGCAGCTTGAAAAAGAAATATACCCCCACAATGAGGAGTTTCAGCGAATGAACAAACGCCTGGCTGACCTCAAACAGTGGAAGCAGAAAAATAACAACACCTCAGGCGAAGCTGTTCCGCAGATCGTGATTAGCATCCTTGGCAACAGCAGCGGTACCGGGAGCATGGACATTTCTTACCTGGTGAGCAATGCCGGCTGGCATGCCACATATGACATCCGTGCCACTGATGATGAAGAAATATCCCTCATTTACAAAGCCGGTGTTTACCAGAATACGGGCAAAGCATGGAAAGATGTCAGCCTCACCTTGTCTACGCTAAATCCGAATCAGCAATTCAGCAAACCGGAATTGCCTGTATTGTATGTGTATTATCAACAACAAAACCAGCAGCCGACACACAGCAGCCGGCGAACTGAGCAAACTACCAACTCACCAGTACTTTCAGATGCTGAAATGACACAGGCTCAGGAGCCGGCAGGCTCAGCATATCAGCATACATCTGCGGTAAACTCCATGCTCAATGTGGAGTATCAGGTTGACCTTGACTTTGGTATCCCTTCTGATGGTCAAAACCATACCATCCCCATTCAAAATAAGAAGCTGGGAGCAGAATTCAACTATTATGCTGCCCCACGCATGTCTGACAAAACATTCCTGATGGCCAGAATTACAGACTGGCAGGATCTGGATCTCTTGCAGGGACAAGCCAATCTGTATTTCAACGGCAGATATACCGGACAAACAAGAATCACCCCACAGATCACTCAGGATACAATGGAAATCACACTGGGAAAAGCAAACGGCATTGTGGTTTCACGGGAAAAAGAAACGCAGGAAGAAAAACCCCAACTTGTAGGATCATGGGTGACTGAAACCTTTACCTATGACATTAAACTCCGCAACAATACCGGCCGCATGGCAAGCATCAGCGTAGAAGATGCCATCCCACACAGCACCACCGATGAAATCAGAATCAATCTCAGGAAAAGCGATGGAGCAGATTTCAATGAAAACAACTCACATCTTAACTGGGATATTGAGCTTCCTGCAGGACAGGAAAAAACCCTGCAATATACTTTCACGGTAAAATATGATAAAAACAAACCTGTCAATCTCAATCTCTGAAACGCGTAAAATATCATTCCTGAATCCAGCGGGGCTGTCTGAAAAGGCAGCCTTTTTTTTTCCTGAAAAGCTGCGCTTGCAACGAATTCCGGACTGTCGCATTTTTCCAATTACAAAATAAAAAAAAATTGCTATTTTTACACTATCAATACGGATAATGAAAACCAACCAATGTATACACCAAAAACTATTGTTATGAAAAAACTATTTACACTTTTCGCAATCGCCATTGTGGCAACTACACAAATCAAGGCCCAGGATGAAGTAATACCGACCTTCACAAACGGCGACCAAGCACTGAACCTGGCCATTGGACTAGGATCAACCTATTACTCAGGCTCGTATTATTCAACAACCCTCCCACCCCTTTCCGCATCCTTTGAAATGGGCGTAACTGACGGACTCATTGATGGCAAAGGTGTCATTGGTGTGGGTGGATATATCGGTTATGCTGCTTACAAATGGGAAAACACATATCCCGGGTACGGCACATACGGATACAAATACACCAACTTGGTTATTGGTGCACGTGGTACCTTCCATTACCCTCTCGCTAACAAGATTGACACCTACACCGGCGTTCTGCTCGGGTACAATATTGTTTCAGCCAACGAATTCGGCGATGTCTATTATGGCTATGATTACAACACGAGATCCAGCAGTGTTGCATGGTCAGGTTTTGTCGGGGCACGCTACTACATTTCTGACAGCTTTGCCCTTATGGCTGAGCTCGGATATGGTATTGCCTACCTAAACCTCGGTGTAACGCTGAAATTTTAAAAATACAGACCCAACTTACTTTCAAGCCTTCCGGTAAGCACCGGAAGGCTTTATTTTTGTAAATAATTATCCAGCACATGTAAAACATGCCGGCGAAGTGCATCAAAATGAATCACACCGGTAAGATGGCCATTGTCAATTACCTCAACGGAATGCCCTGCATAGCTTTCTTTTTGAACGGAAAATTCAACATAGCGGTCATGCCTGGCCAGTAAAGGGAACACATTCTTATCAGGAACAGCATCAAACTCCTCCTTGAAATTCAAGAGTTTTCGCACTTTATTTCGTGTGGTCTCATCCCTAAGGGCTGTCAGCTTTCTGTACCGGCTGCTGGTAAACAAATCACCAAGCCTGGATCCGGCAAGCATCGGAATATAAGCATCCGCCGTATTGTATTTTGCCCGGTGATAATTGCTGATAAAACCTCCCAGACTTAAACCGCTGACAAACAACTTATTTGCATTGTGTTTACGGATTTCCTGAACCAGCGATTCAATCACCAGGGTGGACGAAATAAACATAGACACACAATTCTCAAGCCGCTTAAGTCTCTCCTGATAAGCCCGGTATGGCAAATCATGAAATGTTGCCCGGATAACAAGCAAATTACACTCAAACTCCTCCTTCTGGGTCACAAAAATGTGATAAAAGGAACTTGTTGAAGTCTTTCCATAATCCAGGGGACGCTCGTTATTGCCATGATGGTAAATGATGGTGGGATATTCAGGACCCAGCCATTTCTCCACCCGGAAATCCGTGTAATACTTTCCTGTCTCCATGCTTACTTCAACCCGGTGAGTTCCCACTCCGTCAATTTCCGGTATTTTCAGCTCTGCCGAATCCAGCAAGGCAGATGGTAACGGGCTGTCAGCACTTTCATCAAACATTTTTCCTTTACGCCGGAATAACGCCCTGATGTCAATTGATAAATTATCAAAGAGTATATGTTTATTCATTCTTCCAGTGTTACGATGTTATAATCCATAAGATACGAATAAATACCGGATAAGCCTGATCATTTACCAAACAAAACCTTTCTCCACCCTGACCAGGCGGACACCGGCTTGTAGCACCGCAGGCATCACCGGATTCTCCATAGCTGTAATGTATCAGCCTCTCAATCATCCCATCATTATCCCAATAAAAATCTGGCATGTAAAAAAATCCTGCTATTTTTGTCACTCAATTTACACAAACAAGCAAAAAACGATGAACATTCCAAGCAAGTACAGTCCGGAACAAGCAGAAAAGAAATGGTATAAATACTGGATGGACAACGGCTTTTTTCACTCGGAGCCGGATGACAGGGAACCTTATGTCAACGTCATTCCTCCGCCCAATGTCACAGGTGTACTACACATGGGGCACATGCTCAATAATACCATTCAGGACATTCTGGTAAGACGGGCACGCATGCTGGGAAAAAATGCTGTTTGGGTACCGGGCACTGATCACGCCTCCATTGCCACCGAAGCAAAAGTTGTGGCAAAACTCAAAGATGAAGGAATCAATAAGGCCGATCTTACCCGTGATACATTCATGGAACACGCATGGGAATGGAAAGAAAAACACGGCGGCATCATACTTGACCAGCTCAAAAAACTGGGCGCCAGTTGTGACTGGCAACGCACTGCTTTTACCATGGACAAAGCCCGCTCGGAATCTGTTATCAAAGTATTTGTTGATCTGTACGAAAAAGGCCTTATCTACCGTGGTGTCCGCATGGTCAACTGGGATCCCCAGGCAAAAACAGCTGTCTCCGACGAAGAGGTAATCTATACTGAAGAGCAATCCAAATTATATTATGTCCGATATCAGGTTGAAGGCAGGCAGGAGGAATATCTCACCATCGCAACCACCCGCCCCGAAACCATACTGGGCGATACAGGCGTATGCATCAATCCCAACGACGAACGATACACACTCCTGAAAGGTAAACGCGTTGTCGTTCCAATGATAAACCGCATCGTACCCATCATCGAAGATGACTATGTTGACATGGAATTTGGTACCGGTTGCCTGAAAATCACACCAGCCCACGATGTCAATGACTATCAGATAGGCGAAAAACACAACCTGCCCTCAGTTGATATTTTCAATGACGATGGCACCCTCAGCGAAAAAGCCGAATTGTTTGTCGGTACCGATCGGTTTGAAGCACGAAAACTCGCTGTAGAAGAACTCGAACGCTCAGGTGCCCTGATCAAAACCGAAGATTACACCAATAAAGTAGGACGCAGCGAACGCACAAACTCCGTCATTGAGCCAAAACTCTCCATGCAGTGGTTTGTCGAAATGAAAAAGCTGGCCAAACCGGCCCTGGATGCAGTTATGGGGGATGAAATTCAAATCCACCCGCCAAAATTCAAAAATACCTATCGTCACTGGATGGAAAATGTGCGTGACTGGTGCATATCACGTCAGCTCTGGTGGGGACATCGTATCCCCGCCTGGTACCTGCCCGATAGCAATGAATACGTTATAGCTGAAACCGAAGCAGAAGCCCTGGAACGTGCCCGCAAAAAAACCGGTAATGACAAACTCAGCCTCAGCGAACTCCGACAGGAAGAAGATGTGCTTGACACCTGGTTTAGCTCCTGGCTATGGCCCATTTCCGTTTTCGACGGCATCCGCAAACCCGACAATAAGGAAATTCAGTACTATTACCCAACCAACGACCTGATTACCGCTCCGGAAATCCTCTTTTTCTGGGTAGCACGCATGATTATGGCCGGCTATGAATACCGCAACGAGAAACCATTTTCAAACGTCTACCTTCACGGCATTGTACGCGACAGCCAGCGCCGGAAAATGTCAAAATCCCTGGGCAACAGTCCCGACCCCATTGGCCTGATAGAAAAATACGGTGCTGACGGCGTACGCATGGGCATGCTGCTCTGCTCACCTGCCGGTGGCGATCTACTCTACGAAGACAGCCTGCCCGAACAGGGACGCAACTTTGCCAACAAAATCTGGAACGCCTTCAGACTGGTGAAATCCTGGGATGTGGATGAAACCATCCAGCAGCCCGAAGCCGCAGCCAAAGCCGTTGAATGGTTTGGTGAAAAACTCAGCCACACCATCACGCAGCTCGATCAGCAATTTGCAGACTTCAGACTCTCTGAAGCACTGATGACTGTTTATCGTCTATTCTGGGACGAATTCAGCTCATGGTTCCTGGAAAGTATCAAACCCGCATACCAGCAACCCATTGACAGGAAAACACTGAAAGCAAGCATTGATTATTTTGAAACGCTGCTCAAACTCCTGCACCCCTTCATGCCTTTCATTACCGAAGAAATCTGGCACCTGATTGACGAGCGCAGGGAAGAAGACTGCATCATGCTGGCACAATGGCCCAAAGCAGACAAACCCGATGAAAAAATGCTGAAAGAATTTGAATTCAGCAAGGAAGTTATCAGCCAGGTCAGAAATATCAGAAAAGACAAAAATATCCCGATGAAAGAGGCCCTGGAGCTGAAAATCATACCCCATCAGAAAAATTATTCCGGTGAATTTGAACCCGTCATCAGCAAATTGTGCAACCTCACGGAATTCTCCAAAACCGATGCCAAAATCGACGGTGCCGCAGGCTTCATGGTCAACACCAACGAGTATTATATCCCTCTTGGCGACCTGGTGGACCCCAAAGAAGAAATGGCAAAACTTGAAAAAGAACTCAAATACAACAAGGGTTTTTTGCAAGGTGTAATGAAAAAACTCAGCAATGAACGCTTTGTAAACAATGCCCCCGAACAGGTAGTAAACAAGGAAAAGCAAAAGAAGGCCGATGCTGAAGAAAACATCCGGCTGATTGAAGAACAACTCAAATCACTCAAAAATTAAATAATTGTTACGTTTAGGGCAGCCCCCCGAATCTATCGCTAAGCGAATAGTTCGGGGGCGGCCTGCGGCTGCTATCTGCACCTCCTGCCGGCATGTTCTGTATGGCCGGCACAGGGAGCTTCCCTGTCGCTCCTGTCCCGGCACAGAAACATTGCCGGCAGCAGATGCAGGATATACGCCTCCGTCCTGCTGCAAAAACATTACATATGGCAAGCTTTTGCCCGCACAACTGATGATTTTTTGCACATCCCCAGAAAAAATTTAAGACTTGTCAATCATTTGCCCGTATCAACAAAATTTTGCATATTCGGCATTCATAAAAATTATGAGATATGAATACAATTGAAGCAATCATGACACGCCGCAGCATCCATCAGTTCAAGGATGCACCGGTAACCGATAAACAAATCAAAACCATTCTTGAAGCTGCAATGAACGCACCCAGCGCAGGCGACGGACGCCCGTGGGAATTTGTGGTAGTCAGAGACAGGGACAAACTCAACCAGTTGGCTGACAAAATTGATGAAGGCAATGACATGTTTAAACAGGCACAGGCTGCCATCGTCATCCTTGGCGACAAATCCAAAGAAGGTTTCCCCGGTTTTTATCCGCAGGATTGCTCCTGTGCCGGCCAGAACATATATCTGGCTGCGCATGAACTCGGCCTGGGAACTGTATGGATTGCCACCTGGAGCGTTCCACCACGAATCAAAGGCGTCAACGAAACCGTAAAAACACCCGCTCATCTTGAGCCATTTGCAGTCTTTCCGCTCGGCATACCCGCTGAAAACCTGGAGCCCGAGTACCGCTACGATGACAAAATGGTCCATTTCGAAGAATGGAAAAAGAAATAAGCAAATAAATCTAAGCCCAAAAAAGGCTGCTGTTTTTCATGGCAGCCTTTTTTATACACCAATCTCAAGCCATTACTGCAGAATAACTTATCTCGCAAATCAGCATTCTGCCGACCTCAACGGGATTTTTTTCCCTTCTTGCTGATTTTATTACAAAAACAGTACTTACTTATTCATAATTTTGTATATTTGTATAGTGAAATTCCTATAGGGGGAATTCATGGGATAGTTATTATTAAACTAACTGTTATGAAAACACATCTGACTAAGCCGTTCTGGCTTTTGGCGGTACTTGTGGTATTTCCATTTACCCTGTATGCCCAAAGCAACAGCAAACTGCATCTTACCGACAGCAGAGCGCTGAAAAATTACAGCACAGAAGAAATCAACAGCATGCCTGAATACAAAATCTATCAGGTAAATTATCTCTATGCCGACTCCTGGAAAATACCCGGGGAACTCAAAAACGAGATTGATGCCAAAGAAATTATCATCACCGATTACTCTGCTTTCAGACATGATTCAAAGGAGCAAAAGGTTTTTCTTCAGCCCGAAAAAATGTCGGGACCATACATCATTTTGAAATCAAAAGCAGAAGTAAGAAAACACTTATCCCTGATTGAAGAACAATACAATTAAACAGGCTAACCATGAAAGAAAAAACCATCTTCATAGCGATTTTCCTGCTGCCGTTGTTTAGCTATGCACAAACCTACAACCTGGACGCCTCCACAGACGGACAACTCATCAACACCTGCAATGCCACACTTTATGATGAGGGCGGACCAACCGGCGACTACGGCATCAACAACGATTACGAAATCACCTTTGCATCAACAAACAACTCATGCATACGCGCTGTCATTGAATCCTACGAGTTTGAAGATGCCTTTGATTACCTGATAATCTACGATGGCCCGTCAAGTGCCACCGGCATCTGTCTTGACTCGATAACCCGCTTTCCGAATCTAACCATAGATGAAACCGGTAACGCATATTACGCTCAATCGGGCTACATCACCATACGCATCACCTCCGACGGTGCAGTAAACAAAGCCGGCTTTGAGCTGTCTATCGATTGCCCGGAGCGCTGCCTCCCGCCATCAGCAGCCAACACTACTGCCGCCGGCGAAACATGCGATAGCAACACCCCCATTTGCGACCTAAACGGATATCTGGGCAACACCAGCGCAGCCTATCCAACTGACCATGAAAATATCGATTATTACGATGAAGGCATATTCTGTGGAGGTATCAATAACAACTCATGGTTGTCATTTGTGGCTGATTCTACAGCTACTGTTCTCGATGTCTGGGTGCGAAACTGCCAGGGCAGCGTCAACCCCGGCAGCCCCATTGAAGGCATTCAGCTACAGGTTTTCGATACAGACTGCAGCACTTTTACACCGGTTTCAAATTGCTGGAGTCCGGCAAAAGAAACCAACGGGCATATTGTTGCTTCCGGTCTTACGCCCGGAGAAGAATACCTTATCATGGTTGACGGTTATGCCCAGGATGTCTGCGAATACATTTTTGCCGCAAGCTCCGGCGCGGTGGTAGCCTATGCCGGTGAAGACCATTACATCTGCGAAGGCGAAACCGTGAACCTGACAGCCGCCGGCGGCTCATCCGTTACATGGACAGCCTCTCCTTCTGACCCCGGCCTCAGCGGACAGGAAAATCAGGAAAGCATAAGCATTTCCCCGGGAGAAACAACCACCTATACAGCCACTGTCACAGGTTCTAACCCGGCATGCCCCGGAACAGCGGACGTGACAGTATTCGTAAATTCAGCAAACGCTGAGTTTACTGGCCTGGACAACGAATACTGTGAAGATGATGCCACAGCGGTTACACTCAGTGGCAATTACGCTAACGGCAGTTTTTCAGGAGATGGGATTTCCGGTGATGAATTTACACCAGAATCTGCAGGAAGCGGAACCCAGG
>JBNJGS010000082.1:0-10733 GCA_051747965.1 Bacteroidota bacterium
CCCCTCGGATGAAGCTAACGGCACCAATTTTTATCACCCCTATGAGGATTTCTACAGCGAACTTGAGGGTTGCCCTTTAAATGGAACCTGGACGGTTAAGGTATGTGATTCCTGGCAATTGGATAACGGCTGGATTTTTGACTGGGAGCTGGCCCTTGATCCGGGGCTGCTGCCACAAAACTGGAGTTATACAGCAGATATTGCCAGCCTTGACTGGTCGCAAATCAGCGATGCAGATTTTGATGGTGCTTTCCCAACTTATGAGCTTATACCAAATCCTGGTCTGGATGGTACCTACTCCGGAGATTTTACCGTAATTGATGAATACGGATGCAGCTCAGATGCAAACCTTAGCTTTACGGTTGCAGGTATGCCTGCCATTAGTGGTGTGGCCGCCGGAGATTTTGTCTGGGCAGGCTTTGAGGGAGAGGAGTGGAATGCTGATACCCACAACTGGTTCGAGTTTGATGGTACAGATTATCACTATTCCAGTGATTTTCCCGAAGAAGATAAAAATGTGCATATTGTTGATTATTGCAGCAATCCAAATCCTGAAATTAATAATGCTCCAGCCTATTGTCATGATTTGAATATCGCTGCAGGGAAAAGCCTGAGCATGAGTTCATCTTCTGAACAGACATTACACATCTCTGGTGACTGGAACAATGAAGGGACTTTTGATGCAGGGATAAGCACGCTTAACTTTAATGGCGATTCGGATCAATACCTCTCGACTGTAGCACCGGGTGGAGAAAGTTTTTACAAGCTCTCACTAAATCAGGATGGTGGTTCTCAGTTGATTGTTAATCAGGATTTGACCATTACCAATGAGATGAATATCACATCTGGAATCATCAACACAAACGCCAATACCCTATACATCGATAATCCTTCTCCTGCATCCCTGGCTGGGGGTAACCTCAGTGGCAGTGATGGCTTTATCAAAGGAAGGTTACAACGTGCCACAGACGGCAGCTCTACCTACAATTTCCCGATTGGATACGATGGTTATGGCGCTCAGGGCTTTGATATTAAACCCAACGGCAACCCCGGGGCTCAGGTTCTGGCCTTTATGGAGCCTTTTACTTTTGCTCCGGTCTATCCGGTGGCGTATTGCGATGTTGAGGTGCATCCCGGTGGAGGATCGCAAAACATCGGAGACGGCGATCCCGGTTATGACGGAATACCTGATAAAATTGTTTTTGATCTGCAATCGCCCCTGCAATGGGATGTTTCCAATCCGGGTGGAGGTATCACTACTTATGATATTGATGTCTATCCCTCCGGAGCACAGATGATATCTCCGGTAGTCTCTGCAAACGGAGAAAGTATGCTGTACCTGATGAAAAACGGAGAACCCGGAAATACAGGTGTTCCCGCCGGAGACCAATACCCATGGTTTGAAGACGATGGTTTCCTGCAGTGCCCGACACAAACAAGCCTGGCAGATTTAACATCCTTCTCGAAATTCAACCTGCTTGGTGCCAGTGGTAGCGGATCAGCACTGCCTGTTGAGCTGCTCAGTTTTTCCGCTGATTATGATGGCCGTGTCGTGAATCTGGCATGGACCACTGCCAGCGAAAGAAACAATGATTATTTCGAAGTACAAAAATCAGAAAATGCACAGGATTTTGTAGCAATAGATAAGATCACATCACTGGCTCAAAACGGCAACAGCAATACAAAATTACATTACAACCTGACTGATGAAGATACAAAGCAAGGGACATATTATTACCGCTTGAAACAAGTGGATTTCGACGGCTCATTTGCTTTCTCTGATATTGTATCCATTATTGTTGACGGAACCAATGCATTTCTGGTCTATCCCAATCCGGCAAAAGAAAGGATTCAAATTACATACCATTGCACAGATCAGGGACAATCAATAATCAGAATTTATGACCCGCAGGGCCGGCTGGTACATTCCGGATCCCTGCAGTGCAACACGGGAACGAATAAGACTTTTGTAGATGTCTCAGGCTTATCTCCTGCTGTGTACACCCTTACATTAATCACAGATGATGGTACCCAACAAACAAAATTGATTAAGCATTAGGAATTTGTACCATGCCTGGAGAAAACAAATCATGATTTCATGAAATGCAGGCAAACTGTAGCACAGCATAAACTTACTCTTGCTCAGAATGATTCCTGTAGGATGTCATTTTGCTTCCCGGAAGCTGCTTAAACATCATTAATGAATCCAAAGCATTTTTGGGAGTGAAAAGATGCAGGAATTTAGAAAAAGCAGTTGAGGTATGTATACTGATTCTATAAAATTATGCTCATTTTGATAGTTTAGGATGTGCTGTTATAACATGTTAAAATTGTGGATATTAGTGCTTGTCTTGTTTTGAAAAATTATGGACATTTTGAGGATAAGATGGAGCTTTTGGCTATTTGTAGTCTTATTGTCATTTTATTAACAGCCGAATTGGCAAGCATAAAAAAATGTTAAAATAGTATATCTAAGTATAAAAATCTCACAATACATCTACAATGGGTTTAAATTGGAATACCCAGATAATTAGGTGAGATTATGAAGAAAAAAAGAGTAGCAGCAAGTTTAGCAATTGTAATTGTGTCCTGTTTCACGGTGGTGGCTCAGGTGAATGATTCTGATACAGGTGAACCCTCATCTGACATGCCGGATAAAATATCAGAATCTGATTATTCCTCCAAACAAGCGACTGTAAATTCCAAAGCTGTTGAATACCCTGCCCGTGAGGATAATAAGGATGAACCGGCAGCAAAAAGCGGGGCCAAAGCATATCCACCATGCACAAATCTTGATGTTGACTGGAGTAACTGTACTCCCCAGCCTTATGAAACAGGAGGCATTATGTACTTTGATATTTGCCAGGATGATATAATACATTTTGAAGTCAGTGCCCTCTGTAGTGAATGCTCCGGAACGGTTGACTATACTTGGAAAATCAACAGTTATGATGGCAACGGAGCGATTGAATATTCCGCAAATCCCCACGACTTTCTCGTTGAGTTCGGCACCGGATACGACGGAGTTCTGGAAATTACCGGAGAAAATTGCATGTCAGAAATCCCATTCCGCATTCGTTCTTCTTCCGGACCGCTAATTCAGTCTGTTTCCGCGGAAATTTCCGGCTGTATCGGCGATGCTACCGAAATAATTGCCGGTGGCCCGGGCAGCCATATTGAAATGTCCCCGTTTTTTGGTGAAACATCTGCCAGTCTGGGTGTGGGTGAATTGACCTTTATCCCTGACGGGCCCAATTGTACTGAGCAATGTTACGAATCCAGCGTTACTTTTACCGATTTTCCCATCAATGCTGAAATTACCGGACAGGAAGATGTGAAATATCTCCGGATTAATATGGAACACTCTTTCATAGGTGATATCCAGATTTCTCTCGTCGGGCCTGAAGGCTGCGGCGAAGTCATTATTCTGCAGGACTTTTTTACTTTGGATCAGTACGGCCTTGATGATATGACCTATGAATGGCCGCACATGAACAATTCAAACTATGTGAGAATCGGCTTTGGAGCCCCCAATACGGAAGATATATCTGATCCTTCTGATCCATGCGATGATGAAGATGAAGTAAATCTTCCCGGTGAAGGATGGGATTACTGCTGGTCAAATAGCCCGGAATATGCATATGCCAATGCAAACGCCTGGGTGTATGAAGAAGAGAATTTGTCGGATAATGGAGTCCTTCCTTATTACAGGGTGAATCCATCGGATGTGAACAATGAAAGCAATTTTTATCATCCCTATGAGGGATTTGAAGATCTGATTGGTTGCCCTTTGAACGGAGAATGGACAATTAAAGTCTGCGATACATGGGAGATTGATAACGGCTGGATTTTTGAATGGGAGCTTGCTCTTGATCCTGATTTGCTTCCTCAGAACTGGAATTATCAAACCGAAATCGATCATATCGACTGGGATTTGGGTACAAATGCTACCATCAACTATGTATCTGGCGGTGGAGTGGATCCGCTGGTGTATGAACTTACTCCTGAAACCAATCTGCTTGACGGAGATAATCTTTACTCAGGAAGTTTTGCCATATATGATGAATTTGGCTGCAGCAATTCTGCAGATATCGATTATATGGTTTCCGGTATCCCCAATATTGCCGGAATGCAGGAAAATGATTACGTGTGGACCGGATACAACAGCCTTGCATGGGATAATCTGACTGAAACAAACTGGCTTGTCAAAAATGCTTCGGGTTATGCCCAGTCTTCATCCACACCGGGACAGAATGACAATGTCCATATTGTCAATTATTGTGATGACAGCGGACAACCGGAAATCGTCGAGAATGTTGCCTGTAATAATCTCAGCATTTACAATGGTAGTGAGCTATGCATAAGCGGCAATTTGTCACTCAACCTGAAAGGACATTTTACCAATCAGGGAAGCTTTACTGCAAATCAAAGTGAGGTATTCCTCTGTGGCAGCGATGTGCAAAATGTCACTACCAGCGATTATCCCTTTTACAGGCTTTCTGTTGACAACAGCGGTGGCGGAATTGATTTGTATGATGATCTTTCTGTAACTAACCTCCTGCGTATGCGGCAGGGCGATATTCATTCTGAAGGCAATCTGCTGACCATTGGTACATCGGAGTTTAATCCCGGCGGGATAGACCATACTTCAGGTACCGTTTACGGGCAGGTAAAGAGATGGTTTGCCGGCAATGCCTGTTCAGGTGATGAATCCGGACTTTTTCCCATTGGCTTTTCTTCCGAAAATACTTCCGGTCTCCCGGTTTTGCTTGAATATCCCATCGCGCCTGAACAGGGAGGTAGCATTACAGCAGAATTTATCAATGAAGATATGGGTGATCTGATCAGCCCTGTTGTTGTTCCCGAAACAGATGATTGCAGCCTTTTCTCTGTTCAAACACTCTGGGGATTGGGATACTGGTCATTTACAACCGGCGACGGGCTAAGTGGTGGAACTTATGACATTACCCTTTATCCAAACGGTATCACCCAGGTCAATGATTTTTGCGGCCTCACTGCACTCAAACGTTCTGTTGATGCATGGGAGGCTCATGGTACACACGTAAAACCATCCGGCACAATCCTGGAGCCAATTATCAAAAGAAGCGGGATATCTACAGGATTTAGCGACTGGGGAATCGGCGGCAGCGGAAATAACGCTCTGCCGGTTGTACTCACCGCTTTTGAAGCCGAATGTCAATATAAACAGATCTCCGTTTCATGGGTTACTGCATCCGAATTGAACAACGATTACTTCACTCTCGAACGAAGCAATGATGGTATAGTTTTCTACCCGGTTGCATATGTCGATGGCAATGGAACCACAAACCTGACACAGGAATACTCCTGTGTGGATGCAGAACCCGTGAACGGCAGGTCTTATTACAGATTAAAACAAACAGACTACGATGGCTCAACACATTTGTCTGATGTGATCACTTGCAAATGCTATTGTGAAAATGGTCATGATTACGGAATCTCACCAAATCCTTTTATCGGTGAAATTGAAATTGAGTTTATTGCTGCATGTGATAAGGAAAGAACAATCTGGGTGAAAGACCTGACCGGCAAGGTTCTCGTGGTCAGTAATATCCCGGCAGGTCGTCATCAGTTTACGCTGACCGGCCTGGAATTTCTTGAACGTGGTACATATATGCTGAGCATAATGAATGAAGGACATATAATCAGTAAACGAATTATAAAACAATGATACTTCTGCAGTCACCGGGTTATCCCACCCTGCGCTCCCCTCGCTTCCCCCTCTTCTAATTACAAGTATATACCTGGTGACTGCTTTCCTCTAAAAACAAAATCCCCGGAGTTGTCTGCTCCGGGGATTGCTTTTTTTTAAGAAAAAAATATCATACTTTTTCAAGTTCTACCGTAAAATGCCTCATGATGGGTGCTTCCCAGGAGATTTTATAACCACTGGTGATCTTGTCACGCCGGTCATAAACATTTTTTAAGGCCGCTGCAACTACTTCAATATGATTGTTTGTATAGGCCCGCCGTGGTATGGCCAGTCTAAGAAGTTCCAGATCAGGATATCGGTTTTTCCGTGTTACCGGATCCCTGTCAGCAAGTAAGGTGCCAATTTCTACACCACGGATGCCGGCTTCAAGATAAAGCTCAATACCCAGGGTTTGTGCCTGAAACTGTTCCTTTGGCACGTTGCACAATACTTTTTTGGCATCCACAAAAATTGCATGTCCGCCAATGGGCCGCTGAATCGGAACACCATATTCAATAAGCTTGTTGCCCAGATATTCTACCTGCTTGATCCTTGTCTCAAGATAATCAAATTCAGTGCTTTCATCCAGGCCAACTGCCAGTGCACTCATGTCGCGACCTGACATGCCGCCATAGGTAACATAACCTTCAAAAAGGATATTGAAAGTAGATGCCTGACGGTGAAGCTCTTTATCACGCATGGCAATAAATCCGCCAATATTTACCAGTCCGTCCTTTTTGGAGCTCATGGTCATCATATCAGCATACTGATACATTTCGGCCACAATCTCTTTTATGCTCTTGTCCGCATAGCCTTCTTCACGAAGTTTAAGGAAGTATGCATTTTCTGCAAACCTGGCTGAATCAAACATGGTGGGTATTCCATATTTCCGGCTCAATTCATATACAGCCTTTATGTTGGCAATACTAACAGGTTGGCCGCCACTTGAATTGCAGGTAACGGTAACGCATACAAACGGAATTTTTTCTTTGGGATAGCTTTTGTAAACTTTTTCAAGTTTGTCAAGATCAATATTGCCTTTAAACGGGTGATCATTTACGGTATCAAAAGCCTCATCTATGGTACAGTCAATGGCCTGCGCCTTGCGGAATTCAATATGACCCTTGGTTGTGTCAAAATGTGAGTTGCCGGGTATCACATCGCCTTCTTTTATCAATGTGCTGAACAAAACATTCTCAGCTGCACGGCCCTGATGGGTCGGTAGCATATAGGGAAAACCCAGTATCCTGGTGATACTCTCTTTGAGTTCATAATACGAACGGGCACCTGCATAGCTTTCGTCTCCCATCATCAGGGCAGACCACTGACGATCACTCATGGCACCCGTGCCACTGTCTGTCAACAGGTCAATGAATACCTGATCACTCTTGAGGTTGAATAAATTATAATTTGCCGCTTCAATCCATTTCTGACGCTCTTCACGTGTGCTCTTACGTAAAGGCTCTACCATTTTTATTTTATACGATTCTGAAAAAGGAATTTCCATAATATGTGAATATTAAATTTGTAATACGTGAATTAAAAATCCGGGGATGGTGAATTACTGCATGGAAAAACTGTCCCGCTCTTTGATGTTGCGGTATATGGCCTTAACAGTAACCGGTATGAGTCTGATATTATGCATGCTTTTTTATTTTGCTAAAACAAATGTACGGAATTATTTTACATCTCCTCAACAGAAATACCTATTGTTGAACATAAAATCTGAAAGATGTACAGCAAATCAGACATGTAAATGAACGGGTCAATGTTATTAACTTCTTTTTTGCAGTATTGTGATTGTTCGCTCTGCGCTGTATTTTTGCTGCTGCAAAATATCAATTGTGCATCCTGATGCGTTTATGCATTAGAATTGTTGGATCATGTAGGAATGCGTTAAAAATGAAAAGCAATGAATATAATTCACAAATTTGTCCGCTATGTTCTCCCGCTGTGCATGTCTGTAATTTTCAGCCTGTCTGTTTCAACTTCTGCGGCTTCAGAAGATAATGAGGAAGTGAAAGACAGCACTGTACTGGATTACTGGACAATCGGTGGCATAGGAAATCTCAATGTTAACCAGGGGTATTTGTCCAACTGGGCTGAAGGTGGTGAAAGCTCCATCAACGCAACATGGAGCCTTGATATCGATGCTGAATACAAGCGGGAAAATGCAGCCTGGGAATCATCTGCCAGTTGGAAATACGGTGTGCTTCAGTCTGGTGAACGGCAGCTGCGTAAAAATGAAGATAAATTTGAATTTACTTCAAAATTCGGATACAATGCCTCCGAACGCTGGTATTATTCCGCACTGATGAATCTCAAATCACAAATGTTTAACGGATACAATTATCCCAATGATTCAGTGCCTGTGTCTGCATTTATGGCTCCGGGAAATTTCGTTGCATCAATCGGTATGGATTATAAACCAAATAAAAATTTCAATATTCTGCTTTCTCCTTTATCCATGAAATTAACAGTGGTTTACGATACAGTGAGCATCGACCAGACAAAATACGGACTGGATGAGGATCAGTGGTTTAAAGGTGAGATAGGGGGTTATGTCAGAGCAAAATGGAAAACAGATTTGCATGAAAATATCAGTATGAGGAATGAAATTGAACTTTTCTCCAGCTACCTGAACAATCCGGAAAATATTGATGTTGACTGGCAGATGGCGCTGGTGTTTAAAGCCACAGAGTTTATCACTACAACCATCTCAACCCATCTGATTTATGATGATGATATTGAAATACCGGAATATGAAATGGTTGACGGAGAAGTACAACAGGTAGGTGTTACCCGTGCAATACAGTTTAAAGAAATGCTGAGTATTGGGCTGTCTTATAAATTTTAACCCGGGGATGCGGAATCTGTGCCTGCTTTCTTGGCTATTACTGATGGACTGCTTATCTTCGTAATATTATTGTAAAAATATACAAATGAATAAACCCGTACAAAAAATTGCTGCAATACACGACCTCTCAGGGATAGGCCGTGTTTCTCTCTCAACCATATTTCCCGTATTCTCAAGTCTGGGTATCCAGGTGTGTGCTTTGCCCACTGCTGTGCTTTCATCTCACACACAATATCCCGGTGTACGACATCTGAGCCTGGATGATCAGATGAGGGAATTCATTAAGCACTGGAAAGAACTGGATGTTCAATTTGATGCCATATACAGCGGATATCTCGGCAATGCCGGACAGATTGATATTGTGCGGGATTTTATTGATGATTTCAGACAGGATAATCAGCTTGTGGTTGTAGATCCCGTAATGGCTGATAATGGAAAGCTTTATACTACCTTCACCAATGAACTTGTGGTTGAAATGCGCCGGCTGATTGAAAAAGCAGGAGTGATCACACCAAATCTTACCGAAGCTGCTTTTTTACTGGATGAACCGTACAATGAAGACATTACACTTGAGGAGGCGAAAAACTGGGCACTGAGACTGGCTGACAAAGGCCCCGACATTGTCATCATCACTTCTGTGCCGGAAAAAGGCAATAAAACAGCAGCCATTGCCTATCATCAGCGAACTGAAAGATTCTGGAAAGTTTCCATCGAATACCTGCCTGCTTCATACCCCGGAACCGGAGATACCTTTACCTCTGTCATCACCGGAGCATTGCTGCAGGGTGACAGCCTGCCCATCGCTCTTGACAGGGCTGTGAATTTTATCAACATCGGCGTGAGGGCAACCTTTGGACATGATTATGACCCCCGGGAGGGTATTATGCTGGAGCGCGTGCTGCATACCCTGGACGGACCCGTACAATCCAGTTCATACCAACTACTTGATTAATGATTATGACAAAAAATCGACCTGCAATCATAGCACTTGATTACGACGGAACCCTGGCACAAACCAACGGCCGGGTGGGAGAAACTGAGATTTCTGCACTGGAGAAACTGGGAAAATCCGGTATTGTCCGGGTTGTTGCCACCGGAAGAAGCCTTTTTTCAGCCGATGAAGTTATGCAGGCAGAACTGCCAATTGATTACCTGGTTTTTTCCAGTGGCGTGGGCATTATGCACTGGCCTGAACGTAATATTCTGGCAAAAAACAGCCTCGATGTTGACAAAGCAGGGGAAATTATTAATTTCCTCAAAGAGAGCCGCTTGAGCTTTATGGTACATCATCCGGCACCGGACAATCACCATTTCTATTATCGTGAAGGAACAGCCAGAACCCCTGATTTTCACCGCAGGATTGAACGATACAGTGAATTTGCCCTTCCCCTGGAATCCGCTACCGGGTTTTCAGGAATATCCCAGCTCCTGGTAGTGCTGGAGCATGACGGACTGCACTGGCTGGATAAACTCAGAACCAGATTTCCTGAGGTGAACGTGGTGCGGACAACATCACCACTTGACCACAGCAGCATGTGGATAGAGATTTTTCCCAAACATGTGTCCAAAGCCGGCGGCTTGATCTACCTGGCAGACAAACTCGGCATCAGCCATGACGAAATATGGTGTGTCGGCAACGATTACAACGATATTGACATGCTGCGTTTTGGAGGCAAATCCTTCGTGGTAAACGATGCTCCGGATGAGCTGAAAAATGAATTTAACTGCATTGGAGGTAATGCTGTTAGCGGGGTGGGGGACTTGCTCACTGCTTTGACAGAGGGATAGATGACAATGCATGATTGGCATTTCCAATGGCAGCAGAACCATAAAGGAATGCATTTGCATGCTTGTTTAATGATTGTACATTAATTGCATTTTCGGGCAGAAAATATTGCCAATTTCATGATTTTATCTGTAAATCGTGCTATATTTACAACGCACATGTATGAAAATGTATGTCATCAAAGAATTTTTTTGGGCCAAACCGTACATATACAAGCTTAGAAGCTTGTGTGGATTTGGATTTTCCCGGGGCAAAGATGAGTTGTGGGGCATGTCTGGAGAGAACATAGCATTTATAAGTAAACTAAGCCAAAACTTGATAAGAAATTGTATTTTTAGAAAATTGAAAATATGAAGTGA
>JBNJGS010000083.1:0-10721 GCA_051747965.1 Bacteroidota bacterium
CGGTTTTACCTGTTTGCAGGGATTTGCAATCACTTTCCATTGGTTAAGCATGCCTGCGTATTTTGGTTTTTCAGTGCTAAAAGTAGGGATTTTCATGCTCAGAGGCAAAAATGCCGGCAAATTATTTTCCAACTCGCCGGAAAATGGCAGTAAAGCCTGCTACAAGAATGCTTGTTGGTAAATCACAAACCTATCAGCTTGCCACGGCTGGTAACTTGCCTGACGGTAGTCAGGAACCGGCAGGCAGGTGCCCTGCGTTTCATGCCACCGGATCGTGATTAAGCATTCTGTCGATCCTGCCATCAGTAATTCACAATGTAAAACTCTGTGCGGCGGTTTTGTGCGCGTCCTTCTTCTGTTTCGTTGGTGGCAACCGGCCGTGTTTGACCAAAACCCTCGTAATCCATGCGTGATTCATCAATTCCATGGGATGCGAGGTAGTCATACACTGATTTTGCCCTGCGGAGAGAAAGCTCCATATTGGCGGAATTGTCTCCTACATTATCAGTGTGGCCGCGAATCTCAAAAATGATGTTTGGATTTTCGTTCAGAAATTCAATAAAGTTGTCAAGAACAATTTTGCTCTTCTGATCAAATTCAGCTGATGCAAAAGCAAAGCGGATATCGTTAATTTTCACTGCCTGCCCTTTCTCAATGGGTTTTACCTCCATATTTGCCTGTACAGGCATGCTGTTGTCAATTTCTTCAGGGTCAATGTATTTTGAAGTAAAGCTGTAATTCTCCTTTTTCACAAGCATGATGTAGTCGTCCTTCTTTTCTTCTTCCATGCGCACGGCTACGGCATAATCTCCCGTTTCATCATTTACCAGTCCTTCTGATATTTGATTTGTGCCGATATTTTTGATTTCCACATTGGCTTCGGCAAGTGGATTTCCTTCTTCGTCTATCAATTGTCCTTTTACAAACAACACCTTGTCCGGGCGGGCTTTTTCATGCAGTCTGAATCCGTAAATATCATATCCGCCTTTGCCCTGCAGTTGATTGGAAGCAAAATATGCTCTGTTGCCCGCTGTATTGACAACGAAGCCCAGGTCATCATTTTCCGTATTTATTGGATATCCGATGTTTATGGGTTCCTGCCAGGCACTGTCAATATACTGGGAATAAAAGATGTCATATCCGCCAATGCCTGCATGTCTGTCAGAGGAAAAGTACAGTGTTTTGTTATCGGCATGAAAAAAGGGCGATTTCTCATTGCCATCTGTGTTGACAGGCCTTCCGATATTTTTTGCCTTGCTCCAGCTCCCGTCTTCCTGAAGTTCAGAATAATAGATATCTGAGCTCTGATGATTATCAGTGGTACCCAGGTTTTCAGGCCTTATGCTTGCAAAAAACAGTGTTTTCCCGTCAGGAGATATGGTGGGTTGACTTTCCCAGGTGTTTTTCCCGTTGATCTTGGGTCCCAGATTCTCTAATTCCGTCCATCCGCCATTGTATTTGTGCGAAACATAGATATCACAGTTTTTATAGTCACGGCTGACAAACTCACACTGGGTGACAAAAAGCATTGCATTATCTATGGTGATGCTGATGCCTCCCTGGTTGTTGCCCAGGTTGAAGGGCGGGGGCATGGCAGTTGGATTTTCATATACCATATAGGTGGAATCCGCTCTTTCGGCGCGGGTAAACTCTTCTGTCATCTTATCACCGTAAATGTTGTCATAACTGCTTTTCATGTACCTGCGGGTATAAAAAAGGTAATCTCCATCTGGTGATATGAGGGGAAGAAACTCATCTTCCCGGGTGGAAATGCCTCCCACGGGTTCCGGGTTGAATGGTACGGGCTTGTTCTTTAATTCCTGTACAGTCTTCATCTCTGCTATCATTTCTTCCGCGGCTGAGTACTCTGCCTGCTCTTCATCAGCATGTTTTATGTATGTTTGCAGATAGGAGGTGGCTTCTTCAAAATCTCCATCCAGATAATATCCCTCACCAATTCTGTAGTGCAGATAATAATCATCGTATCCGGGACAGATTTCCACAACTTTTACCATCAGTTTGCGTGCTCTTTCTCTCAGCTTACTCCGGCTGCTTTCAAACATACTTTTTTGATACTGGCGAAGGGCAATGTCAGCAAGTACATAATAGGCATCGGCAAAATCTTCATCTGCTGCCACAGCTTTTATCAATAAATCCTGTGCCTGCTTGCGATCATCGTAATATTTGTCCATAGCTTTGTCAAAAAACCTCTGCGCCTTTTTGCTGTCAGTGCCGCCACAGGGGTCTTCTTCCCGGGCGTCCTGAGCCATGGCAGACAAACCAAAGACCAGGGCTGTAATTAAAGGTATGATCAAACTGAAAATCTTCATATCAACAATACAAAAATAACGCTTAGCTTTAATAACGCAGGATAATATGGAAAATTATTTGTCATATATTTATTTCATGCTGCCGGCATTTGTTTTCAGATACTCATGCTGATGATGGTAAAAACAGCGTAAACCATGCTGGCGATGCCGTTAAGGGTACCAAAGGCCAGGTTTATGCGCGATATATCATGTGGTTTGACAATGATGTGCTGATAAGTGAGCAGACCGGTAAACAGCGCGGCTCCCAGCCAGTAAATTAAACCTGCCTCCATCATCATGCCGATGAGCACAACGAAAACCACAGAGCCCAGGTGGGTGAGGGCAGAGGTGATTAATGCCCCTTTGCGTCCCAGAGCAGCGGGAATGCTGAACAATTTCCGTTTCTGATCAAATACTTCATCCTGTAAAGCATAAATAATGTCGAATCCTGCAGTCCACAGCAATACCAGGCCGGAAAGCATGACAGGCAGGCTTTGAAATTCCCCGCTTACAACCAGAAAAGCGCCTGTGGGAGCAATGGCCAGTCCCAAACCCAGAACAAAATGGGATAGGCTGGTAAACCGCTTGGTATATGAATACCCGAGCACCACAAGCAATGCTACAGGTGAAAGGAAAAAGACAAGGGGATTGATAAACCAGCATACAGCAACAAACATCACTGCATTGATAATCACAAACCAGAGCGCATGACGGCCTTGTATAATGCCGGCAGGAATTTCCCGTCTTGCTGTCCTGGGATTTTCCTTATCAATGGCTGCATCAGCATAGCGGTTAAAGCCCATGGCCGCGTTGCGTGCCAGTATCATGCACAGAATAACAAAGATAAGGTCCTGCCAGCGGAATGGGTAATTGTATTCAAAAATGGCCATGAAATATCCGGTGATGGCAAAGGGAAGTGCAAATATGCTGTGGCTGAATTTGACCAGAGAAGCATATTTTTTTACCTTTGATGTGCTGTTTGTTATCGCATTCATGGTGTAAAATTAATGAAAAGGCACCAGAATGAGAAATTGATAACAGCATCAGAAAACCTGCAATGCTATTATGGAATCTTTAAAAAAAACATTTTTCGGACTGGTGATTGTCACCATTGTCTTTCTGATCTGGACAGCCAGCTTACCCGAAAAGCTGGATATGACCAAAACACAGACGTATTCCTCCTCCCTTGATGAGATGTATGCTCAACTGTCGGATTTTGATGGCTGGGAAGCATGGTTTCCATGGCGGGATTCCAGTTTGGACATTCAGATATCCGGAGAGGAAGGTGCGGGTCAGAAACTGTTGTGGGAACATCCCGAACAGGGCTCAGGCCATATGGAAATGACGGAAGTGTTTGAAGACAGTTTGCTTAGATTCAAAATTGTCCTTATCGAAGATACAAATCCCGTTTTGTCAGATCTGAAATTTATTCGTAAGAATACCGGCCGCACAGAATTGCAATGGCATATGTATGACAATCTGACCTATGAATGGCCGCTGGGAAGATTGCGGGCATTCGTTATTCAGAAAATGGCCGGAAAAAACATTGAAAGGGCCCTGGATGACTTAAGCTCACAACTGACACATTAATCAGTATAAACCCGGGTTATGGCAGCCTCACTTATACTTATTGTGCTCCCATTCCAAGACTGACTGTGATCAACTTTTAACCATCCGTAATGATACCGGTTGTCAATGTACAGGCGAAAACCAAAATATGGTTTTGAGGGTTCAAAAACAGAAGCCCGTCTGGTGATGTAAGTTGTCGGGTAGATGAAGTCGTCATAAGTTGTGGTAACCAAATTATGCTGAAACATGATTTCATGCCCGGCAGGCTGCCAGGGGGCATTTTGATTGATGATTTCTCCCTGTGCATACTTGCACCCGGAAATGGTGTCTACAAAATGCAGGCTGTCGGATGGGTTTGTTTCATGTGCAAGTTGCAGGTTGCCAAGGGCTTTTATGCCTATGCGCCGGACAAAAACGCTGTCGTCTTCAACAGAGTTTTCAAATGAAAGGTTCATGAATTTTAAATCATCTATGCCATCAGCGTTCAGGTCCAGCTTGATGCTTGTGTCCGTGTTGGTTCCTGGTATGGAAGCATCAAAAGTAAAATGCTGCGTTTGTTCCGGAGTTGTTTCACCGGCAATGATGTAATCATTGAGGGATTCTGAATTTTCTGTACAGCCGGGAAAAACGAATATGATGGCAACAAAGAAGAATGAAATCAGGTAATTGGTTTTCATATGCAATGTGTTTGTTTTAATGCAAGATACAACATCGGCATGTCATGTGCAAAAAAAAATCCAATGAAAAATATAAAGCCATCAATGAACACTACTAATTATCAGCAGGGTATAGTGAAAGCTTTTCCGACCGGTAAATCAAATCAAAATCTCCCCAACCACCGGCATTGGTGCCGAGTTCATCCTTAAAAAATACGGTGGCTTCAAATACTTCGGTGTTGTCAGGTATGCTGATTTCTGTGAGACTGGCGTAATGCAGGTTGTTGTGATTCACAGTACCGCTGGTGATAAACCGGTTTCCGTTGTCAAGAACATCCACATCACTGACAATATAGGAATGAAATTCAGGGCCTCTTTCTTTGCCATATTGCCAGACTTGTTTTACAGTCATTTCAGATTCATTGATATCGTATTCCACGGCACGTGAGTGGTTGTTGGACGGATTTTGAAACTGCCGGTTGACACCATTGTCATACAGGAGAATGTTACCGTTTTCGAGCAGCATGCAGGCATGTTGTCCCCATGGCCAGTCGAAATCACTTGCTGCCTGATTTCCCAGTTGAACTTCTTCGCTGTATGGCGAGTCGTTGACATCTACCGCTGTAAGCAGAAAGGGCTCGGTGGACTGGCCGTTTCCCTCCGCACCGGCATTGCCCCAGTTGTAATGCGGAGCAAGTATCCATTGCAAATCGTTGTTGCGGTCTGTTTTGATGACACCCTGTTGCCTCCCGGAAACCAGGTAGGCATCATCATACATGTCATACCACAGGGCATTCTGATGAAACCAGTCGCCTGATGAATAGGCCACATCATCACGGTCAACATCCAGAATCTCTCTCAAATCCCACTCTTGCAGGATGGTGCCTGCATTGCGGCTGATTTCAATGAAGTGGTCTTCCACACTGTTGACCATCCCCTCATCATGCTCAATGCTGGTTCCGTCTTTTGTGACAGCGCAGGCCAGATTTCCTCCGGGAAGTTCAATGATGTCGTGATGGGTGTGATAGCTGGACAGGCTGATATGATTCATGATTTCTCCTGTCATGCTGTATTCATAAATATCCCTTTCAAAGCCGGCGATGATATTTCCGTTTTCAAGTCGTTCAACCGGAAAACCAATGCGCTCCTGCTCACTCAAATCCAGCCACCAGCGAACCTGGCCGTTTTTATCAAAAATAAAGGGTTCAATACGGAATGTATTGTTCCCGTTGGCATATACCATATTGTTGAGTACCATACCATCTGCAGCCATGCCTTCATCAGGAACATCGATACTGATTTGAGGAAAATATTCCGGCAGACTATCAGTGGTGATCTGTAATGTGGTTTCAGCATACAATCCCTCTTCTGTAGAAATTTTCAGATAGACTTCATTTGTTGTCCCGGGATATAACCCCAGCACAGGTACTACCTGATTGTCTGTGTATTGTTCCCATGACTTGTTTACAGGAAGTTCTCCCCTGACTTCAATTTGTGCTTTTACCGGTTCTTTGGTTACAAAGCGCAGTTCTGAAGAAAGAGGTGTAATCCCATGAGGATTGTGATGGATTTCCACTTCACTGTTTTGGTCCAGCAGGTCAGACATATCTACTTTGCCGTTTTCCACGGGTTCATCCTGACAGCCGAAGAGCCCAATAAGCATAGCACTGATGAGAAAAAATACAAATCCTGATAAAGAATAACTTTTCATGGCCTTAGTTTTTTGCAAGGTAATGAAAATTGACCGAATACCTGCATTCTTTTTACCAAATCTCTCCTGTTACCAGCCTTGTGCCATGATTAATGCATGATAAGATTCCCGGCACATACCACAGGAAACGGCCACCAAAGATGGACACAATGCCGGCACAAATTTTGCTGATATATTTTCAGCCTGTATCCCGCAGGTTGATACACAGTTTTTTCTTGTTTTGCATATGCTGCATTCCGGCTATTCCGGTAAAGCCTGCATTAATGATGATGCTCTTCTGCTTCTTCGGCAGTTTCATGCAAGGTTCCTTTATTGTGCGTAACCGGGCCGTAGATGGTGTATAGCTTCAGATTGTCGTCTCCGGTATTTACGATATGATGCCAGTATCCTGCAGGTATGAGAATAGCCCAGTCACCTGTGACAGTTTCGTCAAAATCCATCTTATCTTTGGATTTACCCATCCGGACATGCGCCTTTCCTTTTTCTATCCGAATGAATTGATCATGGTCGGTATGCATTTCCAGCGGGATTTCATCACCGGGTTTAATGCTCATCAATACAAGTTGAATATTCTCTCCGGTCCAGTTTGCGAGCCTGTAGTTTTCATTTTCGATGGTGGTTTCTTCAATGTCCAGAACCCAGGGTTTTTTGCCCATGTCTTCAGTGGATACACCGTCCCGGGAGATTTTTGCTTCATCATCACTTGTTTTATCTTTTGCCTCATCCTGTCCGTTGCAGGCCATAAACATTGTGCTTGCTGCGAGTAGAGAAACAACAATTGTCAGTCGAATCTTTGTGTGTGATTTCATCATAACAGTTTTAATATTATATGTTTTATACTGTTATTCTTACGGATAATTTGACAAATTGTTCAGTAGAGAATGTATTTGTTGGCTGATTTTGGGCATCATCCATGAATATGCTGCTTATGGTTTGCTGCTCTCAGGCTGTATGTATGCTTCAGTGGGGAGGAATCGGCATGCCGGCAGATTGATTGAGCGCATTAAACGTATTTGATGCTGACCTGTTTCAGGTATTTTTCTTCCAGTATGCTGGCGATGCGGTTGACAGCAGTTCTGCGGATATCCAGATCAACCGGTACGTTGGGATCCTGATGGGCTTCGTTGATGCGTGTGCCAACGATAAAATCAATCTGGTCGGAATCCAGGATGAGCTTCATCATTTCATCAGCAGGGCCTTTTCCCAGGTCTGCAGAACGGTTTACTTCCCGTAAAAGGCGATTTACTTTGTTCAGTGTCAAAATACCTTCTGTTACCAGGTCAATGCCTTCCATAAAGGACACCGGAGGCAATTCGTTATCTGTGAATTCAAAGCCGTCTTCTACCTCAATGTCAAGTTCCCGTGAAATAATGTCAGTGGTGGTTCCACCGGCCAGTACTTTTTTCCCGGGATAATTCTTCACATTTTCAGCCAGTTCCTTGTCCTTTGTTTCATCCATGGGCGGGCCGGTGACAATGAGCAGTTTTCTCGGTTCTCTGAAATATACAGAAGCACATGAGGTGTCATCTTTTGACCTGTATCCGTCATTCTGTACAGCCTTATTGACAATTTTTTCAGCCAGTTTGTCTGCCGAAATTCTGGGTGTGCTCTGCAGAGTATTGACAACATAATTCTGCACATTTTCCTGTCCCCATCCAAAGGGATATCTATCTGAGCCCAGTCCGCTTTGTGTGATGCCGTCGCTCATAAAAATGATGCGATCCTCCATTTTGGGAAAAAAGGAACAATACCTGAGCTTTTTGCCTTTGTGTTTTTCGCTGCCCATGACTATTTCCTGCCAGTTGAGCGGAAGGTGCTGGTTATCCCGGATAAGTATGCAGTGTGGATTGTCATATTCCAGGATATGAACTTTTCCTTCATATTCAACATCAACGATGCTGAATGTGGCATATGACAATTGTCTTTCAGAGCATACCGGCAGGGTGTTCATGATGGTTTCAGCAATCCGCTCGGGATTGCGGTGCTCTATGGTAAAATTCATTGCCATGGTAGAGGTTAGCGTGGCCAGCATGTTGGCTTTCACACCATGACCCATGCCATCTGACAATACAGCTATTACACGGTTGTCTTCTTTGATACGCCGTTTGAGAAAAACATCACCGCAAATACGTTCCCCGTGGTGGTTTACCTGGTGGGATTCCACCTCTATGTACATGCTTTTTATCATTCTTTGTTGTTCTCTCCGGATTGTTTAGAAAAGCTTTCTATGATGGTATTCAGCATTTGTTCGGTTTCAGAAGCCCCTTCACCCAGCAGGAAGCCGATTTTCTGAACCATTTCCAGGTTTTTGTCAATGACTTCCTGTACCCGGGCAATAACCTCTTCTTTGCGTACTGCCGGTTCATAGAGGTCGCGTATAACAGCACCCACGATTTCCTTGCGTTTGATGGTGAAAATTGAAATATTCAGAAAGATATCGTCAAGTGCAATGTCACGGTTTTGTACGGGTTTGTTGTTTTGCAGTACGTAAGAAAACAAGTTCACTACATTGTAGGGCAGGAGGGAGCGTAAGTCTGCCGTTTCCAGCCCGGGGATAACATCCGCGATATTGTGTGCTTCTTCACCCAGGATATCGATAAAGCGATTGTTGCTTTGGATGATGCGCAAATCTTTATCCACAATGACTACACCGCTGGGGAGTTTTTGCATCATGCTGGTGGTCATTTGCATTGCCTCTCTCACAGCTTCATGCTCTTCCCTTGCCCGTTGTTCAGATTCTTTCAGCGCTTTCTGGGTTTTGGCAAGTTGCCGATTGCTGGCCTGCAGCTTTTGAATATACTCCTGCCGGTTGCGCATGGCAAAATTCACGCACATTTCCGGTTTGCTGAGTCCTTTGGCAACATCCACAGCAAAATCATGGCAGGATTCATAACCGCAAAGCTGACAGTTGATATTCAGAGATCTGTCCTGCCCCAGCAACTGCAGTACTTCTTTTACTTTTGCAGGATTGGGGTCCGGCAGACGTTGTACATCCTCGGTGAATTTTCGTGATAAATCAAGTTTTTCAAATTTTTGAAGATCTTTTTCCCATTGTTTTTTGTCTGTGATACTCAGACGCTTATTGGAATAGTTCACAACCAGGCTGTGACGTTGCTGTTTCCGAACCTTATTCTGGGTAGTGAGCGGCCCCATGGCACATCCTTCACAGTAAAACTGATTGTAATGATGTTTGATGGCCGCGATATCTGCAAAATCATCCAATGCGGGTTTGAACTGGTCTTTTCCCTCAATGGTGATGATGCGGCTGGTACTCAGGTCCTCCGAAATATTTCCGGCCTGTAGTATGCCATTGCTGATGGGAAAAAGGGAGCCCTTTCTGCCGAACGGGGGATCAAATTCAGAGAATTCTACGGAATTTTCCGTGATGTTTTTCTTTTTGAACATTTCGCGCAATTCCCGAAAGCTGAGTACTGCGTCAATTTCTATGGAATCCCGCATCAAATCGGCTTCAGCTTTTTGTCCCAGGCAGGGACCAAGATACACCAGTCTGATATCTTCGCCGTGCAAAGCCTTCATGACCATTGCTGTGGCTGTCATCGGGGATACAAGAGGTGTCAGGTTGTCAATTAGCTTGGGTTGAAATTTCCTGATATAATCAACAACCGGCGGGCAATTGGCCGTGATGAAATACCGTCCTTTGGCATTATCAAAGATTTTTTTCAACTGATGGCTGACCAGATCTGCACCGAAACTTACTTCATGAACATATTCAAAGCCCAGACTGCGTATCATCCCGACAAAATTTCTGTGGTCGGTTACATCCGGGAATTCAGCAGCTATGCTGGGGGCCACTATAGCAGCAACTTTTGCCTCTGAATTCAGCAGCTTTTCCGCTTTGACGGTTTCATCACGGAATTCGACAGCCCCGCTGTTGCAAACGACATAACAATTTCCGCAACCAATACAGCGGTCGGAATTGATTTCTGCAGAATCATCCGATGTGATACTGATGGCCTTGGTGGGACATGAACGCACACAGGTGTGGCATTCCTTGCATTTTTCATTATTTATCCAGACAACTGACATGGGCATTTTGATTTAGGGAAAGATACAATTTAATCCTGAGATTGTAAAACTTCATCCACTGCGGATATGGCCTTTTCGGGTGTGATGTTATGAAAAGTTTTGCCGTTGATTATCAATATAGGTCCGTCAGCACAATTGCCCAAACAATGACCGCCCTTGAAGGTAGTAGACTCTTTCATGCCAATATCTTCAAGATATTCCTGTATGACCTCCACAATTTGCTTGTTTCCGCGACTAAAGCAGGAGCTGCCCAGGCATATGGTTATCTGTAATTTTTTCTTCGTCATTTCTCCATTTTATTTTATAAAAATCACAATCATTTACTGAGCGCAAAGGTAAGACCTTTCGTAAATGAAAAAACATGTTTTTTGGTAGGTTTTTGTTCCGGTTTTTTCATCTTGTTTTTTGGTGTTTTCTGTTGTTTATTTA
>JBNJGS010000084.1:0-9957 GCA_051747965.1 Bacteroidota bacterium
GTGATCCCGTATGGGGGAGCCTTGCAAGCAAAAATCCCTACAGCTACTATCGTAGCTGAGGCTTTTTTGTATCCCCTGAGGCTTGAAAGCAAGCTTTCTGCCTCAGGGGATACAAAAAATCCCAACTGACGGTTGTCAGTTGGGATTTTTGCTTGCGGAGAGAGGGGGATTCGAACCCCCGGTCCGACATCTAACGGACAACGGTTTTCGAGACCGCCGCATTCGACCACTCTGCCACCTCTCCGGTATTCTGGACTGCAAAATTACAATTTCCCTTCGTTATAAAAATTCTGTCTGAGGGAATCTGCTTTATCGTCTATGGCTCATACCTGATTTCACAAATCCTGTTTGTATCTTTGGTGATTTTATACCTGTCATCTATTCTTCGCCCGACAATCCAGACAATATCCTCACCTGAACACAACAACCATTGTGATTCTTTTTCAGATGTATTCGTCTTTTGATTAACAAAGAAATCGCTGAGCTTCTGAAAACCCTTCATACCCAATGGCCTGAAGCGATCACCCCTTCTCCATCGCCGCAAGGTAAGCGGCAACTTCAATTTATTTGCATCCAGTTGTGCCAGATTTTCATCTTTGCTCATCTGAAAATCATCCCGGTTTATCACCCTGCTTTTCAGATTGACCGGAGTTCTTATTTCAAAGACTTCTTCGGCGATGGCATATTGCTCAGGCTTGTCTGTAACAGCAGGATTTTCTGTTAGGAACCAGGCATCCCGTTCTGCTGTCAGCATATGGGTATTTGAAACAATTTTGCTACCGGGCTTACTGTGATATATATCCTGAATCTGACTATAGTTGAAACCATAATCCCTGATTGCTTCATAAAGCAGATCGGGATCGCACTGGGGGAACTGCCCGGATATACGGATTCCGGTATCAGTTGTTTCGAACCATTCGGAACGCAAGCGGTCAAGTAGAGTATTCAGCACCCTTACAGTACGATATGTACGTCCGGCATTTTCCCTGAATACAGATTTTACTCCCGGTCTGATTTTTTCAAGTTCAGGCAAAATATCGTGCCGGATTTTATTTCGCATATAATTTGTTTCATCATTGCTGGAATCCTGCTGCCATGCAATTCTTTCCTCTGCCAAATAATCAATAATTTCGTCACGCGATATATCCAGCATCGGCCGCACGATGGTATCGGTAAGCTCAGGCATACCCGTCAATCCTCTGATTCCACATCCCCGGATTTGATTGATAATCAAGGTCTCTGCAACATCATCGCGATTATGGCCAAGCATCATATAATCTGCATGCAGTTCCCGTAAAAGGTCATTAAACCAGCGATACCGCAATTCTCTGGCTGCCATCTGCACAGAAATCTTCTTATCTGCTGCATATTCAAGGGTATTGAAATTCCGCAATCTGAAGGGAAAATCAAAGTAAGCGGCAATTGTATTTACAAAACCGGCATCTGCATCGGCTTCTGTTCCCCGTAAATGAAAATGACAGTGTGCAACAATGCCTTTCAGTTTCAATTCATGGGCCATGTGCAGCATAGCTACAGAATCCGGTCCGCCGCTAACAGCAAACACAAATGATTTTTGCCTGTAATCAGGAATCAGGCGTCTGAGATTTATTTCAAATCCTTGCAATGTCATTTTTCTGAATTCATCATCAATTCCAGCATATTCAAAAACGCTACACGTTCCATATTTCTGGCACCCAAACTTAATAAATGTTGCGTACATTCCTGCACATCGATGACCTCAATTTCCAAATTGCCGGCATTTTCACATAGAAACTTCAAAGCAGCTTTTGATGCATCCCTGCGGTGATAGAACATGGATTCTCCGCAAAAAAGCGAACCAATTTTCACGCCATACAGTCCGCCCGCCAACTGGTCATCTGCCCATGTTTCCACTGACCAGACATAACCAAGCCTGTACAAATGTTTGTAGGCATCTTTCATTTCTTCTGTCAGCCATCCGGGGAGATCACTCCTGTCCTGTGCAGAAGCGCATGCCTCAATCACTTCATCAAAAGCGGTATTAACCCGAAAACTATACTTTTCTCTCCGGATACTTTGCCGCAGGCTTTTGCTGGTTTTGAATTCTGCTGGGAACAACACACAGCGCGGGTCAGGCGACCACCAAAGAATGGGATCTCCCTGACTGTACCATGGGAAAATACCATTTGCATAAGCCAGCAGCAGACGCCCTGGGTTCAGGTCCCCACCTACAGCCAGCAAACCATTCTTGTCAGCAAGAGCCGGATGCGGAAACAGATTCTCTTTCGGTAATTGATAAACCGTCATAATACAAAATTAGCTTTCTTTTTTTGATATCCGACCCCCGGGAGTTTCGCTTTACGGAAAATGTTAAAAATATTTAAATCTGCCGAAAATATTGTGCAAATTACTATTTTTGAATCATGGTATTGAAAATCTTATGATTCAGTGGCTTGAAAAACATATGGGTGAATGTGCATTTAAAGCGCATATCGGCATGGACTGTCCCGGTTGTGGCATGCAGCGCTCATTCATCGAACTGCTCAAGGGCAATATTTTTGATAGCATACAATTCTACCCCGGTTTATTGCCCATGCTTTTTACCCTGACTTTTCTGATCATGCATCTGATATTTAATTTCAGGCAAGGGGCCAGAATCTTAAAGTTTTCTTTTATATTTACAATTATTGTGATTCTGACACATTATATCATTAAAATTGCAACACAATATACATTCAGTTTTTCATAAAAAATGAACCACATGAACAACGAAAACACAAACCAGGGATTTGAATTCAATCCCAAACAAAGTGAGGACAAACCAAATGAGGAGACAATACCGCAGCAAGGACATGAATCCCAAAGCAGCGGTTATCAGGGTCATCAGGCAACAAGCAGCACCGGCAGTCCCAAACCTGCTATGCAGCAGCCTCTGCCAAACTCCGGGGGTATACTGGCCATGGGTATCATTTCCATCGTCATGTTTTGTTGTTGTTATGGCGGGATAAGCTTAATTTTAGGCATCATTGCCCTGGTACTTTCATCAAAAGCCAACAGGCTTTACATGGAAAATCCGGAGTTGTACACAGAATCGTCCTACAAAAACATGAAAGCAGGCCGTGTAACAGCCATCATTGGCTTGTCACTTGCTGCATTGATGATGATAATCGGAATAATAGCTCTGGCTTCAGGCCTTAATATATTGAGTACACAGGAAGCCCTGCAGGAGTTTGAGCGCGCATGGGAATCCACAGGTTATTAATCATTTGCTGTAATATTTCCCGCAACATCATCACCCGGCGTGCAGCTTTTTGCTGTATGCCGGAATCATTCTGCATTTTCAATAAAAAAAATTTAAAGAACAAGCGCCTGGCATTCGGCGTGGCATTATGATGCAAAATCCCGACACAATAAGAAACAATGTGATACAGCTTGGAAAAGTGCTTGGCAGACCGGAAGACCATCCGGCGCTGAATACAGCCATAACACGTGCAGAAATTGAAAATCCGTGGTTCACCAGAAGATTTATCTTACAACAAATTGACTACTGGCACCGGAATCTGACAAGTCAGAATCTTCATAAGTGGCTCAGGCATTATCCCATACCTGTCAAAAATCCAAAAACAACGGGCATTGTGATGGCCGGCAATATCCCTCTTGTCGGGATGCACGATCTGATCAGCGTTCTGGTAAGCGGGCACAAGGCATTCATCAAAGTTTCATCCAAAGACAGAGTATTGCCGGAATGCATCAGGGATATTTTGTGCGGGATTGATCCGCAAATGAGCCGGTTTATCCACATCAGTGATGAAAGATTTACCAATGTAGATGCCCTGATTGCAACCGGCAGCAACAACACAGCCAGGTATTTTGATTATTATTTTCGGCAGACGCCCCATATTATCAGAAAAAACCGCAATGGTGTAGCTGTACTGACCGGAAATGAGACGGATGCTCAACTGAAAGCCCTGGCAGATGATGTATTCCAGTATTTTGGTATGGGATGCCGCAACGTTTCAAAAGTTTATATCCCGGCAGGCATGGATGAAACCAGACTGCTCGATAATATGGAAGCATACCTGCATTTTACAGAGCACAACAAGTACATGAACAATTATGTATATCACAAGGCAATCATGCTGATGGACCGGCAAAAGTTTCTGGACAATGATTTCCTTTGCTTTCGAGAGCACAAGGACATTGCATCACCGGTTGCTGTCCTGCATTACGAAAGATATGAGAATGCAATGGACCTCCGAAAACATCTGGAAGCCGAAAAGCATAATATACAATGTGTGGTGAGTGAAGAATTTGCCTGGCCTGAAAATGTAGCATTCGGACATAGTCAGAACCCTCCGTTAAACACCTATGCGGACAATATTGACACAATAGATTTTTTGTTACATTTGTAATATACCAAAGATGATTTTTTTATGAAAATACTGACTTTCAGAATATTATCCCCGGAAAACCCAAAGTTTGTCAGAGACATTGACATCCCTGATGAAAAACGTTTTTATGATTTACACATGGGCATTCAGGCTGCCTGCAACTATGATTATACACAGATGACCAGCTTCTATCTCAGCAATGAAAACTGGGAAAAGCTCGAAGAAATCAGCATGATGCCCCAGGAAGAAGATATTGAAAGCAAGCACAGAATGATGAAAGAAACCCTTTTGAAAGATTTGCTTCATAAAAAAGGACAACGTTTGCTTTACCTTTTTGATTTCTTTTCTGTACGGATGATGTTTATTGAAGTGGTAAATGTCCGGGACATGACAGCTACAGAAGCCAAACTCAATTATCCCCGCGTGGTTACTTCAGAAGGAGATCCCCCGCCGGCATTGATTGTTGATGATTTCGACAGTGAACTGGATGATTTTGACATCAACGATTCCGGAGATTATGATGAACCCGAAAGCTTTGAAAACATTGACGACCTGGATATATAATTCATGAGTAAACTGCTTGTCAGTCTTAGCGGACCCACTGCTGTGGGGAAAACAAGTTGCAGCATAAGGCTTGCTGAACATTACAATACTGAAATCATTTCCTGTGATTCACGACAAATGTACAGGGAAATGAAAACCGGTACGGCTGTACCCGAACCACATGAGCTTGCAAAGGTAAAACACCACTTTATCGGCCAACTATCCATCCACGATTACTACAATGCAAGTATGTTTGAACGGGATATATCAGACTTATTGGACAAACTTTTCACCATCCATGATATAGTATTCATGACCGGAGGTTCAGGCATGTACCTGGATGCTGTGCTTTATGGCATTGATGACATCCCTGATCCCGACATGCAAATACGGGAAAAACTTATTCAGAGGTATGAAACCGAAGGTCTGGAACCACTGCGCTTCGAACTAAAACATCTGGATCCGGTTTGTTATGAGCGTATAGACTTAAAAAACCACAAACGTGTAATACGGGCGCTGGAAGTTTGCCTGAGCACAGGAAAGCCATTCAGCAGTTTTCATACAAAAAAACGCAAAACCCGGGATTTTGATATTTTGCTGCTCGGCCTTGATATGGAGAGGGATAAACTATATGACCGGATTGACAAGCGTATTGACAAAATGCTGGCTGACGGGCTTGAGGACGAGGCCAGAGCTTTGTATCCCCACAGAGGCCTGGTTGGCCTGAAAACAATCGGCTACACGGAGTTTTTCCGGTATTTCGGGGGTGAAATCAGCAAAGAAGAAGCCATACATTTCATCAGAAAGAATACCAGAAATTATGCCAGAAAACAAATCAACTGGCTGAAACGCTATCAAAATCTGATCCCTGTGAAGCCGGACGAACATGAAAAAATAATCAGTATCATTGACGAATACTTAAAAAAATAATTTCAACAAGCAGAATTCTTCAAAATTCCCATCAACAATTTTGGCGATTTCATCAATCGTCCTGATTTATTCATCAATAATTTTTTACTTTTCACCAAACCAGGCTTAAGATTAATTTTTTTTGTTTATATTTGAACATCCAAACCAGTAAAATCTTGAAAAAATTTACTAAAAATATTAAGATTATCCCATTACCCTCCCAGGGTAATTTTAGCTTGGCTATACTTCTTGGTTATACTCTATCTTATTCCAAAAACTAAAGACTAGCCAAGTGTGCTTTTTCTGTTGTGGCTTAACCCGGAGTGTGGCGCTCCGGGTTTTTTCTTTGCCCGATTTCACTCATCAAAGAAAAACAGGTATCCGTCAAACATTAATGACAGTCCGTCAAACTTAGTTGCCGGCAGCTTACTTTCCACATATATTTGTGTCAAATGAAGTTAAAACGCCACATACAAATGAAAAATTTAATCACATTACTCGCCACAATTTTTATCAGCCTGAACATTTCAGCGCAAAATCAGGACATTTCAACTTATATTCCAGAGGACATAACTGATGACAACCTGTTATGGCTTACCGCTCAAATGATCGGAAACGGCCAGGGCAACGGTTTTACCTGGACAGACAACTCCGGGAACAACAATGGTGCCTCACAAAATCCGGGGCTCAGTCCACAGTATATAGAGAATGGCATCAACGGACAGCCTGCAGTAGACTTTAGTGACAACAACCCCAACATCGTACTGGAAATCGAAAGTGATGGTATTTCAAACAGCGACGATTATCAAACACGCTCAATTGCCATTGTCATGCAGACATCAGACGATACTGACGGAACACAAGTTATTTATACTGAAGGTGATAAAAAATCAGACGCAGGCTTGAATATTTACATTCACGACCACAAACTTTATACTGGCCTGTGGAATGAAGATGAAACCAGTGCTTATACTCCCGGAATTGATATCAGCACCAACACCAGCTATCTGATTCAAATCATCTATGATTTTGAAACACAGACCTTGAAACTTTACAAAAATGGTAGTTTAGGTGCACAAGCAACTGCTGGCTTTGCCCACCAGGGACTTAATGGAGGTCAAATCAGCCTGGGCGGCATAAGCAATGGCTTTAGCTCATACACCCAACATGGTGCAGAAGGCGGCAGCTTCCAGGGTATGATCGCAGAACTGGCACTTTTCAACCTGGCGCTTACAGAAGCACAGATGGATGAACTTGCCGATGGAATTGGTTCATTATACGGACACGGCAGCGGAACGCTTCCCGTTGATATGCTGGAAAGCAATGTAAATAAAATCAATGGAAACAGCATTATCAGCTGGAGTACAGCATCCGAGATAAACAACGACTTTTTTACCATCGAGCGGTCAGCAGATATGGAAAACTGGCATGCCATCGGAACTGTTACCGGTGCAGGCAACAGCAAGACACGCATGGATTATGAATACACAGACTATAATGCACCTTCCGGTACAACTTACTATCGCATTGTACAAACCGACTATGACGGTACAAGAGAAATATTCAAAGCAATGTCTGTTGAAACAAAATCCGATGCCAACAAATCAATTGAAATTATTAACAGCTATTCCAATGGCGATTATCTGAACATAAAGTTCACAACTGAATCCGCTGATCCTGTCACTGTACAGGTGTTTACCAGCAATGGCACACTTATCAGTGAAAAAACAGTTCATCCTAATATTGGACAGAACAACATTAACATAAGCCTAATTGGTGCTAATGGGGTACTTATTACAAAGCTAAGTCAGCATGGCGATTTCGTAAGTGAAAAAACCATGTTGTATTAGTGTGCTTTTTCTGTTGTGGCTTAACCCGGGGCTCTTGCTCCGGGTTTTTTTTTATTGTGCATTTATCGGCTGGTAACGTGAGAACGGGCGGATTTTTTTTGTAAGTTAGCGCATTATTGGCTAAAACATATGATTTGAAAATCCCAAAGCTGTATAACATTATGCAATCAGTCATTGACAAATACAAACGCATCAGAAAGAACAAATTTCTAAAAAGCGCTTACAAAGGCAAATACGCATTTGTAGGCATAGGAAATCACTCATTGAACAACCTGTATCCTGTGCTTGATTATCTGAAAACCGGGCTGAAATACATTGTGACCCGCTCAGAAGAGTCAGCCAGAGTGGTAGACGATAATTACAGGCACACAAAAGGTACAACAAACCTGAAAAAGGTACTTGCGGACAAGGAAATCACAGGCGTTTTTGTATGTGCCTCACCTTCTGCACATTTTGAAATTGCAAAACAGGTGCTTGAGGCCGGAAAGCATTTATTCATCGAAAAACCGCCATGCATGAATCTGGATGAGCTCACCATCCTGGAAAATACCGAAAAGAAAAGCAAGGGCGAAGCTTTCGTAGGTCTGCAAAAACGTTTTGCACCTGTGTATCAGATTCTGGACAACAAACTAAAAACCAAGACCACACGCTATTACAAGTTGGAATACACCGCCGGAAACTACCCCGAAGGCGATGCCATGATGGATTTATTCATCCATCCGCTGGATATAGTCAATCATCTTTTTGGCACAGCAAAAGTAGATTACAGCAAAAAAATTGAATCCGGCAAGGGCGTTGAAACATGGTTTCTCGAGCTGTCCCATACCGGCGATATTACAGGCCGCATCGAATTGTCTACCGATTTCTGGTGGCAGCGTGGCAAAGAAAAAATTACTGTCAATACAGACAAACAATTGTTTGAAACCGAAGGCATCAACAGTCTGAAAGCCATCGACAAGCCCAAAAGCATTATGAACGTGCCTCTTGAAAAAGTCAAGGCTCCAATGATTTCAGAACATTACCTGTATCAAAAAAACAATTTCCTTCCCGTGCGGGACCATAACGATTTGTTTGCAGCCGGATATTTTGGAGAGATACAGGCTTTTCTGGACATGTGTGAAAATGGCAAGGAAAACCAAAGCACGCTGGACTCAGTCAGACCGGTATTTGAACTCACAGAACAACTCAAAACAAAGTAAATGTACACAGCCAAAGATTACATCAATCGCGGGATGCGCTTTGCCAACAACAGCTTATTCCCTCGCCATAAAAAACTCAGCACCATCATGTTGTATTCAACAGACAGGTGCAACCTCAAATGCAGGCATTGTTTCATCTGGGCCAAAAAACCCAAACAAGACCTCAGCCTGGACAAAATCAGGGAAATCATCAACTCCCCGGTGGTCAGCAAAAGCACGATGATCGGGCTGGAAGGTGGTGAATTCATTCTGCATCCAGAGGCCGAAGACATTCTCAAATACCTCTCGGTACATCACAAGAATTTTGAGCTGCTCACCAACGGCCGCGATGCCGACACGGTGATTGAATACACAAAAAAATACAAGCCCGTACGCCTTTACCTCTCCATGGACGGCACACGAGAAACCATAGAAAAACTGCGTCAGGCCGATATCTACGATAACATCATCAAAGTGATTGAAAATCTGAAGGACGAACTGCCCATTTCTGTGATGTTCACCCTCACCCCTTTCAATACCTTTGCGGATATGGAACACGTGGCTGAGGTCTGCAAGCAACATGGACTTGACATGCGCATCGGACTGTACAACACCATGGAGTATTTTGAAACGCAGTCGGCTTTGGATGTCTCCGATACCATGGAGTACAAGCCCGAAGATATTCCGGAATTTGTGAAGGACTTTAGCGAGAATTACGATTTCATGTATCTGTATACCAAATTCCGCGAAGGCAAACTCAAGCTCCCCTGCCGCAGCATCACCGACAGCATTGTCATCTACCCCAACGGTGATGTACCCATTTGCCAGTTCAAGGAAATCATCCTGGGCAACCTGCAAAAGGAATCGCTGAAGCAAATCATCAACAAGCGCGAGACAATCAGAAAACACAAGGAACACCTGCACGGCTGCAATGCCTGCTGGGTAAATTTCCACCGCAAATACGACATTGTCCTGCACCGCAATCTGGAAAAACTTATGCCCAAAGGTATGGTACAATGGTTCCTCGGAAAATACAACTGGACAGAAAATAAGAAAACAAAATATTCGAAACTGTTTAAGGGAGAGTAGGTAATTGGTTGGAGGTTG
>JBNJGS010000085.1:0-9653 GCA_051747965.1 Bacteroidota bacterium
GCTTTTTCAGCGAAATCTTCATCAGCGGAGGCAAAAATAATGCCTCTGGATGAATTTACCAGCAGGCCGCACTGGTTGTTCATGCCGTGTTCGGCTACGGCTTCAAGGCTGCCTCCCTGAGCACCTACGCCGGGGACTAAGAGAAAGTGATCGGGCACGATTTTACGGATATCAGCAAGCATTTCTGCCTTTGTGGCTCCAACAACGTACATCATTTGGTCCTTGTTTGCCCAGTTTTGGGATTTTGTCAGCACTTTTTCAAAAAGCTTTTCGCCCTGATCGGCATGATACTGAAAATCATCAGCTCCTTTATTGGAAGTAAGAGCAAGCAAAATGACCCACTTGCCATTGTATCCCAGGAAAGGAGATACGGAATCCTCTCCCATATATGGTGCAACAGTGACAGCATCAAAGTCCATTCTCTCAAAAAATGCTCTTGCATACAGTGCTGATGTGTTCCCGATATCGCCGCGCTTAGCATCTGCAATCACAAAGAGATCAGGATGATTGGTGCGGATATATTTCAGGCTTTTTTCCAGTGAAATCAGTCCGTTGGAGCCAAGGCTTTCATAAAATGCCAGATTGGGCTTGTATGCTACGGAATATCTGGCTGTAGCATCAACGATGGCCTTATTGAATTCGAAAAGCGGGTCATCCCTGTCTTTCAGGTGGGGTGGAATCTTTTTTATGTCAGAATCAAGGCCTACACATAGAAATGATTTCTTTTTCCTGATTTGTTCAAATAAATCTTTGCTGTTCATAATGCTGAGGTTTAAGATACATCTTCGCTGGTTTCACTTTTAAGCCGTGCTGCATTTTCTTCCATGATGAGTTTATCAATAATTTCTTTGATATCCCCGTTTATGATTTCCTGAAGATTGTACATGGTCAGGTTGATGCGATGATCGGTAACACGTCCCTGCGGATAATTGTATGTGCGGATTTTTGCTGATCTGTCACCTGATGATACCATGGTTTTTCTTTTGGATGCTATTTCATCGAGATATTTTTGGTGTTCCAGATTGTAAAGGCGGGTACGCAACTCTTTCATTGCTTTGTCAAGATTTTTGAGCTTGGACTTTTCATCCTGACAAGTAACCACGACACCTGTTGGAATATGCGTCAGTCGGATGGCGGAATAAGTCGTGTTAACGGATTGTCCGCCGGGGCCTGAAGAGCAGTATTCATCACGTTTGATGTCGGCAGGATTGATTTTGATATCGACCTCTTCTGCTTCCGGCAGTACGGCCACTGAGGCCGCCGAGGTATGTACCCTGCCCTGGGTTTCTGTCTGTGGCACCCGCTGAACCCTGTGAACACCTGATTCATATTTTAAAATGCCATAAACACCTTCACCACTTACACTGGCTACAATTTCTTTATATCCGCCCTGAGTTCCTTCTGTGATGCGTGTTACTTCCATTTTCCAGTTCTGATTCTCACAGAATTTGGTGTACATTCTGTACAAATCACCGGCGAAAATGCTTGCTTCATCACCACCTGAGCCTGCCCTGATTTCAAGTACTGCATTCTTCTCATCTTCAGGGTCTTTTGGAATAAGCAGGAGCTTAATTTTTTCTTCCATGGGCTCTTTCCTGGCAGCAAGCTCTTCAAGTTCGGCTTTTGCCATTTCCTGCATCTCCTCATCTTCCCCGGAATTCATCATCTCCCTGGCTTCTTCAATTCCATTGATGATCTCCAGGTATTCATCATATGCCTGTATAACAGGCTCCAGATCCTTAAACTCTTTGTTGAGTCTGATGTATTTATCCATATCCGACATGACCGAAGGGTCGGTCAGGAGCTTTTGAACCTCAGCCTGGCGTTGTTTAACGCCTTCCAGCTTATTTAATATCATGTTGTCTTTCATGTACTTCCTTTTCTTTTTTGTTTTGATGTATCGTGGCGACCGTCATAATTCGTTTCGCCGGATTGGCACATCATGTGCTAATATTCGTATGTTTGATTTTTATGTGTGATGGATAGCCTGTTTGTTTCAGCTTTCTCTACCCGTCCGACAATACGGGCTTCCAGATTAAATTTTTCAGCTGTATTGATGATGGTTTCTGCCATGTCTTGTTTTACATAGAATTCAAAACGATGTCCCATATTAAAAACCTGATACATTTCCCGCATGTCTGTGCCGGATTCTTTTTGAATCATGTCGAACAAGGGAGGTACAGGAAACATATTGTCCTTGATGATATGTTTGTTTTTGACAAAATGCAGGACTTTGGTTTGCGCACCGCCACTACAATGTACCATGCCGTGAATTTCACTGCGGTGGTTTTTCAGAACTTCTGCCACAACAGGTGCATATGTCCGTGTGGGGGAGAGTACCAGTTTTCCGGCGTCCAGGCCGGTTGATTCTATGGCATCGGTGAGCTTTTTACTGCCTGAATACACCAGTGATTCCGGAAGGTCAGGATCAAAACTTTCGGGATATTTTTTTGCCAGATAATGAGCGAAAACATCGTGACGTGCTGATGTCAGGCCATTGCTGCCCATGCCACCGTTGTATTCTTTTTCGTAGCTGGTCTGCCCGTGTGATGCCAGGCCTACAATTACATCACCGGCCTGAATGTTTTCATTGGTGATGACATCGTTTTTTTTCATTCTGCATGTGACTGTTGAGTCCACAATGATTGTGCGAACCAAATCACCAACATCCGCAGTTTCCCCACCGGTAAGGTAAATACTCAGACCCATCTCCCTGAGTTCAGAAAGCACTTCTTCTGTACCCTGGATGATGGCAGCAATCACTTCACCGGGGATTTTGTTTTTATTCCGTCCGATGGTGGAAGACAAGAGGATGTTGTCAGTTGCTCCGACACACAGAAGATCATCCAGATTCATGATGACAGCATCCTGTGCGATGCCTTTCCAGACACTGAGATCACCTGTTTCTTTCCAGTACATATATGCCAGTGAGGATTTGGTACCTGCTCCGTCGGCATGCATGATATTGCAGTATGCCTCATTTCCACCGAGGATATCCGGGAGAATTTTGCAAAATGCATTGGGGAAAATGCCTTTATCCACATTTTTCAGTGCATTGTGTACATCTTCCTTGGCGGCTGAAACCCCGCGCTGGCTGTATCTGTCTGACACGTTTTTCATTGAACTGTTTTGTCTGATAATTTACAAAGAAAAAGGCGTTCGTTACATCTAACGAACGCCAAAAATACTATTTTATGTAGCTAAAACTCTCCGCCGCCGACTTCCACTTCAGCATCACCTTTTTTAATGACATTTTCATTTTCAACTTCAAAGGGATCCTGGCCTTCTTCCAGGCCATAGGTTTTGGATTTCACGCTGAATTCTGTCCGGCGATTAAGCTGGTGAGCAATCTCAGTTTGTTCCTTGTTGGGAAGGTCAAGAATAAAGCCTTCAGTCAGAATATCACCGGGATCTAAAAAGTCGTGCTTTTTCGCCAGGGTAGAATCTACGGTTCTTGGCATGGATTCACCAAAGCCCCTGGAAGTCAGGCGGTCTTTGTCAATGCCTTTTTCTGTCAGATAATTAACACATGATTGAGCCCGTTCCTGGGAAAGCTCCATATTGGCTTCATCTGTACCCCTGAAGTCGGTGTGAGCACGCAGTTCAATGGCCAGATGCGGGTTGTCTTTCAGTGTTTTTACGAGTTCATCAAGTGCCACGGTGGACTCCGGTCGCAATGTCGCCTTGTTGAAGTCATATTCTATATTGGGCAGCTCAATAACCTGAGGTATGCTTGCCATGTTGATATCGATTACCAAAGTAGTATCATGATAGATGCCCCGGGTTGTGAATGTGTATGTGTTGGCAAAATAATCTTCACCCAAAGATGCTTTCATAATATAATCGGTTTCTTCTTCAAGATTTTCAAATACATAGGTCCCATCCTCACTTGTTTCAAAGGCCTGTTGCAGTCCTTCATCTGTCATAAGTTGAATTTTGGCACCTGCCAGTCGATATGCGTATTCCGGCTTTGTTGTATCTTTGACAACGCCGCGAACTGCGATATCAAGTGGTGGCATGCGGAAACGGTATATATCGTCCATGCCTTTGCCTCCAACCCTGTTTGATGAGAAATAACCTTCCTCCCTTTCACCATAGAAGATAATTTTAAAGTCATCTGCTGATGAGTTTACCGGGGGCCTTAAATTTTCGGGAGTTTCGAATCCGCCTTCACCGTCGGGTTCTGCTTTAAAGATGTCCAGTCCGCCCATGCCAACATGTCCGTCAGAAGAAAAATACAGTGTTCCGTTTTGACGTATGGAAGGAAATGTTTCATCACCGGAAGTATTGATGGGTTTGCCGAGGTTGACCGCTTCGCCCCAGTCATCTTTGGTGCTTTCTCTGGTCATAACATAAATGTCGCTTCCACCAAAACCTTTGGGCGCGTTGGCCACGAAATACAGGCTCAATTCATCCTGCGAAAGGTTTGGATATGCTACTTCATTGCCTTCAAACCCGGGAATTTTAAGTTCTTCTTCACCACTCCAGGCTCTTCCCCGTTTTGTTGCCATAAAGATCTTACATGGGATATTGATGTTATCCCCACCATAACAACGGGTAAAATACATGATATTTCCTTTTTGGTTGAGAGTGGGTGCACCCTCATCTTCTTCTGTATTCACATAGCCGCTCAACGGATATGGTTCGCTCCAGTTGCCTTTTCTGTCTTGTTCAATCTGAAAAATATCCGTGAATTTTTCTCCGCTTTTCAGATTCATATTGTCACCCATCGTTCCTTCCCGTGAAGATGTAAAAAATACTATATCGTAATCATCATCTCCCCATGCAGGCGCGAAATCCTGTTTCAGGGAATTGAAATACGCCATATTACTTACTTCATAGCGTGATGGCTGGTTTTCCCACTGTGGCACTACCTTGCAGGATTCTATGCCGGTTTTTGCCCTGTAATCGTCAGGCACAAGGTCCAGGTATGATTCATAAACTTCAATGGCATCTTCGTATTTGCCATTCATACGCAGTGCATCTGCATAATAAAGCCTGGCTTCTGGTTTTAACCGCTGCGAGTTTGTTTTCAGTGCTTTTCTGAAAAACTCTTCGGCTTTTTGGGAATTTCCCATTTCACGGTAGCAGTAACCGACACGATAGGCAACAAGTGCAGTCTGCTCAGCGCTGTTGATCTCGGGCAGGGCCTCGGTATAATAATCAATGGCTTCCTCAAAACGGAATTGGTCAAAGGCCACATCACCTTTCCTGACACCGGTTTGCGCCATTGCGCTGCTAATGATAAAACCTGTTAAGAGAACTAAAAATATTATTCGTTTCATAAGGCATGGATTTTTCAGGTTACTAAATTAATGAAATCTCTGAAACCCCGAAAGCCAATTGGTGAATTTCATCAGCGGATTTCGAGAAATACATCTTTTTTCAGTGTTTTTGTTTTTATAAAATCTTTTGTTGATATTCTTTCGCTTGTTGGTATATAGGGTTGTAATCTAAAATATACCTGATATATTTTGTCATTTTCGAGTTCAAGGTAATATTTGCCGTTTTCATCAGTTGTCAATGTTTTTTGCACATCACCGTTTTGGTTGCACAATTCCACCTCAACGCCTGCCAGGGGTTCTTTTCTCATTTTATCATAGATGATGCCTTTCACTGCAGCCTCAATCTCCGGTTGGCTAAAATGATAAATGTCAGATTTGCCAATACCGCCTCTTCTTCGTGAAGTGAAAAATCCTTCGGCTTTGTCATCCCTGAACACAATGCCAAAATCATCAGCCGGAGAGTTGATCGGGCTTCCCATGTTACTTACCTCGTATGCTGCAGGGCCTTTTTTTTCGGCTTCAAAAATATCAAGCCCGCCCATGCTGTTGTGCCCGTCTGAAGCAAAGTAGAGCAATCCGTTTTTGCGGATATAAGGGAAGCAGTCATCTTTATTGGTATTGATGTCAGGGCCGAGATTTTGTGGTGAGCCCCAGGGTTTTGATTTTCGTTCGCGTGTTACTTTATAAATGTCCTTTCCTCCGTATCCCCCAAGCATTGAATCAACAACAAAATACAATGTACACTCATCGTCAGAAATGGCAGGATGCCCAATGCTGATGCCTTTTGGGATATCCGGAATGATAACTTCCTCTACACTTGTCCAGTAGCTGCTTCTGCGTTTTGATTTATAAATACGGCAAGCACGGTCTGCTCCGGGATTATACTCACATCGTGAGAAATACAGAACATTATATCGTCTGTTGAGGCTGGCTGCGCCTTCATCAAATTCCGTATTGACTGTTCCCAGTGATTTTTTGGGGAGTGTCCATTGACCGTCTTTGTTTTTTTCGGCTTCGTATATGTCTGTGAAAAGCTCGCCTGACTCCAGGTTGATGTCTGGATTGTCAAGGATTGAACGGGATGAAGTAAAAAAGATTTTTTCATAATCTTTGTATCCGTATACCGGACAAAAATCAAGTTCTCCGGAGTTCAGAATGGCTGCCATCTTTACTTCTGTATTGTTCGGATGTTCAAGCATTTCCAGGGTGCGGTGAATTCTATCGGTTTTTTTCCGTATTCCGGGGTCGTCAGGTTCTATCTCCGCGTATTTTTCAATGGCCTGCAGTGCAGAATCAAATTCTTCATGTTGCAGATAGGCATCAGCCATCTCAAAATACATGACAGGGTCTTTGTAATTGTACCGTTCTGCTCGTTTATAATGAAATATTGCCTTTTCCGGTTCAGATATTTTCATGTAGGACTGTGCTGCTTTATAAGAAACTTCTGCTCTGGTTTTTTGTGACTTATCACTTTTATCGAATTGTTTTTTGTACAGATCAATGGCCGTTTTAAACTGTTCCCGTTCAAATGCCTGATCAGCTTTTCTCAGATACCGCTGAGCATCTGCAGGAAAAGAAACTGTCAGAAAAACAAATGCCGAAATGACTATGATAAGTTTCTGTTTCATATACATGTATTTTGCCGCTGTAAAAATAGCAAAGCTACGGTGTTAAAAAAAATCCATGCAAAATGAATGCCGAAAAGCACAGGTCTTTGGTGGGATGAATCATGTTTTATGCTTACATGCCTGTATTTAGCGCAAATGGCCGGCAATATCAATCCCTGATTAATTGTACAGTTCCACGCTTGTCAATAGGTCTGCCTGTTGTATCGTATGCGCGGATGATGTAAAAATAAATGCCTTCGCCGGCTTCATCATTGCCGGATATTTTGCCATCCCAACCATTTTCAGGATCAGTCCATTCAAATATTTGTTGACCGGCTCTATTGGTAATGATTCCTTTAAAATCATTCAGGCGGGGATCAACAATTACTTTGAATTCATCAAAATATCCATCGTTGTTGGGGCTAAAGAAACTTGGTGCCCTGATCAGGGATTTATCAGGACGGATGTCATTCATGATAAAACTATCACGACAGTGCTGATCATCCGTGACAAGCAGTTTTATGCTGTTGTTTATCTCACCGAGTGTAAGTTCAGGCTCTTCAGATTGACTGGCAAGCTCTCCGTTAAGGTACCATTGGTAATGCATTTTTTCCGGGTATCGCTTTCCTTCAAATTCTGTTTTGTTGGTGGTACGTGCAGAAAGTCCGTCCAATGAAGTTTCAATTGAAAAATCTGCCTGCAGAATATCTTCAAATGCAATCTCAATGCTTTTTTCTCCGGGGCAGCCTCTATTGTCTGTCCAGCTTAACTGATGTTGTCCTACACCTGCCTCAATGGTATCTGTGGGTTTGATGCTTTTTCCGTTGATGGCAAACTTGTCAAAGCCGTGCTGTTCAGGAATGATGATTTGACCCGGATTTTTACAGTTCTGATCTTTTGTACTGAAGTCAGGAACGGCGATTTCCGGTCTGGTAAAATTTAGTTTCCGAATGGTGTCTTTTTGTTTATTTACAATGATACATCGGTCCTGATTCGGGCTGATGCCGGTGAATGTAAGTGCATATTCATTCTCATCAAGCCTGTTAACCTGCATGTGTTTACATTTTATACGGTACTCCGAAGGCATGCTTATGATTGCATGATCACCAGGACAGACCGGCCTTTGAAGTACCTGTATTTTTTTGTCAGGTTCCATAAAGTTTAGCATCAGGCTGTCTGAATATCTGCCATGTTCATCCTTTTCGTTCCTGACCAGCATGTATGTGCCGTATTCTCCGGCTTTGAGTTTAATGGTGCTGTCAGATAACTCATAGAGATCCAGGCCTTCCGGGATTTTCCAGTCCCCGGACTTGAAATCACATTGAATGAGGCATGCCAGAGAGTTGATATTGGTGTCTGCAGAAGTGAAGATGTCTGGTTTCTCCAAAAATGTGATTAGATACATTATGCTGTCACCGGAATCATTGTGCCAGATCAGTTTGTGCTTGCCTTTTTCTTTACAAGTCAGGACACAATGATTGTTGCTTTTTCTGTCCAGATGAACTCCTGTTTTCTCAATCCACTGGCCCTTTTCCTGAGCTTCTATCCGGAGTTCCTGATCGTAGGTATGTAATTCTATTCGCCTTGCTTGTGGCTGAGATTTTACTGATGATGTGTTTTTACTTTCCGGAATTGTATCTGTGATTGTATCCTGAATCTGCTCAGCAATCTTGTTTTGTTTCTTTTCGGCCTGAGATTGTATGGTTGTATTTTCTGTTTGTGCGTTTTGATTGTTATCTCCGGGGTTTTGGCTCAAAATAAGCATGGAGAGGCCTGCGATTGCCACAATACCGGTAGCGAACCAGCCTGCATTTTTTGACATGAAATGTTTAAAACCCGGTTTTGGGGCCGCGGCTTTGATGCGTGCAGCTACTTCAGGTGAAGGTTCTGCCTTCAGCTCTGACATTTTATCTTTGATATGTTTATCAAATTTGTTCATGTATTCAAATACAGATTTTTCATTTCTTTTATCAATGCTTTACGGGCTTTTGCAAGCTGACTTCTGGATGTGTTTACGCTGATATTGAGTGCCTCGGCAATTTCCGGGTGCTTATATCCTTCGATCACGTACATATTAAAAACTGTGCGATAACCAGCCGCCAGTCTTTGAATGCAATTCAATATTTCATTTTCGCTCATCTGTGCGATGATATCTGCATCCTCGGACTCCAACTCGTGGTATTCATCCTTTGTCATGCTTGTTTGCAGGCTACGGCTTTTTTTTCTTAAAACATTGATCGCCGTGTTAACCGTTACCCGTTTAAGCCAACCTTCAAAAGAACCTTCATTTCTGTAACTTTCAATTTTATTAAAAACGGTGATGAAAGCTTCCTGTAATATATCCTCGGCTTCACTTTTGTCTGAAGCGTACCGGAGGCAAATACCAAACAATACTGAGGAATACCGCTTATACAGCCGATCAAAGGCTTTGGCATTCCGTTGTTTGCATTGTTTGACAAGTTTCCTTTCTTCACTCATTTTGTCTTTTCACTAATAAGACAATTCTTAAGCCATTTTCGTTGTCTGAAGATACATTAAAATTTTAAAAAAAATATAAAGGCTGAATCCCTTTTGGAATTCAGCCTTTAATATTGTGAGTGTGAATTATCTCGTCAGATGGAAAGGTCCGGTGAGTTCGTACTCATATCCGTCAATTCCCGTACCTGTGATGATGTAGAAGTACACACCTGAAGATGCATCGCTACCGCCGGGTAATTTGCCGTCCCAGCCTGCTTCTTCATCTTCATAGTTTTCCCATTCA
>JBNJGS010000086.1:0-9464 GCA_051747965.1 Bacteroidota bacterium
CACAACACTGACACCAACCTACACATCTGTTGCCGCTGATGAAGGCAACACCGTGATATTGACAATGACGGTAACCAGCGACAACACATGTTCCCCTGAAACAGCTACGGCAACCTACAACGTGGATATTGGCTCAGGCACTACCGCTCCGACCTTTGTGACTTCAGATGCGAATAATTTTTGTGAAGACGATGCCGGCACAATGAACCTTAGTGCAAGTGGTGGTTCTGGTGTTGATGTTCACTGGTTTACTGAATCCTGTGGTGGAACAGAAATTGGCACCGGCAACCCGCTAAGCATTTCAACACCCTCTGTCACCACAACTTTTTATGCACGGTGGGAGAACTCTTGCGACGCTTCATCCTGTGAAAGCGTCACGGTAAATGTTGTTGACCCACCAACAGCTCCAACATCAGCAACATCAGACATTAACGATTTCTGTGCTGATGATTCCGGAGATATTGAACTCTCCATAAGCGGAGGCTCCGGCAACACGGTGGAATGGTTTACCGGCAGTTGTGGTGGCACCTCAGTGGGTACAGGAAACCCATTGGTACTCCCCTCCCCTGATATCACTACCACTTATTATGCCCGCTGGACCAATGTTTGCGGAAGCAGCTCCTGTGTCAGTCATACCGTAAATGTAAATCCACTGCCTGAAGAACCAACTTCTGCCTTTAGCGATCAGGCAGAAGTCTGTGCAGATGATGCCGGTCAGATCAGTCTGAGTGTAAACGGCGGCAGCGGAGACGATGTACACTGGTACACAGGCACATGCGGTGGCACAGCCATTGGCACAGGAAATCCGGTAAGCATTGAATCTCCGGATGCACCCACTACTTACTATGCCCGCTGGGAAAGCACATGCGGTGTATCATCCTGTGAAACGGTAACGGTAGATGTCATTGAATTGCCCACAGCACCGGATTATGTATCATCTGACGATAATGATTTCTGCAATGGTGAAAGTGGAAGTTTCACTCTTTCTGCTTCAGGCGGAAGTGGTGACGATCTGCGCTGGTTTACAGGTAATTGCGGAGGAACTGAAATTGGCACCGGAAGTCCCTTAAGCATGAATATACCTGCAGACAACACTGTTTTTTATGCACGCTGGGAAAACGCCTGCGGCGTGTCGGTCTGCGATAGCACGGAAATCAATATCATTGAGCAGCCAACAGATCCCACATCAGCAGAAGCAGATATAACCGATATTTGTGCTGACAACAGCGGCAACATCAGCCTCAGCCTCAACGGCGGAAACGGTGGCACAGTTCACTGGTATTCCGGCAGTTGTGGATCTGTAGCCGTCGGAACCGGCAATCCGCTTAGCATAGAAAGCCCGACAAACACAACCACCTATTACGGTCGGTATGAAAGCAGTTGTGGTATTTCCGGATGTGCTTCCGTGACAATACAAGTTACGGCAGTACCTGAATCTCCCGCTTCAGCGGAAGTAAATATAAATGACTTGTGCAGCAACGCAGGCGAAACCATTGAGCTGAATCTTACCGGGGGTTCCGGCGGAGACGTTCACTGGTATACGGGAAGTTGTGGTGACACTGAAGTTGGAACGGGCAATCCGTTAAGCCTGAGTCAACCAACAAGCACCACTACTTATTACGGACGCTGGGAAAACAGTTGCGGCGTATCTACATGCCAGAATGTAACAGTAGATATTCTTCCGGCAGCCGATGCCGGAATTGAAGCAGCCGGTCCGTTTTGTGAAAATACGGATCCACTTGTGCTTACGGCGGCAGAAAGCGGCGGTATCTGGAGCGGACCCGGGACTGAGCCATCCACAGGCTTTTTTGATCCTGAAATTGCAGGCCCCGGCCAGCATCTGATCAGCTACACCATTGAAGGCAACTGTGGCGACAGTGATGAGATCACCATTGAAATCCTGCAATCAATGAATGCAGAAATAAAATCTGAAACCAATTTTTGTTCTGACGATCCTGCTTTCAGGCCCAATGTAGTAATGGAAGGCGGAAGCTGGTCTGGCAATGGCATTGATGAAGAAAACGGAGTTTTTGATCCGGCAGAAGCCGGGCTTGGCAACCATCAGATCATTTATGCCTTTGACGGCCTTTGCGGTGATGCTGACACGGTCATTTTTACAGTACATCAGCGTGCCGACGCCAGCATTTTTGTTGAAGACAGTGTTTTTGTTAACGATCCGGCCATTCAGCTTGTGGCAAACAACCCGGGAGGTATATGGACCGGCAACGGTATTGATGAAACCACCGGCGAATTCAATCCTCAGGAAGCCGGTGAAGGACCGCACAAAATTTGGTACACCTTTGATCAGGTGTGCGGAGATACAGACAGCTCAAAGATTGTGGTCCTACCGGAAGCCGCTGAAGACCTGGTGATACCCACGGTATTAACACCAAACGGAGACGGTCTCAATGATACCTGGCGTGTTCAGGGAATCAGAGAATTCACCCGGATTCAAATCAATATTTTCAATCGCTGGGGTGATGAGGTTTTTACTTTTGAAGGCACCGGCAACAGCTATTCAGACCAGAAAAACCAGTGGGATGGAACGCGCAGGGGCAAAGATTTACCACTGGGGTCTTATGTCTATATACTTGAGATCAATCATACAACAACTTATAAAGGAACAGTAACATTAATCAGATAATAAAAAAAACATCATACTATGAAAAAACTCAGCTTATTACTCGTATTGGCCGCAATTTTCGGTTCAGCAACAGCGCAACAGTTACCACTTTATTCGCAGTACATGTTCAACAGAATGTTACTGAATCCAGCAGTCACCGGCAGTGAATCTGGCATCCCGATTTCCCTGACAGCCCGGCAACAATGGGTTGGTATTGAGAATGCACCATCCACACAGGTTTTGAGTGCACATACACTCTTAAACAATGGTACTATGGGAGTTGGCGGCATGATTTATTCAGATGGTTTTGGCACGGAAAACCGCATCGGAATACAAGGCAACTATGCATATTTTTTGCCCGTATTTGCTGATTCCAAACTTGGTTTTGGTCTGTCGTTCCAGGTGTTTCAATACCAACTTGATTACCGGGATATGGTAGCCCTGGATGAAAACGACCCGGCCATCAGCACCTACAGCCGTGAATCCAGTTGGCTACCCGAAACAGATTTTGGCATCTACCTGTACAACGACCGGTATTTTGCCGGCCTTTCAGCAAATCAAATGATAGAACTGCCTGTAAAAATCGGTGGCGAAGAAGTGGAACTCAACAGGCTGGCACGGCACTATCACCTCATGGGTGGATATAAATTTGATTTGCAGAATGATTTTCAAATCGAACCTTCCGCTTTGATAAAAGGTACTTTCCAGACCCCTTTTCAGTTTGACCTTAATGTGAGAGGTATTTATCAGGAATACTACTGGCTGGGAGTGTCTTACCGTACCGATGGCAACATCGTGGGTATGCTGGGCTTACAATATGAACAAATTGATTTTGGTCTGGCTGTGGATTTTGCCACTTCCAGCATCCGCAGTTATCAAAACGGTTCATTTGAGCTTTTTGTCAAATACACCATACCCAAAAAACCGAACAGCAAACAAAGATTTTTCTAGCCAAAATTTTTTCATAAGCGAATGCCGGGATTGGTATCAGATAAATTCATCTGGGACCGGTTCCGGTTTTTTTATCACTCCTCCCCCACATTCCTGCCTGCTTGAACTCCCACTTCTATCAGGAGATATTATACAAAACAAACAGAAATTTTTTTTCAAATTCACATAAATCAGGCAACCAATAAGCAAACGTAATAACACCAAATCAGGAAGGACGGTATCCGGCTAAGGGTACTCTTCTTGTTTTTCTGCTTTTATGAAACAACTATGTTAACCAAAACTGATATATCATGAGTAAACTAAGAATTAAAAAGCAAGGCATTTTATTGCTTACAGCTATGCTTATTGGCATGAACCTGAGCGCCCAGCTTAAGGTTAAGCCAAAGGTTTCAAGCATTACCGACGGTCACGAATTCGTGATGGTAACCAAAGCAAATGAAAAGTTTGAAAAACCGGAAAGGGTTGTGATGAATGATTTCAAAGCTTCAGAAGAAGCTTTCGACCCCAACAAAATTGATAGTTATCCGAAATGGCGCTTTGATAATTTAAATGTCATGGATCCGAAGACGGGAAAAACCACACGCCATGTAGCCATTATCAACGTGGAAACCGGAGAATATTATCACAGAAAAGGTAATATGAAAAGTGAAGAGGAGTTTAAAAAAGATACGGAAAAAAATGATGACGGCAAATTCAAAGATTACTGGAAAGCCATGCTGTTTTATTTCCACCCGGAAATTAAAAACGAAGACTACATCAGGTTCAGAATCCCCAACAAGGAAAATAAAAACCTGATTGTAACACCCGGAACGTGGAACTCAAGAGAAGTAAAACTGGTATTAGCTAACTATAAATCGTAATTTTATGAAAAACATAATAAAAGCACTCATTATTGTTTCCTGTTTTGTAATGTCAGGAAATCTGCAGGCACAAAAAATCAAAACTTACAAATTACAGATGCCTTCTGTCATTCTGGAAAACGGAGGACCCATCTATGTCGATCATCTTGAAAACGCAAACCGGGATGCCAATGCAGGCAAGTTAAAAACGGAATTCAGAAATGCCATGATTACAGGCATCAATGCAGAAGGCCTGCTGGTAGAACAAGGATTGCCAACACTCAATCCCTGGATGACTACAAAAATGTATGAAACAACAGATAATGAAGAGGAAGCCAATTATGTCATCACCGGTGAATATGAATACAAAACAAACACAAACAAAGGGCATAAAGCTCACAAAACCGAAGAACTAATGGCAGACGACAAATTACCCATTCATTTTTATGAATACACTGCCAGTTCAAATGCTAACTTAAGTGGTAAAATACAGATTGTAGATAATAATACTGACGAAATCTTCAAAGAGTACACTTTCTCAAAAGACAAAGGTGACTCAGAGAGTAAATACATGAAAAAACCACGTCTGACCTCACCTGCAAACTTCTTTAGCAGTCTGAATAATGCCGTTATCGCCGATTACAGATACATGCTCAACCCGGTAAAAAGGGAATACAAATACAATTTCCCCTGGCTTAAACCTGACAATAAGAAATTCAGAAAAAAATTCAGAAAAAAACGCAGAGAACTAAGAAAGCTTGATAATGATGACAATGTGAAAGAAATGGCCAGTGTGCTTTTCGAATTACAGGAACTTGAAGACAATAAAGATGTAAACCTGTCAATTGGCATGTGTTATGAAATCATCGGAAATTACACAAAAGCCCAAAAGCATTATGAAGTATCCGGAGACAGTGATGCTCTGGCAAGAATTAAAGAACAAATTCAAATCAGAGATCAACTGGAAGAATTTGGTGTGGAAATTACCGAACCCGAACTCTAAGCCTTATCTGTCTATCGTAAAAACACAGCTCACTCCGGGCTGTGTTTTTTTATCTTTCAAAAAAAAGCCGGGCATCTGCTTTCCACTTGATACCACAGCCGTTTTGGTAGCATTTAAACAATCAACGCACAACAAATTCCAGCAACATTTTTTCGCCAAAATCAAAGGGAAGCTCCCGGATCAAATCACCATTGGAGTGATGAATTTCCAGCCTGCCATTTTTGCCAACGCGCGTTTTGTCCTCATAATAATTCCACCAATGTCGAATCAGGCCATCTTCCTGATCATCATATAGCTCCATCCGGTAACAACCCGGCTGCAAATCCGGAACATGATCATATGTGGTACTGTCCTGATACATCCCGTGTTCAAAAACCACCCTGCCAGCAGCATCATAAATGATCAACCGGTTTTCTGCAGCCCTGCCCAGATCATTGGTCTCAATATGAATCACAAAATCTGCCGGAAGAATTTCCGGACGGGTAAAAGGCGTCTCCATCCGGTTATTATACGGCTGTTCATCCTCTCTGCCATTGGGTTTGCTTACCTCAGCATAAAACACGCCATTCTCTGACATACCGCTATTCCCGGTTAAGGGCAAATGCACCTGTGCTTCTTCACGAAAATCAAGCTCTCCGTACCACCGGTATGTTTGCGGCGCTTCACCCAGTATTCCATATGAAATCTGCAGGCTTCGCAAAGGAACTTCCCCGCTATTCCGGATTATCACTACAGCCTCACTGCAGGACGGATTGTATCGTCCGTATTCCTGCCTGTTGGTTGGGCTGATGATATCGGCAAGCATGGCATCCACCCCGAAATTAGCTACTCCAAAAGAAAAAAGCTGGTGGCTCATGGTAAATTTTCCTTCTTTTTCTCCGTTTCCCGAGTACATTTCAATATCATAATCAATTTTCACAGTATCACCGGGATTTACCAAAGAGGTAATATCAAAATCCATTTTATCCACTTCCGATCCCGGACACCATCCGGCCCTGTCAAATTGCCAGGTGCCACCCTGTGGATAGATGGGATTAAATCCACAATCCTTCCATACCGTCCATTTCAGCGGCATTCCATCAATACGATAGGTGTGCATTTTCTCATCCCATTCACAACAATTGTACGGTCCTGCGTGACCATGTCCGGCAATGCGCGCCCTGAGCATATACTGTTCAGCTTCAGGATTCAGAATAATCCTTGTTTCCTGCATCAGGGAATCATCCGCCAGATGCTCATATGTATACTCTCCAAATGGATAGACATTCATAACACCGAGTGCATCTCTGTCGGGTACACCTTCAATAAAATAAAATTCCAAATCAAGCAATTCCTGATTGTTTCCGGAAATAATTTCTCTGCTTCCTTTCAGTACAGGTGCATAATCAGTAACATCCACCACCCACTGCCAGCCTTTTTCGCCGCCCAGCTCCAGTCGTTTCCCGTATGGTGTTACAAAAGCCGAGAGGTTGACATGCTTCACGCTGTCTCCATCAGGCAGCAGAATATTTGTTTTTGTCAGATAATCCCATTCTCCGCAGGGAAAGCTGTCCGCTTTGGTGGCATCATCACATTTGAGGGTTTTCACCATCAGTATCTGTCGCCATCTGCCCGTATCCGGAAAATGAGCCTTCCCCGTGTATGAAGCATTCCAGCCTTCCGGGCCCGGGGTTTTAAAATCAAAAACTTTCACCCTGACGGTATCTTCTTCCCCGGCATACATATCAAACGCCAGCAGCAGAAACAATATTAATACCCAACTTCTTTTCATTACCAGTAAAATTTGCCCCAAGATACAAAAAAGCATCCCCTGACATAATTTGGTTTCAAATTCAATGTTTTAATGCTACATTTGTAACCAACAGCAAAATTATGAACACAGAGTTATACATTGCCCGTAGAATGCTACGGGGCGAGAAAAACAAAGGCAACTATAGCCGCCCTATTGTAAACATTGCCGTTACAGGGATAGCACTCGGGCTTGTGGTTATGATACTTGCTGTTGCCATTTTAACCGGTTTCAAACAGGAAATCCGCAATAAGGTAAGTGGCTTTGGCGCACACCTGCAGGTGACAAATTATGATAACAGCAGCTCATTTGAAACCCGCCCCATCACAGAAAACCAGGAATGGATTGAACCGGTTTCCGAACTTGAGGGTGTCCAGAACATTCAGCGCTACATAACCAAAGCCGGCATCATCCAAACCGAAGAATATCTGCAGGGGATCATGCTTAAAGGTGTTGATACAGACTTTAACTGGAAATTTTTCAGACAACAACTTGTGGACGGGCATGTCCCGCAGATTTCGGACAGCAGCAAAACCAATGAGGCACTCATATCCCAATACCTTGCCAATCAACTCATGCTCTCCGTAGGTGATGATTTGCATATGTATTTTATTCAGGAGCCCCCACGGATGCGTAAATTCATAATTTCCGGCATTTATGACAGTGAACTGGAAGAACTGGATAAAATATTTGTTTTTGCTGATATCAAGCATCTGAGAAAACTCAACAACTGGGAAGATGATCAGATCAGTGGATTTGAAATCCTGATTGATGATTTTGACAAACTGATAGAAATGGACAGGAAAGCAACCCGGATTATTGGCAACAACTATTCACCCGACCGGGAAACCCTCACCGTAAAAAACATCACTACACAATACCCGCAGATTTTTGACTGGATCAACCTGCAGGATACCAACATGTGGGTAATCCTCATTTTGATGGTACTTGTTGCAGGCTTTAATATGGTAAGCGGATTGCTAATCATTATCCTCGAACGTGCCAACATGATAGGAACCATGAAAAGTCTGGGAGCAACAAATTTTACCATACGGAAAATATTTTTATACCATGCAGGCTTTCTCATTACACGGGGCTTACTCTGGGGCAATCTGATCGGTATCGGACTGTGTGTATTACAGCAATCCTTTGGTCTTATCACACTGGATGCTGCTTCCTACTACGTATCAACCGTTCCGGTCAACCTTAACCTGCTCCACCTGCTGATTCTTAATATCGGCACCATGCTGATAACTGTGCTCATGCTCATTGTTCCATCCATGCTTGTAACAAGGATAAGTCCCTCAGAAGCAATGAATATTAACTGATTATGCTAAAACTTGCAGGACTTGCCACCGCTCCGGTTATTCTGATTCTCTTTTATATTTATCATCGTGACAAATATGAAAAAGAGCCGTGGTGGCTTTTGTTGCTAAGTTTCGCCGGAGGTGTGGCCATTGTTTTACCGGTTATCTGGTGGGAAACCGTTATGCTGAGGCTTACTGAATATTTTTACAGTTTTGAATGGCAGTATGCCTTTGTCACATCTTTTGGTGTTGCAGCCCTCTGTGAAGAAAGTATGAAACTGATTGCACTCCTGTTGATAGTCTGGCGCAGCAATTATTTCAACGAAAAATTTGACGGCATTGTATATGCTGTCTATGTATCCCTGGGATTTGCGCTGGTGGAAAACATCATGTATGTCACCGGCAGTGGCCATCAGGTGGGCTTAACACGTGCATTGACAGCGGTTCCGGCACATGCAATTTTTGGTATCTCCATGGGATTTTACCTGGCCAAAGCAAAATTCACCAGCCACGGCAGATGGCGAAAACTGCTGCGTGCATGGCTTGTCCCAATCATTCTGCACGGCACATACAATTATATCCTGATGTCGCAATCAGATTATCTGTTGCTGAGCTTTATACTATATGTTATTGTTTTATACCTCTTGGGCTTCAAAAAAATACGCACGTCCAGCCTCGGTAGCGTTTTTCGAAATTAAACCTCGCTCAGCCCATTTCCACTCCAAACCCATGCCGGATTCAGGCAGCTTACTGTAATATTTACATGGTTTTCATTTGGGCAGCGTGAGCATGTTACTCTCCATCAGGCATGCTCTCTGCCTGCGGCCTGTATCTTGCCTGTGGCACGCCGGCTTTTGTCAGCGTCGGGACAGGAGTTTCTCCGGCCACTCTGCCCGACACACAAAAGCACGCCCTGCCACAGGCAAGGATGCCGGCCTCCGTCAGGCTGCGG
>JBNJGS010000087.1:0-8634 GCA_051747965.1 Bacteroidota bacterium
CCCCCCCTCATACATAGATGTCATAATGAAATATCCCAATGTCGTGATGGTAAATGCGCGCATGTTGTGTTGGGTAGGGTGTGGTTTGTGGTATAAAAAGTAAAAAACCCGGCCTGCTGATAGCAAACCGGGTTTTGTTTTGAGGTACCTGGCGGAGTCGAACCGCCGTACATGGTTTTGCAGACCACTGCCTAACCACTCGGCCAAGGTACCCTTTGGTCAGGATGTGCAAAAGTAAAAAAACTTTTATTCATTACCAAGAAATTTTGCGCCCAGCTCCTGAAAACAGGTTTCACAAAGGCACTCATGGTAATCGTTCTGGATTTTTGCTTTCAGGCCGGCCGGGAGATGCCAGTTCAGGCACCAGCAGCTTTCGTCACCTGTGCAGGCAAACTTCCGGCCACAGCGGGGACAAATTTTTTCTGCCGCCTGCTGATTATTCTTCAAGAGTGACACTGACCGAACGGATTTGTCCCCCCATGGGAGGGTTCATTTTACTGATTTTGATGCGCAGCTTGTCAATGCCCTCAAATTCATCATACAGTTTATTGATGATGCGGCGACCGATGTTTTCCAGAAGGTGAGATTTCTCCTCTTCCATCTCAGCGGTTATCAAAGCATATACTTTCTGATAGTTCAGGGCGTCTTCAATTCTGTCGGATTGTTCAGCCTTGCTTGTGTCGGTGGTGATGCAAATGTCCAGCAAAAAACGATTGCCCACGTAGCGTTCTTCTTCGTAATGCCCGTGATAGGCATAAAACTCCATGCCTTCGATTTCAATTTGTCCCATAATTCAGCATTTTTTGCGAATTTAATACCCTTTCTTTTCTTTACAACAATAATTCGGCTTATTTTTGTTCCGACGATAACACATTTTACTATGACACAGCATAAGGAAACCGAAGAAAACAAAGCAGGGAATTTTATTACCCAGATTATTGAGGAAGATCTGGCCAACGGCAAGCACGATAGCATTTACACAAGGTTCCCGCCCGAACCAAACGGCTATCTCCATATCGGCCATGCCAAAGCCATTTTCCTGAGTTTCGGCATCAGAGAAAAATACAATGGGAAGTGCAACCTTCGTTTTGACGACACCAATCCCGTCAAGGAAGAAGAAGAATACGTTGAAAGCATTAAAAAAGATGTTTCCTGGCTGGGTTTTGAATGGGACAAATTGTGTTATGCATCGGATTATTTTGATCAGTTGTACGACTGGGCTCTTATGCTGATAAAGGCAGATAAGGCTTATGTTGATGAACAATCCGGTGAAGAAATATCGCGGCAACGCACCACACCAAAAGAGCCCGGTATAAAATCCCCTTACCGTGATCGTCCGCCTGAAGAAAGCCTGCGTCTGTTTGAAGGTATGAAAAACGGCGAGTACGATGAAGGAAGCATGGTGCTGCGGGCCAAAATCGATATGGATTCGCCCAACATGCACATGCGTGATCCCGTGATGTACCGCATTCTCAAAAAATCGCATCACCGCACCGGAAGTAAATGGAACATTTATCCCAATTACGACTGGGCACACGGGCAATCCGATTATATCGAAGGCATCACACACTCCTTGTGCACGCTTGAATTTGAAGTCCACCGGCCATTATACAACTGGTTTCTCGATCAGATTACAGAAGAAAATGAACCGCGACCACGACAGATTGAATTTGCAAGGCTCAACCTGACCTATACCGTGATGAGCAAGCGCAAACTCATGGAATTGGTTGAGGGCAATTATGTCAAGAGCTGGGATGACCCCCGCATGCCTACCATTTCAGGCTTGCGCAGACGCGGATTTACCCCGGGGGCATTGAAACTGTTTTCCGAACGCGTTGGTCTGGCCAAGCGGGAAAATACCATAGACGTCGGTCTGCTGGAATGGGCAGTGCGTGAAGACCTGAACAAAACCGCCGAGCGTCGACTGGCTGTGATGGATCCGCTGAAAGTGGTAATTACCAATTATCCCGAAGGACAGATTGAGGAAATGGAAGGTGTCAATAACCCGGAAGATGAAAGTGCCGGGAAACGTATGATTCCCTTTGGACGTGAGCTGTACATTGAGCAAAAAGATTTCATGGAAGATCCGCCAAAAAAATTCTTCCGTCTGGGACCCGGGCGCGAAGTACGTCTTCGTTATGGTTATTTCATCACCTGCCAGGATGTGATAAAGGATGATAATGGCGAGATTACAGAAATTCACTGCACCTACGATCCTGAAACCCGTGGTGGTCAATCGCCTGATGGCAGAAAAGTAAAAGGCACCATCCACTGGGTGGCCAAAGAAACTGCAATACCGGTAGAAATTCGTCAGTATGACAGGCTGTTTAATGTTGAAGACCCTACGGATGTACCTGAAGGTGGTGATTTCAAGGATAACCTCAACCCTGATTCACTACATACCCTTAAAGCCTGGGTTGAGCCATCAGTAAAAAGCACAAAAGCCGGTGATCATTTTCAATTTGAGCGTACCGGCTATTTCTGCACGGATACAGACAGCACGGAAGAAAAAATTGTCATCAACCGCACTGTGGCCTTGCGCGATTCATGGTCAAAAATTTCCAAAAAAAAGTAGAATGAAAAAAACAGCCCTCTTTCCCGGTTCATTTGACCCCTTTACCGTAGGACACGAATCCATTGTTCAGCGGGCCTTGCCTTTGTTTGACAAAATCATTATTGGCGTGGGCGATAACCACTCCAAAGGGAACTTTTTCCCACTCGAAAAACGGGTGGAATGGATAAAAAGACTCTATCGTGAGGAAAGCAAAATTGATGTGCAGATTTATGAAGGACTGACAGTTGATTTCTGCAAACATCTGGGTGCACAATACCTGCTCAGGGGCCTGCGTACTTCTGCTGATTTTGAGTTTGAGCGGGCCATCGCACAAACAAACAAGTTTCTTGACAACAATGTAGAAACGGTTTTTCTGCTTACACGACCCGAACATACGTTCATTTCCAGTTCCATTGTAAAAGATGTGTACAAAAACGGAGGTGAAATCTCCGGTTTTTTACCCAAAGGGATGAATCTGGACATCTGATAATTCAAACTTTTAGGGCAGTTTCGCCCTGAAAGGTTCCTGTAAAAGCAAAATCAATCTACTTCACCGGAATTTTTTCGATCCGACGCTGATGGCGGCCACCTTCAAAATCTGTACTGAGAAAGGTTTTAGCAATATTCAGGCCTTTTTCTTCTGATACGAAACGTGCAGGGACAGAGCACACGTTGGCGTTGTTGTGCTGACGTGCAAGAGCAGCAAGCTCTTCTTCCCAGCAAAGTGCAGAGCGTATGCCCTGATGCTTGTTGGCAGTCATACTGATGCCGTTGCCACTACCGCAAAAAGTAAATCCCAAATCACTCTCGCCTGATTCAATACTTTCGGCCAGAAGATGTGCATAATCCGGGTAATCGGTGCTTTCCTCTGAATGGGTCCCAAAATCTTTTACCTCATATCCCTTGTCTTTCAGATATTGCCTGATCTGTTCTTTCAGTTGGAAACCGGCATGATCGGCTGCCAGTGCTATTGTTTGCTTTGTCATAATTCATTGTATTCTCTGATTCAACATTGGCGGTATATGCTTACCAAGATCACCGCATTTGAAAACCTGAAAATACGAAAAATTGTTTAATTTAGTGCCAAATTACACGTATGAGTTTTATTGCAATTATACCGGCCCGGTATGGATCAACGCGTTTTCCGGGAAAACCACTGGCTGAAATCAATGGTAAAACCATGATACAGAGGGTGTTTGAACAAGCCTCAAAATCCTTTGAAACGGTCTATATCGCTACTGATGATAAGCGCATAGCCAAAAATATCGAGGGTTTTGGTGGCAAATATATCATGACATCAAGACGTCACAAAAGCGGTACCGACAGACTCGCAGAGGCCATTGAAATCATCCGGGAGATTGAGGAAAAAGATTTTGAGGTGGTGGTCAATGTTCAGGGAGATGAACCCTTCGTACAGCCCGAACAATTTGAGCAAATTAAAAAACCATTCAGATACAAACGTACACAAATTGCTACCCTGGCAAAACCGATCATCAATCAGGAAGATATTTTCAATACCAACAAACCAAAAGTGATCCTTAACCAAAAAAAAGAAGCCATTTATTTTTCCCGTTCACCCATCCCTTTTGTGCGGGGAAAACGGGAACAAAAATGGATATTTCAGCATCAGTTTTACAAGCATATTGGTTTGTATGCCTATCGCTATAAGATATTGAAAGAAATTGCTGCCCTGGAGCGCACACCTCTGGAAATTGCAGAATCTCTGGAACAGTTGCGCTGGATAGAAAACGGATATAAGATCCGGGTAGAACTCACCGAACATGAAGCCATGTCCATCGACACAAAAAAAGATCTGGAACGGCTTGAACATATTGGACTGATATAGCATGCGGATTGCAGTAAATACACGATTACTTCTGAAAGACAAGCTGGAAGGCATTGGCTGGTTTTCTTACGAAAGCCTGAAGCGAATGGTGCAGGCCCATCCCGAGCATGAGTTTATTTTTATTTTTGACCGGCCTTACGCCGATGATTTTGTGTTTGCAGGCAATGTTACACCGATAGTGGTAGGTCCGCCCGCCCGTCACCCGTTTTTATGGTGGATATGGCTTGAAATAAGGCTTCCACGCGTGTTGAAAAAATACAAAGCCGATGTTTTTGTCAGTCCGGACGGATTTTTATCCCTGCGGTCGGATGTGCCGGCGGTACCGGTGATACATGATCTGAATTTTGAGCATTATCCGCAGCAATTACCTCCACTGGTGCGCTGGTTTTACCGGAAATATTTTCCACGGTACGCTCGTAAAGCCTGCCGCGTCGGGACAGTATCTGAGTATTCCCGTCAGGATATTGCCAAAACATATGGGATTGACCCCGAAAAGACAGATGTGTATTGCAACGGCATCAATTCTCTGTATCAGCCTGCCAGCGAAGGCAAAAAACAATCTGTGCGCGAGGATGTAAGCGATGGGTATCCCTACTTCGTGTTTGTGGGTGCGCTTAATCCCAGGAAGAACATACCCGGTTTACTCCGTGCGTTTGAACACTTCAGGGAGGAAACAGAACACAGCCATAAACTGGTTGTGGTTGGTGATGCCATGCACAAAACAGCAGCCATTAAAAACCAGCTTGCCGCGATGTCGCATGACAGGGACGTGATTTTCACCGGACGTTTACCTGCACAGGAGCTCAGCGGCGTGTTGGGAGCAGCCGAAGCCATGGTGTTTGTGCCGTTTTTTGAGGGCTTTGGGATTCCCCTTGTGGAAGCCATGGCAGCAGATGTGCCAATCGTATGTAGCAATCGCACATCGGTGCCGGAAGTTGCCGGAAAGGCTGCCATACAGGTTGACCCCGATGATCATAAGGCCATTGCCGGAGCGATGCAGAGAGTCGTGGAAGATTCGCAGCTCAGGCAGCATCTGGTTGAGCAGGGACAGACGCAAAAGCTAAAATTCAGTTGGGATAAGACAGCAGAACGATTCTGGAAAACCATTGAAACCTGTTTGTATGCTGGTAAGCAATGACAATCTTTTTAACGGAAAGCTGACTGCAGGCTGTGATGAGGCTGGCAGGGGATGCCTGGCCGGACCTGTATTTGCAGCCGCTGTAATTTTGCCGGATGATTACGCCAGTGAATTTTTGAACGATTCCAAGCAGCTAAGTGAAATCAAACGGATGCATCTGCGTCCTGAAATCGAAAAAGAAGCTGTGGCCTGGGCGGTAGCCTCGGTATCGCCACAGGAAATTGATGAAATCAACATTCTGCACGCTTCCATAAAAGCCATGCATCTGGCGCTGGAACGTTTAACCTCAGTTCCTGAAGCTCTGCTGATCGACGGAAACCGATTTAACCCCTGGCGTGATATACCGTTTCGCTGTGTGGTTGGCGGTGATGGCAAAATTGCCAGCATTGCAGCAGCCAGCATTCTGGCAAAAACCTACCGCGATGCGTATATGATCAAACTGCATAAGGATTACCCGCATTATGCCTGGAACAAAAACAAGGGCTACCCAACCAAAGCTCACCGTGAAGCAATTTCTATATCCGGTGCAAGTCCTCATCACCGGCGTAGTTTCCGGTTGACAGATACACAGGCCAGGATAGATTTTTCGACAGACTAATGGCCCGATATGCTGTATTTTGAGCTTGTGAGGGATTTATCTCATCATTCCAGCATCAAGGATTCATTGCATAATTACCATAAATCATGCTCTTCCTTTCTGGCGGTGTAAAGCACTTGCTTACTTGCCTTTGTTTTAGAACGTAAATGCAACAGCAAGAAGGTAAATTCAGCAATTGAACAGTATCATGAAATTTTACGAAAATCTAACACACTTTTAAGCTTTAATTTAAAAGACTTTACCTACCTTTGCGGCCTCAATTTTTTACAACACTGGAAATTAGATTATGTTAACGAAATTAAGAAACATCGGTATTGCTGCACACATTGATGCAGGTAAAACAACAGTTACAGAACGCATATTGTACCTTACAGGTATGAATCGCAAGCTTGGTGAAACACATGATGGTTCTGCCACCATGGATTTTATGAAGCAGGAGCAGGATCGTGGTATCACCATAGCTTCGGCAGCCATCACAGCGAGTTGGAATAATCATCAGATCAACATAATTGATACTCCCGGGCACGTGGATTTCACCATTGAAGTGGAGCGGTCTTTGCGCGTGATTGATGGCATGGTAGCGGTTTTTTGTGCTGTTGGCGGGGTTGAGCCCCAAAGTGAAACAGTCTGGTATCAGGCAGACAGGTATAAAGTACCACGATTGGCTTTTGTCAATAAGATGGACCGTACCGGTGCAGAGTTTTTTGAAGTTGTAGGCCAGATGAACGAATACCTGGATGCTCACGCCATACCTTTCCAGGTGCCCATGGGTGCTGAAGCCGATTTTCGTGGTATGATCGATATCATTGAAGGCAAAGCGTATGAATTTGAAGAAAAAGAACGCATTGAAATACCCATTCCTGACGAATACCGGGAAAAATACCGGGAAATTCGCAATCAACTGATAGAGCGGCTCTCCGATTTCAATGAAGAAATCATGGAATTGTATCTGGAAGAAAAAGAAATCCCCACAGAATTGTTACAATCTGCAGCACGTGAAGCCACCCTGAAGCTGTTGATCACACCGGTATTTTGCGGCGCTGCATACAAAACCAAAGGCATACAGCTTCTGCTGGATGCTGTAGTTAATTATTTACCTGCCCCTCAGGATGTAGGTGCTGTTATTGGAACAGCCATTGACGATGAAGAAAAAACACACTCACGTCTGCCTTCTCCAAAAGAACCATTTTCCGCACTGGCGTTTAAACTCATCAATGATCCCTATGTCGGTCAGCAAACCTTCACACGTATATACTCGGGTACCATCAAAAGTGGTGAAGAGATATATAACAGCACCAAAGGCAAGAAGGAGCGCATTGGCAGAATCATGAAAATACGTGCCAAAGAGCGTGAAGAGGTGGAATCAGCAGGACCGGGTGAAATTGTAGCACTCATTGGAATGAAAATCACAAAAACCGGTGATACTTTATGTAATGCTGCACACCCCTTATTCCTTGAAACCATCAATGTTCCGCCTCCGGTGATTGAAATGAAAATCAATCCCAAAACACGCAAAGAACAAAGTAAATTGGGTGAAGCTCTGTCAAAACTGGTAAATGAAGACCCCTCCTTCAATGTTCATTACGATCAGGAAACAGAGGAAAATGTCATTGCCGGCATGGGAGAACTGCATCTTGAAATTATCGTTGACCGTCTGCGTGAAGAATTCAAAGTAGATGTTGAGGTTGGCGAACCATCTGTTGCCTATCGCGAAGCCATTACCGAAGAGGTGGAAATGGAATATCGCTATGCAAAACAAAGTGGTGGAAAAGGTCAGTTTGCTCAAACTCTTATGCGTATTGAGCCTCTCGAAGAAGGAGGATATGAATTTGTTGATAAAATCAAGGGTGGACGTATTCCTGCAGAATTTATTCCCTCTGTTGACAAGGGAGTCAAGAAAACCATGAGCGAAGGTATCATGGCCGGCTTCCCGATTGAAAACATAAAAGTTACCCTGCTTGACGGAAAGTTCCATGCAGTGGATTCTTCTGACTATGCTTTCCAGGCTTGTGCTTCATTTTGCTTCAAAAAAGCATATAACAAAGCAAATCCGATTCTGATGGAACCTGTCATGAAAGTTGAGATCAATACCCCGGACGATTACATCGGTGATATTGTTGGCAACATCAATCGCCGCAGAGGTCGTATTGACTCCATGCGCCGCTACCGCAAAGGTTCACAGAAACTCAACGGCATTGTTCCCCTGGCAGAAATGTTTGGCTACTCATCAACACTGAGAAATATTTCCAGCGGACGTGCCAACTATTCCATGGAGTTTTACAAATACATGGCACTTCCCCAGGCCACACAGGAAGAAGTGCTGGAAAAACTGCGTAAAAAAGAAGAAGAGGCCGGAAAATAAGCAAGCTCCTGCCATTCAATCATTCTCATAAGGCTGTTCTTAAAACGAACAGCCTTTTTTATTGCCTCAGCAAGCACACTAAGATGGATTACCCATACAGATTATCATATTTTGCAGTATGTACTGTGAGAATCCC
>JBNJGS010000088.1:0-8460 GCA_051747965.1 Bacteroidota bacterium
ACAAATATACGGCAAACTTTCCTTCAATCGGGTTAAATAATTGTTACTAAAGCATGATCTTATAAACAAAATGTTAACATTGATCTCTATCAACCCGGCTGAAAAGCATAAGCCAACCACCACTATATCAATTATTAACAACATCTAATCAAAAAAGCAGGATTTTTATGCACTCAAGATCAGCAAAAAAATCAGTCATAAAACGCCATATATTATTTTAGAAAACATTACATTTCGCTTGCTGTACTAAAACGCTTAAAACATGAAACTGAATACAGAGCTGGAACAATACATACGCAATTATTCGGTAAAAGAATCTGAGGTATTAAAGGAGCTGTACCGCCAAACGCACTTGCATGCCATGCATCCGCGCATGGCTTCGGGGCACATACAGGGCCGGTTTCTGGCACTGATCAGTTGCCTGATGCAGCCCAAACGCATTCTTGAAATCGGTACCTACACAGGTTATTCAGCCTTGTGTCTTGCCGAAGGGCTGCATGCTGACGGATTGCTGACAAGCATAGAGATCAATGATGAGCTGGAGGACTTTATACGGGATCACATCAGGAAAGCAGGGATGAAGGACAAAATAAACCTCTTAATCGGGGATGCGAAAACGGTATTGCCTGACCTGGAGGCTCAATACGATCTGGTTTTTATTGATGGTGATAAACGGGATTACCCGGAATATTTCAAGCTATGTAAAAGTAAAATCCGTCCGGGTGGTTTGCTGATTGCCGACAATGTGCTGTGGGATGGAAAAGTAACAGAAACGGCAGACAGCGGGGATGAGATGACAAAAGGCATTCAGGAATTCAACATGCTGATTACAGATGATCCGGATTTTGAAAACTTCATACTTCCCGTTCGTGACGGCTTGATGATGGCAACTTATCGGCCTAAGTCTTGATTTTTTTCTTTTTGGCAGCCGGGAACAAAATATTATTCAGGATTAAACGATATCCCGGGGAATTCGGATGGAGCTCCAGTTCTGTTTTTTCATCTCCCACAAAGTGGCGGTAATCTTCGGGATCATGGCCTCCCAGGAATGTCCAGGTTCCTTTGCCAAATTCGCCATGCAGGTATCTTGCCTCTCCGGCCGATTTATTTTCACCCATTACCAGTACATCCGGCTTTATCAGTTTTGAGTTATAGGCAGTAGTCTGTCCCATAAATCCTTTGACCATGAAGGTGTGATTCTGGCACAGCATGGTTGGCACCGGATCCCATTTGGCAGAAAACTCAAAAAGGGTAAAATAATCTTCTTTCTCGGAAACTTTTCTGTTTTGGGTAACATCGATGTTGGAATATTCGTATTCGTAGGGATTCATTTTGAGCGTAAAATCCCGAAAGGCCAGGCATTTGGAATAGTCCAGTTTTTCCTGAGCATCGGGATCGGCGGGGTCACCGTCAAACATGGGTTCACAGATATCAACATTATCTGCAGCCAGGGCGATATCAAAGGAGTCTGTTGCTGAGCACATGGCAAACAAAAATCCACCTTGTGAAACGTATGATTTAATTGTTTTGGCCACGAAAAGTTTCAATTCGCTTACTTTCTCGAATCCCAGACTGCCAGCCAGTGCTTCGGCATCGCTTTTTTGCTGCTGGTACCATTGCATGTGGCGGTATGCCCCATAAAATTTTCCGTACTGACCGGTAAAATCTTCGTGGTGGAGGTGCAGCCAATCGTAATTTGCCAGTTTTCCTTCAACAATTTCAGTATCATAAACCACATCATAAGGGATCTCTGCATAGGTAAGTGCAAGAGTCACGGCATCATCCCATGGTTGTTTCCCGGGTGGTGAATAAACAGCAATCCTGGGTGCTTTCTCCAGTTTTATGCTTTCCATGTTCACATCTTCGCCTGAAATTTCAGAAAAGATTTGATTTTTCTGGGCATCTGCAATTATTTTATAAGATACTCCCCTGATGACACATTCATTTTCTATGTCGGAATAATGAGGGATAAGGAAGGAGCCACCTCTGTAATTCAGCAACCACCATGAGTCCACATCATTTTGCAATGTCCAGTAGGTTATGCCGTATGCTTTCAGGTGATTTTCCTGGGAATCATCCATGGGAATAAGCAGGTAAGCTCCCTGAGCTGTATTGACCAGGAAAGCCACAAGAAGAGTAAAGAGTATATATTTAATTTTTCTCATATCATTTTAACGGAAAATCCTGCAAATTGTTTTATCAAAAGGCAAGTGGGTCGTCATCATCATCATCATCCGCATTATTGCCACCAAAGGCATCATTGACAGGCATATCGCCACCGCCCTCGCTATTCATTTTGGAAGGCATCACCATGCCGGATGGATCAAGGGTTTCCTGTTTATCTTTAAATTTGGCAAATTCAGAAACAAATTCGAGGTAAACGCTTCCTGTGGCACCATTACGGTGTTTTGCCAGTATGACTTCGGCCATCCCCATGAGGGAGTTGCCTTGTTCATCTTCGTATATTTCATAGTATTCCGGTCTGTGAAGAAAGAGTACCATATCGGCATCCTGTTCAATTGCACCGGATTCACGCAGGTCAGATAATTGTGGTCGTTTATCGCCTCCTCTGGTTTCTACAGAACGATTAAGCTGGGACAGTGAAATGATAGGCACATTGAGTTCTTTGGCAATGGCTTTCAGGCTTCGTGAAATCATAGACACCTCGTGCTCCCGGCTCCCACCGGAATCAACATTGGCCGTCATCAGCTGCAGGTAATCAATAACAATCAACTTTATGCCGTGGGCCTGTACCAGCCTGCGTGCTTTTGCTCTCAGTTCAAATACTGAAATGGCAGGTGTATCATCAATATAAACCGGGGCTTTCTCAAGGGCTTTGACCTTGGCATCAAGTTGTTCCCATTCGTGGCCGTGCAAGTCTCCGTTTCTGAGTTTTGTCCCGGACAATTCGGTTTCAGCGGAAATCAAACGGGTAACCAATTGGAGCGAAGACATTTCAAGGCTAAAAAGGGCCACGGGTTGATTATGTTCAACAGCGATGTTTCTTGCCATTGACAGAACAAAGGCTGTTTTACCCATTGCCGGACGTGCTGCAATAATCACCAAATCCGATGGTTGCCAACCGGATGTGTATCGGTCAAGTTCGGAGAATCCGCTGGGAATCCCCGAAAGGCCATCTTCACGTTTACTGGCCTCTTCTACCATTTCAATGGCCTGGGTAATCAGTTTATTGATGACAACGGTTTCCTTTTTGATATTGCCTTCAGAAATCTGAAAAATTTCATTTTCAGCATAATTGATCAGATTTTCCACATCTTCGGATTCGTCAAAAGCCCTTTTCTGAATTTGTGAAGAGGCCTGAATCAACATGCGCTGGATATATTTTTGCTGAATGATTTTGGCATGAAATTCCACATGTGCAGCGGTTGCTACCCGGTTGGTGAGTTCGGAAACATAATGTGGTCCGCCTGCTTCATCCAGCTTAGCCTGAGAACGCAAACGCTCGGTTACGGTAAGGATATCAACAGGTTCCTGGTTTTTTGCAAGGTCTAATATTGCTTTAAATATCAGCTTATGTTCATCTTTATAAAAGCTGTCTTCTGTAAGGATATCAATTACCAGAAGCACTGCATCCTGCTCCAGCATAAGAGCACCCAGCAACACTTCCTCAATATCGACTGCCTGGGGTTGCATTTTGCCATACACCTCATTCAGTTCATCAACCGATTTTTTCTTCGGGTTGTGTTTCTTTTCAGCCATATACAATCAATTTTTGAGCGTAACAAATTATTTCTGCCAAATCGCAAAATGCCAATGTTCACAAAAAGAAACAGTTATCATTTGACAATTTTATTTTTCTGAGATAATAAAAATAACATTCTCACCAGAAATCGGGTTGCGAATATCTGATAATTATTAACTTTGAACAAACATTTTTTTATGATACGTGTTGAAAACATCCGCAAATCCTTTGGCAGTCTTGAAGTACTGAAAGGTATAGATTTGGAAGTGAAGAAAAGTGAGATGATATCGATTGTCGGGGAAAGCGGTGCCGGCAAGACAACCCTTCTCCAAATCATAGGAACATTAATGAAGCCGGATAGCGGAAAAGTAATTATCAACAATGTGAATTGCCATAATCTGGGTGAAAAAAAACTGGCAGCTTTTCGCAATCAGTCCATTGGTTTTGTGTTTCAGTTTCATCATCTTTTACCGGAATTTACAGCACTTGAGAACACCTGTATCCCCGGATACATTGGCAATATTTCCAGACAAAACACAGAGAAAAAAGCCAATGACCTTCTGTTACGCCTCGGACTTGCAGAGCGATTGCATCATAAGCCATCGGAGTTATCCGGTGGCGAAAAACAACGTGTAGCCATCGCCCGTTCCCTGATAAATGATCCTGCTGTTGTATTGGCTGACGAACCCTCCGGGAATCTGGATTCCAAGAACAGTCTTGAGTTATATCGCATATTTAAAGAGCTAAGAAAAGATTTCGACCAGACTTTCATCATTGTTACTCACAATGAAGATCATGCCAAACTTACAGACCGCAAGCTAACGATTAAAGACGGAATGATTTTGTAGCAACAGCATAACTGTCTTGTTTGGCAGGGATGAGAGCATCCTGAAACTTACAGGTCAACATCAACAATCCGCGGGATTTCGGCAGGCAAACGGGTCAGCATTTCATAATTCAACTGATTACTGAACTCACTGAATGAAGCCACGGTAATTTCCGATCCGTTTTGTTTACCGATGAGCACTACTTCATCACCTTTTTTGGTTTCGGGAATATCCGAAATTTTCACAATCAGGAGATTCATATTAACATTACCCACAATATCCACCCGATGGCCATTGATCAACACCCGGCCCTGATGTGACAAGGAGCGGCTGTAGCCATGGGCATATCCTACCGGGATTGTGGCGATTTTCATGTTGTTGCGGGCCATATAACTGGTGCCATAGCTGATAAATTCACCGGTTTTCACGTATTTTGTGTCCATAACCCGTGATTTCCATGTCAGAATCCGATCCAGGGGATCACTTTTGTCTTCTTTATTGCTAATGTAATTGATAAATATTTCAGGACTCGGCCAGAATCCGTATTGCATGATACCAATCCGCACCATATCCAATTGGGCATCAGGGTAGGCAATGGTTGCTGCTGAGCTGGCTACGTGTCTGAATCTGGGCTTCAAGCCGTTTCTGCGAAATTGTTTCAGATATTTTTTATACCGTTTTTGCTGATTCACTATCCTGGCATAATTGGCGATGCTTTCAGCTCCGGCAAAATGCGTACATATGCCCTCCAGGATGTAGTGTTTTTTATTGTTCTGGAGCACCTGAATGACTTTCCCTGCATCCCGTTCGTCAAAACCTGTGCGGTTCATTCCGGTTTCCATTTCAAGGTGAATCCGTGCCGGTTTGTTTTGCCGCTTAGCAGCTTCAATGGCTTCAAAGAGACGATCAAATTCAAACACAAAAAATTCAATGTCATTTTCTATAGCCCAATCAAGTTCATGGGTATCAATCATGCCCATGATCATGATGCCGGATTTTTGCTGACTGGCTTTGTGTGCACGCAGGGCTTCATCAGCATTAAACACGGAAAAATGGTTAATGCCACAATATTCGGCAAGGGGGACAAAGACTTCAATTCCATGGCCGTAAGCATTGCCCTTAATCACAGATGATATCCGGGTTTTCTTGCCCACCAGTTTTTTGATGAACTCCAGGTTATTGATGAGCGCCTGTTTATTGATATGCAAAACCGAGGTCTGAAACATGGACTAAAAATTGTATTGTTTCATAATGGAAAAAAACATACCTGTACCTTTGGGGATCAGGTCATCAGGGAAATCATAATCGGGATTATGCAACTGGGGCTGATTTGCTCCACTCCCCAGACCAAACATGGCACCGGGATATTCCTGCAAAAAATAACCAAAGTCCTCTGACCAGCGATAAGGCTGCTGCATTTCGGTATATTTCAGCTCGTTTTCTTTGGCTGCCTGTTTTATTGCATCCACGGTCTCATTCTGATTAACGGTAGATGAAAACTCTTCCACCCACTCAATTTCTGCTTCAAGCTGACGTGGGGCTGTAATATCCTTCATTTTTTGTTCTGCCGCAGATTTCAGCTTATCGAGATCTTCATTGCGATAAGCTCTTAGTGTGGCCATTACCTCAGCATAACCCGGGGTTGTTCCAAAAGCAATTTCTCCAAGACGGGCATGTATGGTTGTGACCAGGGAAAAATCCCTGAGTGTCAATTTTTTTGTTAATGTTTCCATTTCCTGTACCAGGGATGCCATAGCAAGTGCCGGAGAATTACCATTTTCCGGTTCTGCAGCATGTGAAGTTTTGCCTTTCATGCGAACAATCATTCCCACAGAAGCAGAAGCAAACACGCCGGGTTTACACTTTACCTCGCCCAACTCAACTCCGGGAAGATTGTGGAGGGAAAACATAAAATCCGGTTTCAAATCCCGGAATTTATTATCTTTCAGCATTTTGACAGCCCCGGTTCCTGTTTCTTCTTCAGGCTGATACATCAGGATTACCTTGCCCTTTTTGGGTGGGTTGTCCTTCAGCAAGGCAGCCAAACCGGCAACCATCACCATATGTCCGTCATGGCCACATTTGTGTCCTTTTCCATTGTAAACAGATTTGTGGGCAAATGTATTGATTTCACCAATGGGCAGGGCATCCAGTTCACTGCGGAACATGGTAACCGGACCAGGTTTTTTGCTGTCAAAAATCACAGCCAGGCCATAGGTACCAATGTTTTCAATTATCCTGTCCGGATTGTACTGTTTAAAAAAACCGATCATTCTGCCAGCTGTCTCTTTCTCTTCGCCGGATACATCCGGGTATTTATGCAGTTCCCTCCGGAATTCCTGAAGGGTTTTATGCAGTTTTTTATCCATAAGCCGGTACCTTTCCTTTGCTTTTCAAAATGTGATGTAAACCAAAGTACAAAATTGCAGAAAAAATCAATCCAAACACATTTGCATCCAAACCAAATGGCAATTTTTCAAAAAATGTCAGGGTAACAGTCATACTACCTCCCCCCAACATGGCAACAATGGCAGCCGGAGCATTTGGTTTTTTGTAGATAAGCGCAGCCAGTACCGGCATAAACAAACCTGAAACCATAAACGCATAAGAATACAGCATCAGTTCCAACACATTTTGCAGATTCAGAGCAATGAGTATGGCAAGCACACCTATCAGCAGGGTTACAAGCTGACTGGCACGCAGGAGTTTTTTACCTTTCAGATCTACCTTAAACAGTTTCATTCCGATGTCACTGAGCAAATTGCCGGAAGCAGCCATCAGGCAGGAATCGGCAGTGGACATAATAGCGGAAAAATAGGCAGACATCATCAATCCCATAAGACCAATGGGAAGGGTATTTCTCAGCACAATCGGCAGACCCATTTCCACATCGACATCACCCCCGAAACTGTATCCCCACTCAGCGAACATGCCGTTTTCAAAAGCCACACGGGCAAATATTCCCAGAATCACACCCATAAATGCCATAAAGGGATACTCAAAAATCCCGGCAAGGAACCAGGCACGTTTGGCTGTTTTGGCATCTTTTGAAGCGTATATCCGCTGATAAAGGGTCATGCCAACAAACCAGATGGGTAAAATGGTAACCACCCACTTGACGGCACGCTGCCAGGTAATGTTGTCAAATTGCAAAAACTCTGTTGGCAAGGTTGCTTTTACTGCGGCCCAGCCACCAACAGCTTTACCGGCTACCGGGATTCCAATTAGAGTCAATCCGGCAATAAGAATGATCCACTGTACAGTATCAGTATATATCACGGCTTTCAATCCACCCATTACAGTATACACTACAGCAATGATGCCCATGAAAACCAGTGCTGTATTTAGATTCAGATCGATGAAAGTTGCCGATGCAAGCTTGGCTCCGGCAAGTACTTGTGAACTTGTAAACCCAATGTACCCAATGCCTGAAATGATACCGGCAAGCATGGCCACTCGCTTGTCGTAGAAAAAGTTAAGCATTTGCGGGAAGGTGTAAAAATTGTGTTTCACGCCCAGTCTATAAACCAAAGGAACAAGAAACACACCCGCAAGCCATGCACCAAGCAATCCGGTAAACAACATCCAGGAACCGGAGATACCAATGGCAAAGCCCAGTCCTCCAAGACCAATACTGAATCCACCACCCACATCGGTGGCAACAACGGAAAGACCGACATGCCCGGCTCCCATCCTACGACCCCCTACGTAAAAATCATCGGTTGTTTTGTTCCGACGCAGGAAATAATAGCCAATCCCGAGCATGGCAATCATATAAACGATGAATATGCTTAAATCAATCCAGTGCATAAGATTTCAAAGATTTTAATAATTCTTCTTATATCCAAACGCGAACATTCGTTTCTCACAAAGGGCACAAAGAAAGGTTCCCACCAAGGGCAAAAGTGGTTTCCCACCAAGGCACAAAGA
>JBNJGS010000089.1:0-8458 GCA_051747965.1 Bacteroidota bacterium
CCAATGAAAGTTATAAAGTAATCTGAAATATTTTTTTTGAGATGTTCAAATCAGGCAGGGCTAAAGCCCTTTCCGTTTTTTTTCATCATTACTACCCTGACCTAAAGCATAGGGTTTGGAGTTTTGACTATTGAATATTGGAATTTGTTTGTTATCCGTCTTCGCCTTGCTACGCCGGACAAAGCTTGCCCGGCGATAGACGGGTTTTGTTTTTTGCTTTTTGTTTTTTTACCCGGGGTTTATCCGTTTTCGCTGAGTTGTTCAAGCTTTTTCCGGTTCAGAATAGTCATTTCTCCATCTTTTTCGGTAATGATATCATCCTGCTTGAGAGATTGTATGGTTCGGATCACGCTCATCATAGCCATCCCGCTGAAATTACCCATATCCCTGCGCGACAGATGCAGGGGAAATTCATCCCTTTTATAGACATCATTGGCAAGGTAAAGAATCACATCGGCCACCCTCCCATTCATCTGTTTCTGATTGAGGCTGCTGATCCGGTCATACAAATGATGATTGTTATTATTCAGGTTCTGAACAACCGTGGCAGCAAAATTACCATCACTTTTTACAAGGGATTCAATAACTTCCCTGTTGATATCATAGATTTCTGTATCGGATAACGCAATTACGGAATACTTTGCAACGCTGTCACCAAACAAGCCACTCATACAAATCATTCTGTCAGCCGGTACCACATCCAGAATTACAGCACCTGTCTCTGTTTCAAATTCCAGTTTAACGATACCGGATTTCACAAACATCATATGTTTAACGGTAACACCTTGCTTTACCAGTGTTTCTCCTTTTTTAAAACGGATTTCGTTTTTCTTAATACTGCTGATTTCCGTGTTCTTGCCAACAACTCTCTCCAGGGCATCAAATGTACTCAGGCAATCCATATTCACTTCCTATTGTTTCCGCAAAACTAACAATAATATCAGACATATATCTATAAGCTCATTTATTTTTGTATATTAAACATATTTTAAATATCTTTTCGGAATACATTATCTATCGTTATTTATTTAACAGATTTAGACAGCAGTATTTGTATTTTTGTTTCGAACCGTTTTAAACACATGTTATGAAGTTAAAATCATTTGTGGTTTCTTTTATCATCCTGATGCTGATCTGGCTCCTGCTGACCGGCACATTTGATTTGCCCATGTTGCTGACAGGCATTATCAGCGCATCGGTAATTGCATTACTGATGTGCAGACGCTGCACCATTTTTAAGGGTATGAAAATGACCCCGGCAGCATTCATTTACACCTTTGTTTATCTTGCGGTTTTTTTGTTTGAGCTGATACGTTCAAATCTGGATGTAGCGCGCCGGGTATTATCCCCATCGCTTCCCATTAACCCGGGAATTGTGGGTGTTAAAACAAAATTGAAATCGCCCATGGCAAGGATGATTCTGACAAATTCCATCACACTAACGCCGGGCACCCTCACAGTTGATACCGAAGAGGACACCTTATTTATACACTGGATAGATGTCAGCTCTGAGGACAGAGAAGAGGCCACCAGAAAAATTGTAAACCGTTTTGAAAACATCATAAGCAAGATATATGATTGATACAATATTAATGATATCCCTGGGGTTTATCGGGCTGGCAATGCTCCTGACCCTATATCGTTTTATCAAGGGACCATCGGTCAGCGACCGGGTGGTATCTTTTGATCTTCTTACCATCTCCTCTTTAGCCCTGATATCCATACTTGCCCTGAATTTCGGACGGGTCATTTATATGGATGTTGCTTTGGTGTATGGTTTATTGAGTTTTTTAGGCGTCATCATTGTCGCCAGGTATTTAGAAAAAGGCATATAAATTATGGAAACACTTCAAACAATTGGTGCATTTGTAGTACTGGCCGGATCAATATTCATTTTCCTTGGAGCCCTGGGACTGGTACGCATGCCGGATGTATACAACCGCATACAGGCAGGGACAAAGGCTTCCACACTGGGAACCTTACTCACCCTTATCGGACTGATTCTTATTGTACCTGCCTGGTGGAATAAGTTTCTGTTGCTGGCGATTTTCATCATCATTACCAATCCGGTATCATCCCATGTGCTGGCCAGGGCCAGTCATACAGCAAAAATTCGACTGTCCGCCAAAACAGTAACAGACCATTACGAGAACTACAAAAAAGAAAAGGAGGGTAAAGACAATGGATCCGAATCTTAACATCATCATTGCCATTATACTTGGTATTATTATACTGGTATTTGCCGCCATGGCAATCTATCACAAAAAGCTCAGCATCGCCATTATTTCTGCCGGTGCCGTATCCCTTCTGGCCTCCATCATGTATTTGCTGCTTGCCGCGCCGGATGTAGCCATGACAGAAGCCTCTATCGGTTCAGGCCTGAGTGTGATCATATTTTTTTATGCATTAAGTAAAATCCGTAAACATCATGATTAGAAAACTTCTGATTTTTGCATTGATAGCCGGTGCCGGGGTCATGTTCTGGTACGGAGTATCTGACTTTGAAGTCAAAGAAGAACTCAATCCCATTGCCTCTTTTTACGCTGATGAAGGCTTTAAGGACACAGGTTCTGCTAACATTGTCACTGCTGTACTGGTAAGATACCGCGGACTGGATACCCTGGGTGAAGTAAGTATTTTATTTCTGACAGCCAGCATTCTCGGATTTTTCCTGATCAAAGGAAATAACAAAGAAACCTTCCGGGATTCCAGCGAAATACTAAAAACTGCTTCCCGATTGCTTGAACCCATCATTATGATTGCCGGTGTCTATGTATTCATAAACGGACACCTCAGTCCCGGAGGTGGTTTTCAGGGCGGTGCTATACTGGCTTCAGCACTGATTCTGGCATATTTAGCCAATCCTGCAGACGGCATCAGCGAACGCATTCTTAAAATCACAGAATCCTTTTCCGGACTCAGTTTTGTAATTATTGGTGTCCTGGGCATCATTTTCGCTGCCGGATTTCTGGACACATCCCTCCTGCCCGCCGGTAGCCCGGGACACCTGATAAGTGCCGGAGTTATTCCAATTATTTACATTTTTATTGGATTGAAAGTGGGCGCCGAACTTGCCGGCATTGTTACCAATTTAAAACACGCACCTAAAACTGATTCAGAATGATAGCATTGGAATACATCACATTGGGTACAGGCATTCTGCTCATGCTTATGGGTCTATGGGGCCTGACAACGCAAAAAAATCTCATGAAAATCGTCATCAGTTTTGCCCTGGTTAATACAGGAATACACATTCTGATGGTGAGCATAGGACATGTAAAAAACAGAACAGCTCCGATTGCAGATGAAGCTGTTGCCACCTCTGAGCTTGCAGATAAAGTGGTTGACCCCATCCCACAGGCACTGGTACTTACTGCCATTGTCATCGGCCTGGGAATCACTGCACTTATGCTGACCTTTGTGGTCAGAATGGCCAAAGACAAAAATTCACTGAATGTTTCAAACTTTAAATCACTGAAATGGTAGCACCGATTTATATTGTAGCAATAGCACTGGGCGTAGCTTTCAGCCTTGGTTTTTTTGGCAAACGAAGTGCCGGATTTGCCTCAGGATTGTTTTATGCCGCGCTGGCCGCCATTGGTTTCATTTCCGCTCAGTGGCTTACCGGATTTCTGTTTAACCAACAAACAACCACAGAAGTTTTTACCGCCGGATTCAAAGCTCCTTTTACCATCAGCCTGCAAATGGGTTTGAATGAGGCCGTTATCACAAGCATGATCAATCTTGCAGGTCTTTTTGGCGCAATTTTCTTTGCCGATCAGCTAAAAAAATACGGAGCCAATCTCATGATAAGTTTCCTCCTGCTAATCATGGGATTAAATGTCATTGTGATGACAAGAGATATTTTTAATCTGTTTGTTTTTCTTGAAATCTCCAGCATTGCAATGGCCGGTATGGCACTTGTGACGAGAGAAGAAAAATCTGTACAGGCCGGTTTTAAATACCTGATTGCCACAGCCATCATATCAGCACTTTTACTTGTGGGCATCATTCTCACCTATAACTACGGAGAATCTCTTTACATCAATGATCTGCTGGCTGCCAACCTGACAGGCATCAAAGCAGGAGCCACAGCCATCTTCCTTATTCTGATGCCCGTGATACTGGAACTCAAGCCATTCCCGGCAAACGGCTGGGGTCTGGATATGTACCAGGCTACGCATCCGGCTGTTGGTTCACTTTTAAGTGCCGCATCTGCCACTGCCTCCCTCTTTGTACTGTACAAGCTGGCTCCGCTCGGGGGTGAAACCGGCATGCAGATAATTGCTGTTCTTGGAGCAATCACCTTTGTTGCTTCCAATCTGATGGGATTGAAACAATCTCATGCCGGCAGAATGCTGGGATACTCATCCATCGCACAAACCGGTCTGGTTATGATGGTGATTGGATTGCAACCAGTTTTGGGAGAACACACCGTACTGATAGGTTTCAGCATATTGCTCACGCATTTTCTGGCAAAAGCCGGATTGTTCTGGCTCAGAGGTATACTCAAAACAGATAAGCTGAAAAGCTGGGGCAAACTAAGAAACACACCCCTTTTGCTTTTTGTTTTCGTGCTTTTCATTGTTGCCCTGACAGGATTTCCACCCTTCCCCTCATTTTTTGGAAAATGGGAACTTGTGATGCAACTCGCCAATAGCGGACACGGATGGTGGATTGCTTTCCTTTTGACAGGCTCACTGCTTGAAGCTGTTTACCTGTTCCGCTGGCTTGGATACAGCCTGAAAATAAAATCAGAAGATACAATCAAACAGAAAGCCCACCAGCTCATTCCTGTATACACCTTCGCGGCATTGCTGCTGACTACCGTATATTTTTACCTGAATCATTTCTATCCTGACAGCATGCTGCAGTATTTGCCACTGGCTTTTGTTGCTCTGATGTTTGTGCTGGAGTTTCTGCCGGCCAAAATCAAAAATATTATCGCCATTGGTGGTATGGGAGCCTATACATACTTACTGACTGATCAGTTTCTGGGTGAGGATAACCTCAGATTCTTTTTTGCCCTGATTTTCCTTGTCGGCGGCATTCTCACCATGATTCCCGGTTTCCGGCAAAAAGGGAAACGCGTGGGATTTTATCCTGCTGCCGTGATGATGTATGCCGGTCTGGGCATGTTGATTACTGCCACAGACTTGCTGCAGTTTTTTATTGCCTGGGAAATCATGACACTTGGTTCTTACTTGCTGATTATCCGCGGAAAGCGCTCAATTAAACATGCATTTTCATACATGCTTTTTTCACTGGGAGGTGCTTTTGCCATGCTGGCCGGATTTGGTTTTGCACAGGCAGGCAATCCCGGTATCGGACTGGATGTTCTTGCAAACATGACCTATCTGCCCGGCCTTACTGCTGTCTTGCTGGCCATTGGTTTCATGACAAAAACAGCCGCTCTTGGCCTGCACATCTGGTTACCGGGCGCACATGCCGAAGCAGAATCGGATGTTTCGCCCATGGTTTCGGCGATTTTACTGAAAGCCGGCGTTTTTGGACTGCTGCTGCTCTTTATCGGCATGGGGGCTGAAGCTGCCGGTGGTCACCCGCTGGTAATTGCCCTTGGCTGGCTTGGTGCGTTGTCTGCCCTTGTTGGTAACCTGGCGGCTTCCTTCCAGGAAGATGCAAAAAAACTGCTTGCTTACTCAAGTATCGGCCAGCTTGGCTACATCCTGTTTGCCTTCTCAATGATGACGCACCTGGGCTGGCTCGCCGGATTGACATACGTTGCCGGACATGCTTCCTACAAAGCCATTCTGTTTCTGGGCATAGGTGCTGTGGTGATTCGTACAGGCACACACAATATGTACCAGATGGGTGGCTTGATTAAAAAGATGCCACTTACTTTTATCGCTGTATTGTTTGCCATTATCACGCTTGCAGGGATTCCGCCGCTCGTGGGATTTGCGGGCAAATGGCTTTTCTACAACGCTGTCATCATGAAAGGCTGGTACCTGCAGGGAACCATCGTGTTTACGGCCGGGATTATTGCCTTCCTTTACAGTTTCAGAATTTTGTATTCAGTATTCCTGGGACAACTGAAGGATCAACACAGAAAAGTCAAAGAAGCCCCGGTCTCCTACCTGATCCCCATGTTTATTCTGATGGCCGGTATCATGTTTTTCTCATTTAAACCTGAGTTTATACTGCAACCTCTTGGCAATATAATCTCAGGACATTTCCCGACCAATACGCTTGACTGGGATGGGGGCACCGCTCTGACCTCACTTGGCTACTGGAATGGCTGGCAGGTAGGTGTCATCATCATGATAATGTTTGCGATAATTACCGGATGGCTGCTCCTTACCAGCCGAAAGGCCAAAAAGGTGGGACAGTTTAACATTGTTTATGCTGCCGAACGTCCCGAAAGACCTGAAACCACACATATGGCATACAACATGTTTGCAGGATACAATAAGGCAGTAGGGTTTCTTGCAGCACCCGGCATCACCAATATCTGGCGAGGAATTGATGCTTTCTTTCACGATCTGGGAGACGGTTTACGCAAAATATACTCTGGCAATGCACAGAGCTATCTCATTCACATACTGGCATACACAGTAATTGTATTTATGATTATAAATTTTGGTATCTGATGGAAAATATAGTTGCAAAATTATTATGGACTTTACTGGGCTTGTTCATCGTCCTGAATTGGGGGATGCTCAAAACTGCCCTGATACGAAAAATTGTGGCCAGGGTTGGCAAACGCTATGGTATCCGCTGGTATCAGCCCTGGATTAACCTGGTTAAACTATACGGTACACGCTCACAGATATCACATGGTGTGATGTTTTACCTGGGGCCGGTATTCAGACTGGGCGGCGGCGTAGGCCTTTTCCTGTTTATGCCACTGATTTTTGACAATCCGCACTGGAGTAATTTTTCCTTTGCCGGTGACTTGATTCTCATTTTGTATTTCAAATTTTTTGGGATGCTGGGCATGGCCTTAGGCGCAGGAGAAGGTGGCCACCCCTACTCTGCCATTGGCGTTAGCCGCGGATTATCTCAGTACACTGCTGTGGAATTGCCTTTTACCCTGGGAATCATTGCGCTGGCTGTGCAGTACGACACACTTAGCCTCACCGAAATGGTAGCGGCTCAGCAGGGAGGCATTGCTAACTGGGCGATTGTTACCAATCCCTTTGCCGGAGCAGCATTGCTTTTCTCCATGCTTGGGATTTTTATGCATTCGCCATTTGATCTGGTAAAAGCACCCAATGAGATTCCAATAGGTCCACCAACAGAATACCATGGATCTTATCTGGGAGTATTACGAACAAACGCAGCTATTTTGCACATTACCGAAGCAGTACTCTTTATGAACCTGCTCTTTGGTGGTGCAAACAACTGGCTGGAACTTATTGTAAAAACATTTTTCATTTATTTCATTACAGTGTTTATTGGTGTGGTATTTCCGCGCTTCAGAATCGAACAATCGGTTCGGTTTTTCCTGGGCGTACCATTGATACTGGGCATCATTGCTGTCATCCTAATAATGTAAACTATGGCTGAAGAAAAACAAGATAAACCAACGAATTCACCTGAAGAGAATCAGGAAAAATTCAAAAATGCGTACGACAAGCCCCGGACTGTAAAAACTCCGGATGGTGAGATGATAGAAATCGATCCGCTGAAGGATTATTTCATTCATGACAGACCCGAATCGCATGATCCCCGCAGCAGGGTGATTGAAAAGTTTTTAAACTGGGCACGTTCAGAATCCCTTTGGATACTGGGGTTTGGAACCGGATGTGGCTCCATTGAAATGCCTCCTCTGATGACCCCAAAGTTTGATGCGTTTCGATTTGGACTAGCCATGCGTCCCACCCCACGGCAATCCAACGTGCTCATTATTTCGGGGTATCTTTCGGTAAAAACCCTGAAGCGAGCCATTCGCTCCTACGAGCAGATGCAAAATCCCAAATACGTTGTAGCGCTGGGCAGTTGCACCATCAACGGTGGTATGTATTTCGACTCATACAACACCATCAACCGGGTGGATAAATACATGCCTGTGGATGTGTACATTGCCGGATGCATGCCTCGTCCGGAAGCGCTTATCGCAGGATTTAATAAACTCAAACAACGCATCAAAGAAGGCAAAGCCGAGGGGGCAAATGAATACGCTGAAAATTTTGATTTTTACAAAAAGAATCAGAAACAAATCATAAAAGACTGGAATATGCCGGATTACAACTGGTAATACTAAATTCAAGAAATTATGAAAGAAACGATTGATATCATAAAAAAACAATTCAAAACCATAAGTTCCTCCTATGAGCCCGATAATCTATCGTGGGTTCATGTGGACAAAAATGATGTGGTTCCGGTGCTTTCGCTGATGAAGCATCAACTTGGCTTCACCCACTTTGTGCTGCTGACAGTGGTTGACTGGCTTGAAGATGGCGAGTTTCAGATGAATTATCTGCTCACAAATCAT
>JBNJGS010000090.1:0-7753 GCA_051747965.1 Bacteroidota bacterium
GTTTTTACACATACGTCTTGTATTCCAGAAAATACGATAAAATCTATATCGGGTATTCTGCCGATGTGGATCAGCGACTTATTTCAACAGACTTTTAAAATAATCTCTTTCGGCATCAAGTTTTCCTGCCGGAAGGTATGGCATAACATTCTCAATCTTCTTTAACTGAGCCAGGGCAAATCTTTGGGCTTCTTCACTTTCCGGAAACATTAGCCGATGATTTGCTGCCGCCGTTATCTGGCCGGTTTCATGCTTTAATTTCCGGATATCGGAAGTAAAGTAACTCTCTGAAAAGCATTTCCACAAATATTCAACAGCCTCAGCAGAGGGATGGCATAAATCCTTTCCATAAAAACGATAATCTCTCAAATCATCCATCATTATTTCATAAGCGGGAAAATAACTTACCTGCCTGAACTTTCTCTCCAGCAGTTCTGCAGCCAGAATCAGGCTCGCTTTACTGCGTTGATTATCAACAAAACCATCTTTCAGGTGTCTTACAGGAGAAATGGTCAGCACTACAGACATGTCAGGGTATTTACTTTCAAGCATTTGAAAAAAATCAGTGTATGGCCTGCAGATTTCTTCTGTACTGAGTTTTTTCCGGTCAAACACAGAACCCGGTTGCTTGTGGCAATTTGCCACCACTTGCTGGTTTTCTTTCAACATATAAACAAAAGCCGTACCCCAGGTAATAAAAAGCACATCTGTTTTTTTAAAATGTCTTTCTGCCAGTCTAAAAGCATACTGCATCTTTCTTTCAGCTGTTTCAGGTCGTATGTGGGAAAAGGTGGAGTGAAAACGGTAATCAAACCACAGGCCTCTTCTTTCTTGCAGATCCGGCTGAAACTCAGGATTTTCTTCTCCCAGCTTTTGTAAATGATTTAGTACGGATATCGGATTATACAACACACCAAAAGGATTACTGATGCTGTCAAATTTATGCTGACTCAGCTTACCGCCAATATTGTCTGAAAAGCATGAACCCAGTAAAAACAGTCTGCTGTCATATGTGAGCCTGATATCCGGAGAGGGAATCCGGATGGTAGTTCTGAATTTCATAATATCATTCTTTCCCTAAAGATAAAAACTTTTAATCACTTCTGTGCTTTGCTCCGGTTTTGGGATGCAATAAAGTTTGGTCATACAGATATAATCCATTAGTTTTAATTATCAAAAATTTGAAAAGCATGCAAAAAATAATTCAGGTTGAGACTACAGAACATAATCAACTAACAGACATCACAGAATACATCCATGGTTTCATCAAAACTTCAGGGGTTATCAGTGGCAGTGTAATGATTTATGTACAGGGAGCCACTGCTGGGATCATGATACAGGAAAATTGGGACAATTCCGTACAAAGCGATGTCATCCATCTGCTTAACAAGCTGGCACCAGAGGGGGTCTGGGAACACGACAAGATTGATAACAATGGTGCTGCCCACCTGAAATCAGGCATCGTAGGACCGTCCGAGTGTATTCCAGTTATAGAAGGCAAAGCCGGCCTGAGCACCTGGCAGAATGTTTTTTTATGTGAGTTTGACGGGCCTCGCAAATCCCGCAAAATTGTGCTAACTTTGCATCAAATAAATCAGTAAAAGCTGTCATGAGGATTATTATTATTTTAATTCTGATTTTTCTGTTTTTCCGGATACTTTTCCGGTTTATCATACCATGGTTGCTGCACAGAAAAGTCAGACAAATGCAGGACAAGCAAAACAACGCCTACAGCAATCGGGAGAAACGCAATAAATCCGAAGGAGATATTACCATTGAAAATATACCGGAAGACAGGAAATCCGGGAAAAAACGCAGGAAAAAATTCAAAGATGATGCAGAATATGCTGATTATGAGGAAATAAACGATGAGGATTAGCTGAATGAAATTAATTAGACGTTATTTACATAAAAAGCTCGGGCTTGAGGGCTATCTCCGCTTTGTCAGCAAATGGTATATCCGTCTGGTGGACAATGGTTTTTTAAAAAAGAAACATCCTGAAATCCACTATCTTAAAAACATTATTCAGGAAGGCGATGTTTGTATTGACATTGGTGCCAACCTGGGTTATTACAGTTATTTTATGTCAATCCTTACAGGATCCCGTGGCAAGGTTTATGCTGTGGAACCCATCCCTTTATTTCGTGATATCTGGCAGGACAATGTAAAAAAGACAGGCAAGCGCAATATAGAAATGCTGCCTTATGCACTGGGTGAAAGTGAGCGTAGGGTAAAAATGGGCATGCCAAGCCGGGATGGAGTTGTTCATCACGGCATGACAAAAATCGCTGAGGACAAAAAGAAAGAATTCAGTGAGTATTTTGAGGCCGAGATGAAAATTCCGGATAATTTGTTTGCAGAACTTGAACAAATTGATTTCATCAAAATCGATATTGAGGGCTATGAATATCCTACCCTGACAAACATGATGAAAACCATTCGCCGGCATCATCCACGTTTGCAAATAGAATTATCCAAAGACAGAGATAAAATATTCCCATTGCTGGAAGCTGAAAACTACATTCCCCACATCCTGGTAAAAGGCATGCTGATTCCGGCCGGCAGAGATGCAAAAAATCATCATAAAAGAGACTTTTATTTCATTCCAAAATCCGTTTTTTAGTCGGGTCGGCTTATATCAAATTCAAAGCATATCTAAGCCTGTCGAAGTCAATCAAAATTGTTATTTTTGTAAAAATCTAAAACAGTTTTGATGAAGCGGACAAAAATTAAGGAAATACTGACATTGCCTGGTGATGAGCGCGAAGTGCTGATAATGGGCTGGGTTCGGACAAAAAGAGCTAGCAAAAATCTGGCATTTCTTGCCATCAACGATGGTTCTGTGCTGCACAATCTGCAGGCCGTTGTTGATTTCGACAGATTTGACAATCACCTTCTGGACAATGTACATACCGGTGCATCTGTGGCAGTCAAAGGTAAACTGGTGGAATCTCAGGGAAAGGGACAATCTGTAGAACTGATTGTGGATGAATTTCATCTGCTTGGCAAAGCCGATCCGGCTGAATATCCTCTACAGCCAAAACGTCACAGTCTGGAATTCTTGCGCGAAATAGCCCACTTGCGATTTCGTACAAATTTGTTTGGTGCAGTTACCCGCATCCGTCATGCAATGATATTTGCCGTACATAAGTTTTTCAATGACAAAGGCTTTTACAATATCCACTCTCCCATCATTACCGGCTCAGATGCAGAAGGTGCCGGAGAAATGTTCCGGGTAACAACTCTTGATTTAAAAAAACCGCCAAAAAAAGAAGACGGCAGTATTGATTTTTCGAAAGATTTTTTCGGTAAAAGCACCAACCTCACTGTCAGCGGGCAACTGGAAGCAGAACTGGCAGCCCTTGCTATGTCTGAAGTTTATACATTCGGGCCAACTTTCCGCGCCGAAAATTCCAATACCGTGCGCCATCTGGCAGAATTCTGGATGATAGAACCGGAAATGGCATTTTATGATATCAATGATAATATGGATCTGGCCGAGGAGATGCTCAAATATCTCATCAGATATGCTTTGGATCATTGTGCAGATGACATGGCCTTTCTTAACCAGAGACGCATCAATGAAGAAAAAAGCAAGCCACAGAATGAACGCTCCGAAATGAACCTGATAGAGCGCATGCAGTTTGTTGCTGACAGTGAATTTAAACGCCTGACATATACCGAAGCCATTGATATCCTGAAGAATTCCAAACCCAACAAAAAGAAAAAATTCAGTTATGTAATTGAAGACTGGGGAGCGGATTTGCAATCAGAACACGAACGTTACCTGGTTGAAAAACACTTTAAATCACCTGTAATTCTAACCGACTACCCCAAAGACATCAAGGCCTTTTACATGAAAATGAATGATGATAACAAAACCGTACGGGCCATGGATGTACTTTTCCCGCAAATTGGTGAAATTATCGGAGGCTCGCAGCGTGAAGAAAATTATGAAAGACTCACCCACCGAATGAAAGAAATGGATATTCCGGAAGAAGAGATGTGGTGGTTTTTGGATACGAGAAAATTCGGAACAGTACCTCACAGTGGCTATGGATTAGGATTTGAGCGCCTGATGCTGTTCGTGACAGGCCTTACAAATATCCGTGATGTAATTCCATTCCCGCGGACACCAAAAAATGCAGAGTTTTAGATATTTTTTATAAATTGTCGGTGAGATAAGAAAACAAACTATGTTAAATCAAAGATTGGCGCAAAAACTTCAGCAAAAACTGTCTCCCCAGCAGATTCAGATGATTAAGCTTTTAGAACTGCCCAGCCTGCAGCTAGAGCAAAGGGTGGAAAAAGAGCTTGAGGAAAATCCGGCGCTGGAAGAAGGTAGTGAAAAAGACGAATACGAAGCTACTGAAGACCAGGACTCTCAGGATGATTCTGAAGAATTTTCGCTGGAAGATTACATCAGTGATGATGATACGCCTGATTACAAATTGTCTACCAACAATTACTCAAAAGATGATGAAAAAAACGATGTTCCCGTTTCTGACGGGCAGTCTTTTCTGGATTCACTGCGCGAACAACTCAATCTTAAAAATACAGACCAAAAAACATACCTTCTTGCCAATTATCTCCTGGGTAATCTTGATGAAAACGGTTACCTGAGACGGGAGCTAGACTCTATAGTTGACGATCTGGCCTTTTCCCAAAACATCATGGTAAATAAAGAGGAACTGGAGAATGCCCTGGAAGTAGTTCAAAGCCTTGACCCTCCAGGCGTTGGGGCAAGGGACTTACGTGAATGCCTGCTTATACAGTTAAAAAACAAGGAAATTCAAACACCCCTGGTAGTGCTGGCGATCAAAATAATCGAAAATCACTTTGAGGCCTTTACAAAAAAGCATTATTCAAAAATTACCAGCCGCCTGAAAATTGATAACGATCAACTCAAAGAAGTCCTCAACATCATCACCAAATTAAATCCTAAACCAGGCTCATCCGGTGGTGGCAATCAGATGATGCAAACAATCATCCCTGATTTTATCCTCAACATCAAAGACGGAAAAATTGAAATTAACCTTACATCCCGTAATGCTCCGGAACTGCATGTTAACAGAACATATTCTGAAATGCTCCGCAACTTTCAGCAGCAAAAAGAAAAATCCAAAAAAGACAAAGAGGCTGTCATGTTTGTCAAACAAAAACTGGATGCTGCCAAGTGGTTTATTGATGCCATTAAGCAAAGACAAAATACCTTGCTGGTTACCATGGAAGCAATTGTTAATCATCAATACGACTTTTTCCTTGAAGGCGATGAGCGTTCACTAAAGCCTATGATACTCAAAGACATCGCCGAAGTAACCGGTCTGGATATTTCAACCATCAGCCGTGTTGCCAACAGCAAATTTGTGCAAACTCCTTACGGAAATTACCCACTAAAATATTTCTTTTCAGAATCCATCCAAAAAGCTGACGGTGAAGAAGTGTCCACCAGAGAAGTTAAGCAAATTCTGCTTTCTTTGATTGAAGATGAAGATAAAAAGAAACCTCTCACCGACGATAAACTGGCAGAAATCCTGAAAGATAAGGGCTATAGAATTGCCCGCCGGACAGTAGCGAAATACAGAGAACAGCTTAATATACCGGTAGGACGGCTTAGAAAAGAACTTTAATTATGCGATTGTTTCCGGCACGCCTGATTTCCTGGGTTTTTCACCCACTGCTAACCCCACTCTTTGCCTGTATACTGGTTTTTCTTAGCGGCCATTACCTGCGCTATATTGATAGTGCACTCATCTTTTCCATTCTGCTGATTTTCTTTACCATAACTTTTGCTTTACCTGCACTGGTCATACCGCTACTGTATTATCAACAGCTGATAAAAGACCTGAACATGCCGGAGAGAAAAAGCCGGCCTGTGGTATACCTGAGTACACTGATTTTATATGCCACAAGCAGCTTCCTGATGTACCGGTTTGAATTCCCCGATTTGCTGGAAAAGCTGATGCTGAGCTATACAATCCTGCTTGCCTTACTTACAGTGCTTAGTTTGTTTTACAAAGCCTCAGCACACACAGCCGCAGTGGGGAGCCTGGCCGGATTGCTATTATTTCTCAGCATTTATTACAACATGGATCTGCGACTGACTTTTTCTGGATTAATCCTGATTGCGGGCTTATCCGGTAGTGCCAGAATAGCACTCAGGTATGACAACCTTCAGCAGGTATCTGCAGGATTTTTGTTTGGATTTGCCGGTATGCCACTACTCCTCTGGATTTTTTAATTGCCTGCCACGGTTTTTATGTTCATAAATTCTCTGATGCCTTCCTCAGCAAGCTCACGCCCGTAGCCACTTTCTTTTACTCCACCAAAGGGCATCCGCGGGTCCGATTTTACAAAATCATTAATAAAGACAGCACCTGAATGGAGTTCATCCGAAGCAATGCGCAAAGCACGCTTTTTATCCCTTGTAAACACTGCAGCACCAAGTCCAAAGACCGTATCATTAGCAATCTGTATAGCTTCTGCTTCAGTTTTTACTTTCATCACAGAAGCAACAGGACCAAACAACTCCTCATCGTATGCCGGCATACCGGGTTTTACCGCTGTTAGAATTGTGGCGGGATAAAACGCACCCTCCATATCCGGTATATAGCCACCGCTGATGCAGTTTGCCCCGGCTTTTACAGACTCCTCCACCTGATAGTGCAGGTCATCACGAAAAATCCGGGTAGCCAATGGAGCGAGGGTACTGCTTTTGTCCAGCGGGTCACCGAATGTTGTTGCTTCTAGTTTTTCTTTAAATGCTTCTAAAAATGCATCATATACTGAATCCATGACAATGAAGCGTTTGGCACCTATACAACTTTGTCCGGCATTGAGTAATCTGCCAAAAGCACACTTTTCAGCAGCAAGCCTGACATCTGCGTCATCCAGAATGAGGTAAGGATCACTGCCGCCAAGTTCCAGTACAACTTTTTTCAGACTTCTTCCTGCAGCCTCTGCCACTTTTTTCCCTGCCTGGGTACTGCCTGTAAGTGTAACGCCTGCTACGCGCTCGTCTTCAATCAACGGTTGCGTTTCCTTGCCGGGGATGAGCACCGATGCAAAGCAGCCTTCAGGAAAACCTGCTTCTTCAAATACAGATGCAATGGCCAGTGAACAACCCGAAACATTTCCGGCGTGTTTCAATATACCAGTATTTCCTGCCATTAAATTGGGTGCCGCAAAGCGAAATACCTGCCAGAAAGGAAAATTCCAGGGCATTATGGCCAGCACAGGCCCAAGCGGACGATATACAACCCGTGAAATATCATATTCTGTCTGAATCATTTTATCCCCCAGGTATTCCGCACCCTTTTCGGCATAATAATCGCATACCTGTGCAGACTTTTCCACCTCGGCTTCAGCTTCCTTCAGCAACTTGCCCATTTCTATACTGATGAGTCGGGCAAACTCTCCTTTTCGCTTGCGCAGCACTTCTGCAACAGCTTTCAAATGTGTTGCCCGTTCTTTTGCGGGGGTTTTACGCCATAATTCATAGCCCTCAGAAGCCTCCTGCAGGATACGTTCAAGCTCCCCCTTCGATGTTTTGGAATATGTCTCAATGGTCAGACCATTGTATGGATTTACCGATTTCAGTGTCATGATAAAAGGTTTTGGTCCAATATCAAAGTAAACAAATTTGCCTTTATTACGCAATTTTTAACCAGTGGATTTTTGGATGTATGTTTCCGGACACATTCTTAATCCCTTAACTTCTTAATGGTTCCATTTCCAGGCACATTCTTAATG
>JBNJGS010000091.1:0-7710 GCA_051747965.1 Bacteroidota bacterium
GCCTGGAAGGCTTCAATATGAATAACCGCCGGTGAAACCGGTGGTACCTGAACCGCTAAACTACTCAACCCTGAAGGCGATGTAGTGCGATGTGCTGAGCCTGCCGAAGTGAGCTGCGTCGAACTAGGTTGAATATGGCTCATACACATCCTTTGAGCTGCGAAAGCTAATGACTGTACCGGTGGGGGTTGTACCACCAGACGGCAGTCTGAAAGGGGGCTTTGGGATGTCATGCTCTTACTCTTCCCCTGAGCTGGAGCCGGAGGAGGAGGTGATAGCTGGGGAGCGGCTCTCGCTAAGCGATTAGCCTGAGCACGTGCTGCTGCTAATTCGCTAAGCGAGAGCCGCTGGAGCCGGAGGAGGAGGTGCTGCAGGGAAACCGCTTTTGTTCCGTCGGTTGACGGAAAGGTGTCATTTTTGGTCAAAAATGACGCCAAAAGCTGGCGGTGTGTGGGGATTTGGCACCACGGGTCGCACCCGTGGTTACCGGTATACTGTCCACTTCTCCGTCGGCTGAGAGGTGTACGGTATGTTAATGTTATCATTCAACCTCCTTGCTTAGTTAGCACTGAACCCTATAGGCGTATGATTGTTACATAATCAGATATGAGCACTGACAAATTACAAAATAAGCGGCGCGAATACAATCGTTTTCGTCTTGACATGGCAGAACTGGCATCTGATCCCCTTGGTCAGTTTAAATCATGGCTTGCTAAGGCCGAAGCCGACGATTTGCCTGACTACAATGCCATGGTATTGTCCACGGCAGGTAGTGATATGCAGGTGCACAGCCGCAATGTTTTGTTGCGGGACATTTTGCCTGAAGGTCTTGTTTTTTACACCAATTACCAAAGCAATAAAGGCCGGGAAATCGAGGAAAACAATAAGGCAAGCCTCTTGTTTTTCTGGCCATCCCATGAGCGACAGATACGTATAGAAGGTAGTATATGGAAAGCACCTGTCAGTCTGTCGGATGCATATTTTGCCGGCAGACCCCGCGAATCGCAACTGGCAGCCCATGCTTCTGATCAAAGTGAGGAATTGAGCGATCCGCAAGATCTTCAGGCGGCTTTTGAACGTGCAGAAAAGCGTTTTGCCGGTAAGCCGGTTTCCCGCCCGGAACACTGGGGTGGATACATTGTTCGGTCACAGCGCTGGGAATTCTGGCAGGGGCAGGCATCCCGTCTTAATCAGAGATTTGAGTACCGGCTTGATGACAGTAGCTGGAAAATTCGTCAGCTACAGCCATAAAAAAAGCCGCCTCACAGGGAAGCGGCCTTAATATCATTGTTCATGCTGATAACTAGTCAATCATAATACGACGTGTTGCCTGCGCACCGTCCGTAGTGGAGATGTTGAGGATATAAACGCCATTGCGGAGTCCTTCAGCTTTCAGAACATGGCTAAAGCGGCCAATGTTGTTGTGATTAAGAACTGATTGCCCGACCATATTGTACAGTTCAACACTTTCGATCATTTTTTCGGATGTCAGGTTGATTTTGCCGTTGGTAACCGGGTTTGGAAAAATTTCCAGGTCAAAAGACTGTCTTCCGGCAATACCGGTAGAAGCATAGACGAAGTCATTTTCATCACGTGGCAACAGTTTATAGGTATTATAGGAGTAATCCACCACACCGGTAATGTTGTACGCAGAATCCGGAATTGGTGTCACATCATACCAGAAGCTCCAGAGTTTGTCATCCACGCGGCAGGAGTCTGTTCCGTCGTTCACCATGATTTCACCGTATCCAAGAGTGGTATCGGTAACAAGCGCATTTTGTACAGCAACGAAAACACCTTCATATTGTTCGTCGTTGATGTCGGCGGTAGTAACATCCATGGGTCCGGGCAGTGGGTTATCAGTTGAAACAACGTTCATCATTGCAACATCCACCAATTCAGTTTTGCCATAATACTCATCTACCATAGCCGTTAGCTCTATTTCATCTCCCCTGTTCAGGCCATTGACAACTGCAGAATCTCCATGATACACGTAGATGCCATTCCAACCACCTTCGCCATCCTGAAGGAAGAATCCGTAATCACGGATGTGGGATGTAAGAATGCCACTTGTGGTTACAATCTGGCTTTTGTAGGGAGACTCATCAGCCTGTCCCTGAATGTCATAGATACTCACTTCCTGTGCAGTAATTGACATACCTGTCATCAGGATTGCTAAACTAAGTAAAATTTGTTTCATAAGCTTATTTATTTATTGATTATTAAAAGGTTACTTTAAAAGACAGATTAAATCTCCGGCCCAGACCCATGAAAACGGATGCAGATTTTGCATCAAAATCAGAGTACTGGAACTGGTTATAGGTATCATTATTTGTTGCATCGGAGATATACACTTCATTCAAGAGGTTTAAAATTCCAAGTCGAAGATCATAGCGCAGTTTGCCGATTTTGATACCATATCCCGCGTGCAGGTCCAGCAAGCCATAATCGGGTACTTTCCATGACTGTAGAGGATTTCCCTCTTCATCAAAATTTTCGGGATGTTCTTTCGGGTCAAGGTCGAGTGGATTGAAATCGGCATAATGACGCATAAAGTGCCGGTAAGATGCTTTGAAATACAAGTTATCAATTGGTTCATAGCGAATATTTCCGGCATACTGTGTTTGAGCAGCATTACCGACAAAAATACCATCTGCATCGAAATAAATTGTTTCCACAAATTGCTGGTCGGGATCATATACCCTGACAGAATCCTCAGATGCCCATCGCCAGTCACCAAAAGAAACCAAACCCTGAACATCAAGTTTATCGCTGATCTTATAAATGAAATCAAATTCCACCCCTCTATGCACAGCGTCCATACCATTGATATTTACATAAAGAATAACCTGCATGTCAGTGATGGGATCTCGGTAGGGATATGAGAAACCTCTGGATGGTTTATTCTCCCAGACGGTATAGTAACTGTTTATTTTGGCACTGAAGTTTTTACTAAAATAGGCAGTTCCCAATTCCAGGGCTTTGACATTCTCGTTTTTTATTTCTTCAAAAAGCCGGTTATCATAATCATAAATATTGTTGAAGCGAGGTGCATTGTTCATGTAACCAAAGTTGGTGAAGAGATTAAAATGCTCATTCAGGTTGTAGTTCACTCCGCCTTTGGCAGTATATCCGGGGGTCCAGTACCAGTCAGTTTCGGCATGGCGTGCTTCCTCAGATTGGACTGTATATGCTTCGCCTTCATAGTAGACGGTATCCGGCACACCATATATATCAGAAAAATTCTCAAACCGGTAGCCTACGGCCTGTCTCATGATGGTATCTTCAAATACAAGGTCTTTCTTTTTAAAATAGTCAATGCGTTTGTATCCGGAGTAGGAAGCGGTAAGATTGACAAAAGATGAGAGGTTTCCGGTTTTGTATTTAAGCTGAGCGAACATTCCGCCCCAGTTTACGAGCCCGTCATTGTGGTAGGAGACTACATCACCAACCTGTTTGAATTTGTCATCGGTTGTCTTGTTGGTTGTTCCGATGGTATAAGCACCCCCCAACAAGTCAGTTACTTCCTGGTAGTGCATTCCTCTGTAGCTGCGAAAATCCAGTCCACCGGAAAACTCAAGTTTATGTGATATGTCATAATTAAAGGTAGAAATCAGGCCGTACCAGAAGTGTTCATTGTTTGAACTTCTGAGAAAATTATTGGCTTTGTAACCTTCCGGAAAACCATCAAGGTAATCTGACCAGTTGGTAATGCGGTTGTTGTCATAAATTGACTGAAAATCGATTTGTCCTGTTTCATCGTAATTCACGCCCGACTGCGAATCCAGACCTGTACCACCGCCTTTCCCGATAGACAGGTAAGCAATATTTGAGATGAACATATCATCGTTGAGTGTCCAGAAATCACGCAGGGTAAACATGGGTTTGTGATATGAATTCACTTTTTCGTGGATTTTTTCCTCACCGGGATAAATGGTATCTCCGCTTTCGGTGGTTGTCCAGCGGTTGACATATCCCCAGAACGGATTATAGCGTAGCCCGTGATCAAGGTTTGGGTCATCAGTATTTTCATAATAAATGCTGGTATCCACGCCAATTTGTTCTGCATAATCCATGGAGTAGCGGGCAATTTCCTGTTTATATTTCCGCTGTGCATGGCTTTGTGGTGCACCCATAGCAGAAAGGCTGATGATGTGATTGTCGGTGCGTTTTTGCACTTTGGCGTAATAGAACCATGCCTTAGACCAGGTTTCTTCAACCCAGCCATCGCGGCGCTTGTAGGAACCTGCAGCCGTAAAGCCCCAGCCATTGCCCATATCGCCGGAATTGTATCCAAAGGAGGTTCTCAGGTAATTATCGGAGCCGAACTCCTGTTCTATGGAAGCAGATTGTTTGTTTTCAATGCCTTCGGTGATGATGTTCATAGTACCGCCAACCGATGGCAGAGCCAGCTTGGATGCGGCCAGACCGCGCTGAACCTGAATGTTTTTTGTAACGTTATCCAGGCCAAACCAGTTTGACCAGTACACCCAGCCGTTTTCCATATCGTTAACCGGCACCCCATCAATCATGATGGCAATGTTGCGTTGGCTGAAACCACGGATGGTAATACGGGCATCGCCATCTCCACCGCCCATTTGTGTGGCATACGCCCCTGGGGTATTGTTCAAAAGCATAGGAATATCCTGCTGGCCGAGGTCTTCTTCAATCTTTTTTGGTTTTATGGATGAAAAAGCCACCGGAGTTTCCCTGAATTTTGCGATATCCGCAACCACGGTAACCTCATCCAGGATTTCACTTGTCAATTCAACATCAATTTTCTTGTCAGAATCACTGATGGTAAAATCTCTTGTTTCTGTTGTGTAGCCAACAAAAGACACAGTCATTGTATAATCACCCGCCTGCAACATGATTTCATATTCACCATTCATGCCAGCAACGTCACCACTTCCGTCATCAATCATGACATTGGCACCAAGTAAAGGCTCTTCTGTTTCTGCATCAATAATGGTTCCGTACAATTTATGTTCCTGTGCCAAAGCAAAGGAAACAGTACAGATGCTGAACATCAGCACAAAACCTGTTTTCAATAATCTCATACCAAATATTTTACCAATGTGTGTTATCATTACCATTCATTTCGTCACAAAATTAGTTGGAATTTATGAGACAAACTTTCCATTTAACGAAATTAACCAAAAAATAACACAGTACTTGAAAATCAGTAAAACATTAATAAACAGGTTTTGAACAAGTCGCGGTTTTTTTTTTACCACGGGTTGAAACCCGGGGCTAATCATGTTTGATATTGATGTGTGGGTAGCTGCTGGCAGAAACCCAAAAAGGCTCTCCGCCTGACAGCGAAAAGCCTTTTGCTCAGTTTTTGTGTTCAGGCATTATCGTTTTACAACAAATTGTTTGCGTTCGTTGAGCTGGGGAGAGTAGAGAATGTAGGTGCCGGATTCAAGTTGTGAGACATCAATGCTCAGGTAACCCAAAGCCTCATCTTTTTGGATGGTTTTTACCTGACGGCCTTGTACATCCATGATGATAAAGGAGCATGATTCGCCCGGAGCAATGAATTCTACAGACAATTTATCATTTACCGGGTTGGGGAAAATGTTGAAGAGAGGTTCGAGCTCAATGGGCTCTTCAGGACGGGTTAAGGATTCGTTAGAAGATGCATTGGCTGCAGCGGATTTATCGGTAGTTTCATCCGGCAGGATAAATACAGGGTCGTAGGTTTCGTATCCGTATGCCATCAAAATGCCACGAGCCATTGAGCCGGAACGCTGATTGTAATCATCTGCAAGGGAATACAGGTAATCCACGGCTGCAGAATTTGTTTCTTCCATAGAATCCTGATCGCGCAGGTTCAGATCGATTTGTGCAATGCGTACCTGTTTTAATTTTTCCGGTTTATCACTGCCAATCAATTCTGTTTCGAGATTTGCAAGCAGGTTTTCTGCTGCTTCATAATCATCGGTAGATTTGTACAAGGAAACCAGTTTTTCTTTGCTGTGAAAATCCGATTTGCTTTCGAGTGCTTGTTTCCATGCTGTGATGGCTTCCTCATCATCCGAATTCATGTTCATGATGTGCAATCTGTCGGTTAGGTATTGTTTTGCAGCTTTTAAACCATTGATGTGGTTTTGCATGGCAAGCAATGGATTTTCACCTTCCTGATGTTGAAGAATGTATTGCTGCACTTCCTGATTGATGTTTGACTGGGGCAGGTTTTCAAGCACTGTTTCCGGCAAGGGTGAATTGGCCAGCAATACATTGGCCCGTGCCATTTCGCTGATTTGATCATTCATCATGTAAGCATTAAGCACGGAAGCTGTGAGATACGGAGAGGCTTCCATCAGGTTGTTGTGCACATCATTCATGTTTGTTGTGCCGGCCGTTTCTGCGCTGATGCTAAGGCTGGTTTCATCCTGTACTGCCGTTAAGGATTCATACTCAGTTTGTGACTGATCAAGTTCTTCTTCTTTTTCATCCAGACTGCTTGTCAGAAGAGACTGTGTTTGACCACCGGATAAGTTTGAAGGGCATTCCTGAGCACGGGTTGTGAAAACATAATTGGGAGATGGTGTTACAAAATCAATATTAAAACTGTTCAAATCAGCATCGAAATCAGGGATATTGTCTGAGGAAGAGTTGTACTTATAATGATATGCGGCATGATCACTATCTATGTAAAAATCTGATTCCATACTCATTGGGTCACCATGTAACCAAAACAAATTGTTTGCCGGGATAAAAGCTTGCGTAACCGGATCAGTACCTTGGTCTCTTTTAATGTATGAATCAGAAATTATTTGCCCACCTGATTGTGTGTTGATATATCCACCTGTAATGGCAAGTGCTTTGTTGGTATTTGAAAACAAATTGCATCGGTACTGAAGACCAATGAGTCTGTCACTGTTTGCATTTATACCCATATTAACAGCAGAGCAGAACACGCCGCCATTACCGGTCAGGTTTTCAAAATCATTGAGGTATATTTCGTTTTCAGCCACACCACTGTTGAACACAATGAGGCCCAAACGGCCATCCCTGAACAGATTTTCTTCAACCTGGTAACCAGTACAAGCTTCCAGATATAAACCAAACGAGTTGTTTGCAAAAAAACCACTTCCCTGACCATAGTAAACATCAATGTCATTTCTTGTAAATTGCAGAGCGTTGCTGTTGATGATCCAGGCGCCTCGCAGGTTTTCTGAAAAATCAGAACGATCAATCAATACATCATTTCCGGAATTGGATTTGATGGCATAATTCAGGTTTTCAAAGCTGTTTCTGTCATATCCAGTGCAATCCGGAAAATTGGCACACAAACCTTTGACAGTGAAATCTGATAAATCAGCAAGTATACCTGTACCACGGTCTATCATGCTTACCCCGGAACTTGCCTCATTTGAAAAATGACTGGCAAGCACTTGCACTCCATTCGTTTTCCAGAGGTGCAGACTGCTTGCAGGATTGTATCCTTTGCCGTACAATTCATCATTCCATTTTAATACACATCTGGACAGAATGCTATGCTGATCTGTGTAGCCAGAGATGTCAACATTGACGATGTTGTTCACAAAATAACTGTCGTAAGCATGGATGAATCCTCCGGCAGGTGCATCAACACCTTTTTCAGCAAACTCTATGGTTGATCCGTTCTGCATTTTTAAATATGGCTGTGGGGATGTGGAATATGGGGTTTGAGGCAAACTTCCCCAACCACCGTTTAAGTCT
>JBNJGS010000092.1:0-7122 GCA_051747965.1 Bacteroidota bacterium
TTGGGGCTTTCGCGTGAGGGCGGCGACGGAAAGCCTGCTGAAACAGCGGCTTATGGTGCCTGAGCTGTGGCAGAGTGGAGCCTGGCGGAACTCCTGCCACAGCATTTCAGGCACAAGCCGGTGTATAGCAGCTTGCAGACAAAGACCGACCCCCGGCCCATTTTGCCGGGGGACACGCCCTGATTAAATCTCCCTCAAAAACCATCCAAAACCTGCAAATATCCGGTGAAGGGATTTCCGGGATAATAAAAATATCCCCCTGCTTTTTCCCGCAATCAAAAAATGTATTACTTTTAAGCAGTATTTAAAAAACAGCAATGAGTTATGGCAAGTGTAAGAGACATTAAGAAAGATATCAACTACCTCACCTACGAGGTGCTTTCCGATTGCATGATTTACAAACATGTGAATGAAGGTGATTCAAAAAAAACCGATGAAATCATGAAAAATATGATTGAAAAGCGGGAAGATCTCATCAAACGGGTGAATGAAGCCAAAAAACTTGGAGACAAAAAGAAAACCAGGGAGGCATTCAACAGTATTGTTGAGGAGGCTATGAAAGCCGCTGACGAGTCGTTTACTGAATTGAGCAAACTGGCAAAGTAATTTTGGTTTGAAGGAAGTTGATATACCGGAAATAGGCAGGGTGCAGCTTGATAAAAACGGCCGCGCCAAACGCAATTTCAATATTCGTTTTAAACATGACGGGCTGATATATGTAAGCATCCCGCCGGGACACTCTTATCAGGAGGCGCAGGATGTATTGCTGGGGATGAAGGACAAAATCCTGAAACAGCAAGCCAAATTAAAAGAGAAGCCGCAACAAAAAATCATAGAATTAGGCAGCATCATCGAAACCCATCATCACCGCATTGAAATCAAAAGGCAAAATGATAAGCGTGTGGCTGCACAAGGTGGCAGTGCTTATGTGGAGTTGATTGTACCTGAAGAGTATGATATTTCTGCCGACAATACTCAGAAAGGAATCCGGCTGTTTGTCGAAGGCATTTTGCGGGAGGAAGCAAGAGATGTTTTGCCGGAGCGGGTGTGGAAGTTTGCTGATCAGCATCATCTTAAGCCTGCATCCGTTGGTATCACCAACGCCAAAACCCGCTGGGGCTCCTGTTCATCCAAAAACAGACTGAACTTTAGCGTTTACCTCATGATGTTGCCCGATGAACTGATTGACTACATTGTGCTGCATGAACTGGCCCATACGGTACACAAAAATCACGGTCCGCATTTTTACGCCCTGCTGGACAAATTGTGCGACGGTGGCCATGATGAACTCAACCGCCGGTTAAAAAAACATCGCCTGGGAGTGTTTTGATTCGTCGCATTTTGTTTGCGGAATTTGTCATTTTATAAAGCAATGAGACACAATCCGTGCATTGATCAGACAATTCTGCAGGCATGCATTAAATTTCTGCTCAATAACATGATGATTAAATTGGAAATATACTTAAGGGGGGGTATATTGCGCCTATCAATCAACTATAAACAGACAGAAAAATAAACCAGCATGAAAAAAGCACTCACAATCTTATTTATCCTGATTGCCATTCAGAGCATGGCTCAGAAGCAGGAAATCGGTATTCGGTCCGGATTACATTACGATGTTCACACTTTTACTGGAGACAATGATATGTTCCGACAATGGTTGGATGGTTTAAAACCTTCTGCCGGGATACATTACACCCAAACCAATGAAAAAGGACTTTTTTGGGAAACAGGCCTGGCTTATCGCAGTGTTACATTGAATCCTAACTTATATACCCCATACAAATTTACATTATTGTTACGTATGGAAACAATTTACAGCATCATTAGTATACCTGTGCATATCGGTTATTCATTTGATATTTCCGAAAAAGTAAATGCAAAAATAAGCATGGGAGCTGATGTGGGATACAATATTGGTAATGAGATTACAACCATAGGTAATTCATTTACTGCTTTGGATAACACTACATATATTTACTCAATTGGTACCCATAATAAAATTGAAAAACAAATGAATTTATATCTTTCCAACAGCATTGAGTTAAGGTATAAAACAAAATGCGGTCTTCGACCCGGAATCTTTTGCACGTACCAGGCTGGATTGTTTAATGCATGGGAAACAAACTCTGCTTACATAAAAACAATAAACTTAAGGACAGGAGAAGACTCGTATTATGATACAACAATATCAAGTCGAGGTTCGGCCCTGCTGTTTGGTATTGATGTATCGTGGATGTTTTAACTATTTTTTCAAGATGACAACAAATTAAGAATGTAAGACGTGGCTTGTAACTAAAAAAGCAAAACTATAAAAAAACTACTATCCTTTCTATTTATCCTGATTTCCTTTCAAAGCATGGCTCAGAAGCAGGAAATCGGTATTCGCTCAGGCGTACCAACTTACGTGCATACCTTATCCGAAGGAACGGATGCTTTAACACTGATGCCCACGTGGGAAGCCCCGGTCTTTAATGTGTATTTTCGGGATGGTATCAGGGATCACCTGTTTTATGAAGCCGGCCTTGCCTGGTACCGTCCGGCATTAACAACCGGCGCTGAAATACTGTTTTTTGATGAAACGGTAACCCAACGGTTTTCGAATTTGCTGTTTCAGGCAATCTCACTCAGTGGTGCCATAGGCAGTGAGTTCAAAATGGTTTCAAACCTCTACCTTGATTTGCAAACAGGCTTATCTGTGGATTACTATTTTGACCCGGTTCCTGCACAATCCGGTGGCGGATACGTAGGAGACACCCATGTTACGTTTAACATAGATGAGGATGCACTAAAAACTGACATAAACATGCACATACAAAACCGGTTAAGCTTGTGCTGGAAAACCGGTTTCAATCTGAATTTCACCCTTTCTGCAGCCTGGTTTACAGGTTTGTTTGATACCTGGGAAAGCAGCAAAACATTTGAGCTGCATGGCAGTGAAAACAGCGTAGAATATTATGAACCGGACGTTTACTCACGTGGCTCATACTGGCTGGTTGATGCCGGCCTGGCCTGGCGGTTTGGGAAATAAGGTCTTTTCTGTTTTTCCAATGTGAGTTGGCAGGCAGCCAAATGAAAAATTTTTGGAAATTATTGCACTGATAAATAAAAAGTTCTATATTTGCAGTCCGAAAATTGGACGTTAATAAAAGAGAATAAAGAAATGGCAAATCACAAATCAGCAATCAAACGCATACGGCGCAACGAAGCCAGAAGAGTACAGAACAAATATTACGGTCGTACCACACGTAATGCAGTACGTCAACTGAAAGCCAGCACAGACAAAAAAGAAGCTGAAGAAATGCTTCCCAAAGTCAGTGGCATGATTGACAAACTGGCCAAGAAAAACATCATACATGACAACAAAGCGGCACGCCTGAAATCACAGGTTATGCGCCACGTTTCCTCACTGTAGAAAAAATTGTAACATACAATCATATTTCAGCATCTGCTTAGCGGCGGGTGCTTTTTTTGTTGGTGGCTTCGGCTTCGTTTCGACTTCGCTCATTTCGGCAGGCTCACCACATCGCAATACATCGCAACGCAAGCGCTCAGCCACCTGTATCTTAGCAGGTGATTGGGGAGAGTCGAAATCATACTATCATATATTGTCTTTTACACTGTTTTTGTTCAGCCGCACATTTCATTCAAATGATTATCTTTGCAGCGCATGTCAGAAGAATTTAATTTAGCGTATCAGGCACATCCTGCCTGTGAACGCATTTTGGAACATGGCGAAAAACGAGAGGGAAATCTGTATCTGCAAGGATTGAACGGATCTTCTCTTTCCCTGCTTTTTCATGCCGTGTATCAAAGTAAAAAGCGCCACCATCTGATCATCCTGCCCGATAAAGAAGCAGCAGCTTACATGTACAACGACCTGCAGAAACTCACCGGCAAGGATGAATACATACAGTTTTACCCGTCGGCATACAAACGTTCGGTAGAATACAACCAGGTGGACAATACCAACATCCTGCTTAAAACAGAGGTGCTCAACCGCATTGGTGCAACGCGCAAACCCTACGTGCTGGTCACCCATCCGGAAGCACTGATTGAAGCTGTGGTACCGCGAAAATCCCTCAAGGATAATACACTCTTCATCAATACCGGAGATGAGCTTTCCGTGGAATTCATGACAGAAGTGCTGGAATCCTATGAATTTACACAGGGAGAATTTGTTTATGAGCCCGGTGATTTTGCCATTAGAGGCGGCATTGTTGATGTGTTCAGTTTTTCCAATGAACAGCCATTCAGAATTGAATTTTTTGGGGATGAAGTGGAAAGCATCCGTAGTTTTGACCCGGAAACCCAGGTGTCAACGAAAAAGCTCAAGAAAATAAGCATCGTGCCCAACATCCATGAACGACTGGAAAACGAGAAAAAGGTACCTTTTCTGCGTTTCCTCAGCGATGCTGCCACCGTGTGGATAGAAGATTCCGATTACATTTCCGGGCGCCTGGATGAAATCTACCTGAAAGCCACAGAGCGGTATCAAAACAGGGACAAGCCGGAAATCGGGGAAGCACCCATACTCAATCCGGAAGAAAATCTCACCCATCCCGATACCATACGTCAATACATCAACACATACCCGCAGATTTTCAGCGGACAAAAGCCGGCCAAAGAAGAATTTCAGACGATACAATTGCGTACAGCTCCGCAACCGGCATTTCAGAAAAATTTTGATTTGCTGATCAGCGAAATCAGGGAAAAACAGGCAGAGAACTATTCTTGTTTTATGCTATCGGATAATGAAAAGCAAATTCAGCGCATACGGGATATTTTTACCGATAAAGGCGTTGATGTCGGTTTTGATTCTGTGTTTTATGCCTTGCACCGTGGATTCATTGATCATGACCTGAAAATCTGTGTTTTCACCGATCATCAGATATTTGAGCGGTATCATAAATATCAGCTCAAAGGCAGCTTTGCCCGTAAGGATTCCATCACCCTGAAAGAACTTAACAGCCTGAATCCCGGAGATTTTGTGGTACATGTGGACAATGGTGTGGGGAAATTTGCCGGTCTGCAAAAAATTGTCAACCAGGGTAAGCAGCAGGAAGTTATCCGCATAGACTATGGCGAAGGTGACACCCTCTTTGTCAATATTCATTCCCTGCACCGGATATCAAAATACCGCGACAAGGACAATGAAGCGCCGAAAATTCACCGCCTGGGTTCCGGCCACTGGCAGCGAATCAAAAACAAAGCCAAGAAAAAGGTCAAAGACATTGCCCGTGACCTGATTCTTCTCTATGCCAAAAGGCAGGAATCCGATGGTTATGCTTTTTCTGCCGATAACTACATGCAGCGTGAACTGGAATCTTCCTTTATTTATGAAGATACTCCTGATCAGTATGAAGCTACCCGCCTTGTAAAAAAAGACATGGAAGATGCTAAGCCCATGGACCGTCTGGTATGCGGAGACGTGGGCTTTGGCAAAACAGAAGTTGCCATACGTGCTGCCTTCAAGGCCGTCAACGACAGCAAACAGGTAGCAGTACTTGTCCCTACAACAATTCTGGCATTCCAGCACTACAACACCTTTCGGGAGCGTCTGGAAAATATGCCGGTTACGGTGGATTACATCAGTCGTCTGAAAACGGCCGGAGAAATCAAAAAAAGCCTGAAGGCCACCGGCGAAGGCAAAGTGGATATATTGATCGGCACCCACCGCATTGTTGGCAAGGATGTGAATTTTAAGGATCTGGGCCTGCTCGTCATTGATGAGGAACAGAAATTTGGTGTGTCGGTAAAGGAAAAGCTCAAACGTCTCAAGTTGAATGTTGATACTCTCACGCTAACTGCTACGCCCATACCGCGTACCATGCAATTTTCCCTCATGGGAGCACGGGATTTGTCAGTGATAAACACCCCGCCGCCAAACCGGCATCCCATCATCACAGAATTGCATACCTTCAATCACGATATCATACGTGAAGGCATTATGTATGAGTTTCAGCGCAACGGTCAGGTGTTTTTCATTCACAACCGGGTGCAAAACATACGCGAGGTGGAAGCCATGTTAGAACGTGTTGTTCCTGAAGTAAAAATCGGGGTGGCGCACGGGCAGATGGAAGGGAAAAAGCTGGAAAGTGTCATGCTCTCATTTATGCGGGGAGATTTTGATGTACTGATTGCCACCTCAATCATAGAAAACGGACTGGATATTTCCAACGCCAACACCATTATCATCAACAATGCCAATAATTTTGGTCTGAGTGATTTGCACCAGTTAAGGGGCCGTGTGGGCAGGTCCAATAAAAAGGCTTTTTGCTACCTTCTGGCACCGCCGGTCAGCCACATGACAAGTGATGCACGCCGTCGTCTGAAAGCCATAGAAAACTTTACTGAACTGGGCAGTGGTTTCAACATTGCCCTGCAGGATCTAGATATCCGTGGTGCAGGAGATATTCTGGGTGGAGAGCAATCCGGATTTATCAGCGATATGGGCTATGAAACCTACCAGAAAATCCTGAAAGAAGCAGTGCAGGAGCTGAAAGAGGATGAATTCAAAAGCATGTTTGCCTCGGGTGAAAATGCAGAAGCCCTGCCCCGCGATCACAAATACGTGAATGATTGTCAGATAGAAACCGATTTTGAGGTTCTGCTGCCGGAAGATTATATTGAATCCGTTTCTGAGCGCATCAGGCTGTATCGCAAACTCGACAATATTGAAACTGAAGCCGGACTGCTGCAGTTCGAAGCGGAAATGAAAGACCGTTTTGGCGCCCTTCCACCGCAGGTTGAGGGCATGATGGAGGTAGTGCGTTTGCGATGGATAGCCATGAAAACGGGTTTTCAGCGTGTCATTATCAAAAATGACCGTTTTCTGGGTTATTTCCCCAGGGATAAGGAGTCGGTATTTTACCAGTCGCCGGTATTTGCCGGTTTCATCAATCACATGCAGGAGAATCCCGGAGGTTTTGATCTCAAAGAAGACAAAGGCAAATTGCGATTAAAAATCAAACCGGTCAAATCATTGAAACATATCCGCGGATTTCTGGAAAATATGCATGAGAGATATGCATAGTGGATAAGGGTGATTTCGGCTCCGCCACCTATCTCTGTCGATAGAATTCATACAATCGAGAGGTGATTGAGCGAAGTAATCCGCCG
>JBNJGS010000093.1:0-7080 GCA_051747965.1 Bacteroidota bacterium
AACAAACGCAAAAACCAAAACGACAAGACCCGCGGGCTGAAAAACCTGCATGTGCTGATTCTGTTGACTGTACTTGGATTTATCCTGTACGGCAACACCCTGAAACACGATTATGCCCTGGATGATGCCATTGCCATCAGAGACAATGTTTTTACACAACAGGGAATACAGGGTGTGGATGATATATTTAAGTACGATAGCTTTGTAGGGTTCTGGCTGAATTCATACAAAGGAAAAACCGCAGAACAAATACAGGAAGAGAAAAAGCTCGTTGCCGGTGGAAGATATCGTCCCCTTAGCTTTGCCATGTTCGCCATCGAAAAGGAAATTTTTGGAGAAGGCCCTGCAAAACACCACTTTTTTAATCTGTTGTATTATATCCTGACCGCTTTTGTTTTGTACCTCTTCCTGAAAAAACTGTTTCCGGAGAATAAAAAGTATCCCTGGCTTTCAATACCCATCATAGCCACATTACTCTTTATGGCGCATCCGGTGCACACCGAAGTGGTAGCAAACATCAAAGGCCGCGATGAAATTATGTCTTTCCTGGGTGCCTTGCTGGCAGGATATGCTTACCTGCAATATCTCAACAATCCCAAAAATAAATTTCTGATCCTGACCTTTATTGCCATGTTCGCCGGCCTGCTTTCCAAGGAAAATGCCATTACATGGCTGGCCGTCATTCCGGTGGCTGGTTTGTTTTTTAAAGAAAAATCCCTGAGAAAGCACGTAAAACCTTTTTTAAGTCTGCTCTTTGCCAGTGCAGTATTCCTGCTTATCCGACAGTCTGTCCTGGGTTGGGGGAGTAGCGGCACAGATCAGATTGCCCGGGAACTGATGAACAATCCCTTCCTTATGGTCGAAGGGAATGAACGAATAGGGACCATCATGCTGACTTTGCTGGTGTATTTGAGACTGCTGGTGTTTCCTCATCCGCTTACCTATGATTATTATCCTTTTCATATTGAGTATATGAGTCTGAACGAAGGGCTTCCCTTGCTTTCACTTCTTATCCATATCTCAATGTTTGTGATAATGTTGTGGGCGTTGCTGGCTTTTATCAAAAAGCAGGTAAAACCATGGCTTAAAATGGCAGGTCTGATTACAATCATGTACCTGGCACCACTTTCTGTGGTGTCTAATATATTTTTCCCTGTGGGATCTTTTATGAATGAACGATTCATTTACTTCTCATCCCTGGCTTTTGTGTTGCTTATTGCAGTGATTATGGATTATGTAGCCAACAGGGAGCGGGAAGACAGGCCTGTGCTGAAAAATGTGGTGAGCATAGTCCTGGTGGTCGTTATGGGCTTGTATTCAGTGAAAACGATTGCAAGAAACCAGGTATGGGAAAATGATTTCACCCTATTTACTACAGATGTGGAAACATCGGTAAACTCTGCCAAAAGCAATACTTCTGCAGGTGGAAAACTGATAGAAAAGGCCAAAAGCATCAAGGATACGGAAAAATCCGATGAAATGCTTGACCAGGCTATAATATACCTGAACCGTGCACTGGAAATTCATCCGGCTTATGTTGATGCCATGCTTTTACTTGGAAATGCACATTATCAGAAAGACCTGGATGTTGTTAAAGCTGTTGATTGGTATGCAGAAATCCTGAAACGAAGACCCTATCATACCCACGCTATACAAAACACAAAACTCATTTTGCCACAGGTTGTTGGTTTCCTGGCTGAGAATAAGTCACCCAATACCCCGGATGAGGTCATTGATGTCTGCGAAAAACTACATGCCATAAAGCCTGAAATTCCTGAAGTGTACAGGGTTGAAGGTCTGATGTATGCAAGGTACAAAAATCAGTTTGAGAAAGCCATCCCTTTATATGAAAAGGCACTGGAACTTAAACCTGATTATGTTGATGTCTGGAAAGATCTGGGTGTAATATACGGCCAGTCCAAAGATTACGAAGAGGCATTGCGTTGTTTTGAAAAAGTACATGAATTGAAACCAAATGATATGCAGGCATTGCTAAACCTGGGTATTACCTACCAAAATGCCGGTGAAATACAAAAATCCATCCCGTATTTTAAACAGGTGCTGGAAGAACAACCAGAAAACATGCAGGCCCTGTATTTTCTCGGGAATGCATATAAATCACTGGGTGATATAAGTCAGGCAAACAAATATTTTGCACGATATAACAATCTACAGTCTCAGTCAAATCAAAATAAGCAATAAAAGCAGGAAGAAAATGATGCAGCTTTTAATCTAAAAGCCTTTTATTATCTTTGGTGCTTTATCTGAAACCTGTTACTAAGTGTCGAAACCGGGCAAATATCGTTTCGTTTTAACAGCCGGCATGTTTATATTGCTTGCAAAGCTTGTGGTATTGCTTTTTACTGAAAAAGAGAGCTTTCACCTGGGTATAGATGCTCGGCATTCAGCCCCTGGAGATATCCTGTTCTTCTATTTTACCTGGCTGGGAGACGGTTTGTTTGCCCTTGCCGTGATTCTTATTGCTGCCTTTTTTCGCTTCCGTTACGCTATTTTTACCGCCCTGGCGTTTCTGAGCTCTGGATTGCTTGTGCAATTACTCAAGCACCTTGCCTTTTCCGGAGCAATGCGGCCTGTAAAATACTTCAGCGAACAGGGCATACACCTGAACCTGGTGGATGGAGTGGATTACCATTCGTTTCTGAGTTTCCCTTCCGGACATTCCGCGTCTGCATGGGCTGTTTTTACAGCCATGGCACTGATCTCCCACAAAAAGCCGGTGCAGGTTATTCTCCTGATTCTGGCTGCCCTGGTGGCCTTTTCCCGGGTTTACCTTTCTCAACATTTTCTTATGGATACCTTTGCCGGAGGAATGATAGGATTTATCGCCGCCCTGGCATTCTGGCGTGTGCAAAGCCGCTGGAATAAAACCTGGCTTGACAGCTCACTGACAAAACTCATTGCCAAATGAAACTTCAACAGCTTTCACAAACAAAAATCCAATTGCTGATTGTTCTGATATCAGCCCTGCTGTTTATCCCTTTTACCGGACAGGTGCATCTGTTCGACTGGGATGAAATCAATTTTGCCGAGTCTGCCCGGGAAATGCTGGAAACAGGTAATTACCTGGAAGTGCAGGTGGATTATCAGACATTCTGGGAAAAACCACCCCTGTTTATCTGGATGCAGGCACTGTCCATGAAACTGTTTGGCGTGAATGAATTTGCTGCACGTTTTCCCAATGCCGTTTGTGGAATTTTTACCCTGCTGGTTTTATACAACATTGGAAGCCGACTGTACAATAAACGATTCGGACTACTGTGGGTGCTGGTTTACCTGGCTTCTTTTTTTCCTTTCTTCTATTTCAAAACCGGCATCATAGACCCATGGTTTAACCTGTTTATGTTCCTTGGCCTGTATTACCTGTTCCGGTATTTCCGTGGGCGGGATACCCTGCAGATTTCCCTGGCTGCCCTGTTTACCGGACTTGCTGTATTGACAAAAGGTCCGGTAGGTGTGCTTATCGTGGGACTGGCAGCCATAATTTATCTCTTTTTTGTGCGTTTCCGTGTGGTGATAAAATGGTGGGATGTCCTGCTGTTTCTGCTGATTGTCAGCCTTACCGGTGGATTTTGGTTTTTGCTTATGTTGCTCAAAGGGGAATCACAAATGATTGTGGATTTCATTCAGTATCAGATACGCCTGTTCCGTACAGAGGATGCCGGTCACGGTGGCTTTCTGCTGTATCACTTTGTGGTCATCTTCATTGGTGTTTTTCCTGCTTCTGTTTTTGCCCTCAAAGGATTCAGACGTACCCGTGGAGGGGATGAAAAGGCTGCCTTTCGCCGGCTGATGAAAATTCTCTTCTGGACAGTGATGATTCTCTTTACCATCGTCAATACCAAAATTATACACTACTCTTCCCTGGCATGGTATCCTGTGACCTTCCTGGCGGCCTATGTAATCATGAATATACAGCAACGCAATTATCGTTTCCCCTTGTGGATGAAAATTGTGCTTGGCGTGATGAGCGGCGTGTACGCAATGATGGTGGCGGCCTTGCCATTTTTCGATGCCATCAAACACAGAATTATTGAAAAAGGCTGGATTAAGGATCCATTTGCCATGGCTAACCTTGAGGCTGAAGCCGGTTGGCTGGGTTTTGAAGGTTTTGTTGGCTTATTTCTGATTGGAGGCTTTGTGTGGATGCTCATTCGCCTGAAAAAGCGGAGGTACAAATCAGCTGTCTATCCTTTCCTGATCGGATCGGTGATTTTTATTTATACCGCTACTGTATTCGTTACTCCTCGTGTGGAGCGTTATAGCCAGAATGCTGCAATAGAATTTTATCAATCCCTGCAGGGAAAGGATGTGTATGTTGCTCCACTGGGATTTAAATCTTACGCGCATTTGTTTTATTCACGTAAACCGGAACCTGAAGTACATCGCGGTACCTGGTGGAAACTCAATGCCAAAATCGATAAACCTGCGTATTTTGTGACGAAAATTCATAAATTGCAGAACGAACTTGAAAAACATCCCGGGCTTGAAGTGCTGTATGAAAAAAACGGCTTTGTTTTTTGCGTTCGTAAACCACATGAAGACGAAGATAAAGGTTTAGATTATGATAAAGAATAAAAAAGTGGCTGTTGTGTTGCCGGCCTATAATGCCGAGCGCACACTTGAAAAAACCTATCATGAGATTCCACAGGAAATTGTGGATGAAGTCATCCTCGTGGATGATAAAAGCAGTGACAATACCGTGCAAGTAGGGAAGTCGCTGGGGATCAGGCATATCATCACCCATAAGGAAAACAAGGGCTACGGCGGGAACCAGAAGTCCTGTTACAACACTGCCCTGCAGCTTGGTGCTGATATTGTTATTATGTTGCATCCGGATTACCAGTACACCCCGCGACTGATTGAAAGCATGGCTTATCTGATTGCAAATGATGTGTATCCGGTCGTGCTGGGCTCACGTATCCTGGGCAAAGGAGCACTGAAAGGAGGGATGCCTTTCTACAAGTACGTGGCCAATCGCATGCTGACACTTGTTCAAAACTGGCTGCTGGGACAGAAATTGTCTGAATATCATACCGGCTACCGGGCATTCTCCGCAGAAGTACTCAAACGCATTGATTACAATGCCAATTCAGATGATTTTGTCTTTGATAATCAGATGCTGGCGCAGATTTTTTTTGCGGGCTATGAGATTGCAGAAATTACCTGCCCGACAAAATATTTTGATGAAGCTTCTTCTATCAACTTTCGCCGTTCTGCAAAATACGGACTTGGTGTGTTGGGAACATCGTTTAAATACCGGTTCCAGAAGTGGGGTCTGGCAAAATACCGCATTTTTAAGTTAAGAGATGTATGAAAAAAATCGTGTGGCTGATTGTGCTGCTGTTTCCATGGATTATGACTGTAGCGCAGGATAAGGAGAAAGTTGATTTTTTATTTGCCGGTGATATTATGACCCATGGTGATCAGTTGCGCTCAGCCTATTATCCGGAAGACTCAAGCTGGAATTTTGAAATATGGTTTGAAGACATTGATCACTTGCTGCAGGCTGCTGATTTTACCATCGGTAACCTGGAGACACCCCTTGGTATAAAGCCGTTCAAAGGCTATCCCAGCTTTGGAGCACCGGTAAAACTGGCAGAAGATCTGAAAAATGCCGGTTTCAATGTGCTGGTGACAGCCAACAATCATGCCTTTGACCGCGGTAAGGCAGGCCTTGTCAGTACGCTGGATGTGCTCGATAGCCTGAATATTCAGCACACAGGGACCTGGAATTCGGATAAGGAAAGACGGCAATTGACACCTTTGATTCTCGAAAAAGACGGTATGCGGATTGCAGTACTCAATTATTCCTATGGATCCAACGCCTGGCCTGTGCCTGGTATGATGGGCTGGATCAGTGAAATCCGCATGAAAGAAGAAATTCAGGCTGCACAAGCACAGAATCCCGATAAAATTCTTGTTTTCATGCACTGGGGCAATGAATATCAGTCGTTTCCATCGCAAAAGCAAAAAGCGCTGAAAGAAAAACTCTCAGACTGGGGCGCGGATTACATCATCGGGTCGCATCCCCACGTGTTGCAGCCCATGGAGTGGCATCAGGAGAGTACAGGTGAAAGTTTTGTTGCCTGGTCGCTTGGTAATCTCATTTCAAATATGTATTTTAAACGCACCGATGGCGGTGCTTTGCTTCACATGCAGTTGCAAAAAGAGAATGGAGAGGTGAGCATCAGTAAAGCCGGATACATTTTGTTGTATGTGTACAAATACCGGGATGAAAACAATCACATACAGTATCGCCTGCGGCCAATACATGAATACAGCGGTCATCCCGAATGTTTTGCAGATGATGCGTATGAAAAAATGCTGAAATACAAATCCCTTGCTGATCCGGTGATGAAGTACAACATCAATGTTCCGGCATGGGAAGACGAAATATATACATCGTATGAAGAAAAAACTGAATATATTCCTAAGCTTAGTTTTCCTGTTATGCCTGTCAAATACAGGCTTCAGTCAGGAAAGTGAACGCTCAGTCCTCGATATTCGTGTGGAGCCGGAGCAGGCAGGAAACATTCTACACGATTCCCTGAAGCCATCAGGTTTGCAATATGCTTTTCACCCTGACAGTATAAAGCAGGACAGCTTCCGTCTTATACTGGATCTGAATGCCGGCTGGGGAATGGAAAATGCCCGGACCATTACCAATAGCAAAGGCCTGGTTGATGAGTTGATTATCGAAGCCGAAAAACTCCCCGAAAGTGAACTGGCAGATTCCATTATATTGTCTGAAGTGTTTTTTCTTGCCAACGAGGAGAATGCACTGACCAACTGGTTTGAAATACTCAACCTCTCTCATAGCAGGAAAAAGCTTTCTAAAGCTATCATTCAGACACGCAGCGGTAAGTATTACCTGCCCGAAAGCCTGAATATACCTGCTCAGTCATGTGTTGTTGTGCGCGACAGTAGCGGTCGCCTCCTGAACAAAGCAAAAGATCATGTTATCCTTGCCGACAGCAGTGGAGCAATAATTTCACGCTTTTCATGGAATGCTGAACGCATGAATTTTCCGGAAGATTCCCTCTTCAGCCTGGAAATCAA
>JBNJGS010000094.1:0-7009 GCA_051747965.1 Bacteroidota bacterium
ATTTACATTGAATCGTTTCCATATCCCGGATTGTTCTGTTGTCTGATTGATCAGTGGGCTGTCTTCTGAGATGGAATAGTGCCAGACATTGCCTGGTAACTGCAGCTTTTCAATCAGTTTTTCCTGTGCTGTAGGGGTTCGGGTGGTAAGGCCTCGCTTAGGCAATACAAATTTTCCAAAAAAGTAAAAGAAGCCGATGCCTGTTGCAAGCAATATCAAACCTATGGGTGTGACACTGAATAATCCGTATGGCCGGAGATCTGCATTTTGGAGCAAATCGTTGACGAGAATCAGATGACCGGATCCTACCATACTGAGTGTACCTCCCAGAATGATGGCAAAACCCAGAGGCAGAAGCAATGCAGAAGCAGGTATTCTTGTCCGCCGTGACACATTGAGCATTCCCGGCAAAAAGATGGCTGCCGTACCAATGTTTTGCACAAATCCGGAAACCACTCCGAGTATTGTGGACATTATGGCAGTCAACGGTCTTCTGCCCGAACCGGCCAGTTTGATCATCGCAATGGAGAATCTGTCCATCAGTCCGGTTCTGGCAATCCCACGCCCCATGATCATAACCGCTATGATTGAAATTACCGCGTTGCCGGAAAAGCCGGAAAACATCTCCTCAGGTGTGAGAATACCGCTCCAGCCCAGGGCCAGCATACCGGTGATTGCCACAAGATCAATGCGGACAATGTCAAGAACAAACATCACCACAGTGATTGATAATATCAGAAGTACAATGATAATGTCTGTGTTCATGATTTTGTTTTAGCCATATAATAACTTCCGTTTGAGTATTCATCTGCTTTTTCAGATTGAAACCACAACCGGGAGTTTTGGGAGCATAAGTATTTTTTCATCGTTTGGATAATTTGTCTTGTTGTAAATACGAATATGTAAACAAAATGTTTGATCCTTTCCGGCAGACAGCCCCGAGATACTTGACAGATTTGCACATGCGCTCAAATTATTAAATCCCCGGTGTGATTTGCTTTCCCTGCGTAGTAAAAGACAGTCCCTGCTGACCTGATGTGGAAATCATTACAGCTTCAAACAATGGTTTGCTGGTATTTGGTTTAATTGCCCATGTAAAGAGAAAATTAGCTCCTGTACCACCTTCCTGATCGGTCTCATCAATAACAATTTCTACAGTTTCCATAGGCCTGATGAAAATTGGCTCGCCAAAATATATCCGGATGGGGTGGCCTTCTGTGTTAAAATACTCAGCCATTTTGACGAAAACAGTGTCATGCATGTTAGTATTCTTCATGCTTACTGTAGCTGTTAAATCATGGGTTGTGTGTTCTGTCTGGCTGTAAATCTGAGAATAGACAGATAAATATGTTGTACCATGAATTAAACTGTCCTCCGATTCCATATCCACCGTTCTGGCTTCCCAGTCAATGGGATCTGTTGAGCTGATTTCTGTTTTATCCTTACAAGCGATAAGGGAAATCATAATAAGCGAAGCAATAAACCATATTTTCATATATTTACATTTTAACGTTAAGCCATACTGCAATATACGTAAAAGATGGGAAGGTTTCAAATCCCGTTGACGGAAGGTGACCTGAATTCAGCAAAACAGAGAAAGCCGGAATTGCTTTCAGAAATTTTCTGCCATTATGGTTTTGAGTCAACACCCTCATGCTCCGGTATAGTGAATGTCATTTTACAGAATTTTCATCGATCTGTCAGTCAAATCGTCAAGGTCATTTTTTTCTTTGATGGAATGCTGGATTTTTGCAATAAGCCTGGAGTAATGCAGTGGTCCGCATCATCATCATTATCATGTGTAATTAGCATGCATGGTTTTCCCTCATGACAATCTTTTAAAAGATTGATGATAGCTTCGAAAATCCCTCATTGAATGATTCTTTTGCTGATGAAAAGGCATCTTTTATCTCATCGAATTTTTCATCAGAGGCATTTTCAAGTTCCTCATATTTGTCTTCAAGCTCATCCCGTTTGGATTTTAGCCTGGCAAGTTTTTCTTCATATTCAGCCCTGGAGTTATCTTTGACCTTTTCTTTCTCTGCTTCCAGCTTATCAATTTTGGCTGCAACTTCATTGATGCTCTTTTTGGCTTCCTTTTTGAATTTTTCTTTATCCATCAGATTTATTTTTTAGGTTAATATAAACGTTCTGTTGCATTGATGTCATGCTTGTTTACCATGAAAATGCAATTTTCAATCGTACTACTAAATATACAATAGACCTGATTAAAAGTTTTGGATATTATGAGAAATTATCGGGTACGATAGCGTTTACACCCGGACTACGTTCCTGGGCCGGGCTTGCCGACATGTTCTCCCTGACGGGACAGAACAATTCACATACCCATCCTCCGACCTGCAGTCGGGGATGCGTAGTACGGTAATTTATTTTTAGCTGAGAGGCACGGCCTTTTTTCATAGTTGAGACGCACGGCCGTGCGTCTCAACCATGAAAAAGCACAAACTCAAACTGCTGTTGATGCGTAGTACGGCAATTACACCATTTTCTCAATATTCCAGACAAAAGCCCTGATGCCCACTTCTTCATTGATGTTATCAATCTTTTTTACTGCCTCAAGGAGTTCATCCACTTTTTCATCTTCCACAACCGTTAAGATTGCGTTGTTTTGTTCCGGCCAGGTGTGTGTCCCCATGTGTGGGGCACCGTCTTTACTGCCCCTGCCAAAAACCTGTTTCCATTCGGTATAGCCGCGGATACCCAGATGATCAAGTACATAATCAACCTTCTCCGTATGCGCCTGATTGTATGTGATAAATACTGATTTCATAGTTTACATTTTCAGATTAATAAAGTGTTGCTGCATCAATCAAGAAATCCGAATTTTTTTCTCAGTTTCTTTTTCTTATTGCGTTCACCACTTCTGGTAAACAGCATGTACACAACCGGTACAATAAGCATTGTAATGATTGTAGAAGCGAGGAGTCCACCGATTACAGATATTCCCATCGGGCTCCAGATTTCAGAACCTTCACCTGTGCTTAATGCCAGCGGCAACATGCCAAGAATGGTAGTTACTGCAGTCATCAAAACCGGTCTCAATCTTGAACGTCCTGAAAGGACAATTGCTTCAGCCAGGGGATGTCCGCGGTCCCTCATCAGGTTAATATAATCTACAAGCACAATGGCATTTTTCACCACAATACCAACCAGCATCACAGCTCCAAGTGCTGCGATGATACTCAGAGGCTTGCCGGTGATCAACAATGCCAGGATAACCCCTGAGAAGGCAAACGGGATGGAAAACATGATGATAAACGGCATTTTCAGAGATTCAAACTGTGAAGCCATCACAATGTACACCAGTACAAGGCTGAGGATCAATAAGAGAACCAAATCCCGGAATCCTTCCTGCTGGTCTTCGTAGGCCCCTCCGACTTCAATCATGAAACCCGAAGGAGTTTCCATCTCATTGATGATGTTCTGCATTTGTCCGGCCAGTTCGCCCATACTGATTTTGTATGGAGTGGCTGATACCGTAACAACACGTTCACGCCGCTTTCTCTCGATATTTGGTGGAGAATGGAATTCTATTACATCACCAAGCTCACCCAGACGAACAAAGTTTCCCCTGGGGGTCTGAATGGCAATGTTTCGAATATCAGAAATGCTGTTTCTGTATTCTTTTTTCAGCCTCAGGACAACATCATACTCTTCCCCGGCTTCCCGGTAATGAGTAGCAGTCATGCCTTCAACACGATTGTACAGTGCTGTTGATACTGTGGCTGTATTCAGTCCGTTGGCAGCAAGTTTATCTCTGTCTAAGTCAACCTGCAGTTCCGGCTTTTCATCTTCCCTGCTAACCCTGACTTCACGTGCCCCCTCAATGTTTCGCACACTGTCTGCCAGTTGGTTTGCCAGACGGGTAGACGTTTCAAGGTCATAACCATAGATTTCAAGGTCGACATTGTTTTGAGCCAATCCGCCAAAACCACCACCGGTGGTAACATTGTATTTCATGATTTCAGGAATATCAGCAAGTTCTTTTCTGACTTCCTCCATGATGCTCCAGACAGTTTTTTCTCTTTCTTCATAATCCACCAGGCCTATCCTGTAATTAATAATGTTTGATCCTGTTGACTGGAACATAGACATAAAACTGCCTTCATCATCAGCTCCTGCTGAAGTTGAAACCAGTGTAATTTCGGGGAAGTCTGAAAAGAGGATACTATCAACCTTTCGAGCAACTTTCACAGATTCATCCACACGGGTGCCTGCTTGTAATTCAACGGAAATGTCAAAGCGACCTTCATCGGTTTGGGGCATAAATTCAGTGCCCAGCTTAGGTGCCAGCATAATGGAACCTATAAATATTCCCAGGGCTGAGAACACGATGATGCGTTTATGCTGTAAACTCCATTCCAGTTTTCTGCCATACCAGTTGTCAAGTCTGTCAAGCATGGGCCGGATTGTGTTTGCATAGCTGTATTTGCCTGGTTTTTTGTTGCTTTTGTTTTTCAGTCTCAGCAGTTTTGAACTTAGCATAGGTGTAAGACTGATGGCAGCGATTGTAGAAGTTGTTACGGTAATGGTAACGATCCAGCCCAACTGAGCAAACATAATGCCGGTCATTCCGCCTACCATTGTAAGGGGCAGGAATACGGCCACAACGGTAAGGGTGGTAACAACCACAGCCAGCCACACTTCATTGGTAGCATAAATTGCGGCCTCTCTCGGGCTACTGCCTCTTTCGATGTGCTTGCTGATGTTTTCAAGTACCACAATAGCATCATCCACAACCATACCAATGGCAATGGCCAGGGCTGAAAGAGAAATGATGTTGATGGAATTGCCTGTTAGTCTGAGGTATATGAAAGAAACGATCAAAGAAATCGGAATTGTCAGGACTACAATAAATGTAGCCCGCCATCGACCAAGGAAAAACAGTACGACCATAACCACAAAGAGCATGGCATACATTAAAGTTTGGGTCAGGTTGTTGATGGAGTCACGGATGAATTCACTTGAATCGAAAACTGTTTGAATTTCAACATCAGGAGGCAGATTTTTTTTCAGACTTTTCATCTTTTGATTGATCTGCTTTGCAATGTTTACGGTGTTGGCTCCTGATTGCTTCATGACCATCATACGAACACCCTGCTGTCCGTTTATTTTTTCATCCATGGTCATTTCCCGTATAGAGTCCCGGACAGTGGCAACATCTTTCAAATAGATTTCCTTTCCCTGCAGGTTTCCAATGACAATATTTTCAATATAGTCGCTGGAATCAAATTCTCCTTCCACACGCAAGGGATAATCCATTTTGCCCATTTCTATATTACCGGTAGGCATGTTCATGTTTTCTGCAGCCAGGATATTTCCGATTTGCTCAACAGTCATGTTGTATGCTTCCAGTCTCCGGGGATTGAATTCTACGGCAATTTCACGCGTGGGAGTTGCCACCACGTTGATGGAGCCGACACCGTCAATGCGGTTTAAAGGATTGACAAGCACCTCTTCCAGTAATTTTTCAAGTCCCTCAAAATTTTCATCTGCTGTGATGGCAAACATCTGAATCGGCATCATGCTGGAATTGAACTTGAATATCTGAGGGTCTTCTGCTGCTTCAGGCAACTCGTCCTCGACAAAGGCAAGTCCGTCGCGGATGTTGTTGGCAGCTTCGCTGAGATCCGATTCATACTCAAACTCCAATACCACAATGGACAGGTTATCTCTGGAAACAGAACTGATTTCCTTGAGGTCGTCCACGGTGTTGAGCGCATCTTCTATGGGTTCGCTTATATTGGTCTCAATATCCTTTGCACTTGCCCCGGGATATGTAGTAAATACAGTGATTGCCGGTATTTCAATTTCCGGATACAGGTCAACGGGCAATTTATAAGCAGAATAAATCCCCATTACAATGATGGCTACAAATACCATGATTGTGGTAACGGGTTTTTTTACTGCGTTGCTGAAAATACTCATGTTTTACAATTTTATGCGTTACTTGCGGGATTATTAATTGTTGTTTTGTACCTTGATTTCGTCGCCGTGTTTTAGGTTGGCCTGACCGGCAATGATTAGTTTCATTCCTTCCTTGAGCTCATCAGATAGAATTTCGAGCTGATCATTGAACCGGTCCCCAAGTTTCACCTCAATTCTTCTTGCTTTGCCATTTTCAGCTACAAAAACATGACGGTTATTTGTGCCTTCCTGTTTGACTACAGCAATGGCAGGGGCAAGCATGCTTGTTTCACTTTTGATGTTGATGTTTACGGTGACAAACATTCCCGGCCGCAAGCTTTCTTCTTCATTGTTTATTTTTATTTCGGCCTGAAAAGTTCTTGTTGCGGGGTCTATGGTAGGATGTATCCTGCTGATTTTTCCGGTAAATTCACGCTTTCTGTATATATCAGACTTAATGGTGGTTTTCATCCCCTCTTTAAGATAGGGAAAATGTCGTTCAGAAAGGCTAACCATAACTTTTATGGGGGATATTTGCATAAGGGTTACCACTGCTGATTTACCTCCAGGTGTGGTGGGTGAGCCCGAATACATTTCTCCGTCTTCAAAATATTTGGCGGTAACAAGCCCGCTGAAAGGCGCATCAAGGGATATGTTTTCCTGTAGAAATTCAATGTTGGCCTGAGCAAGCTCGTATTGTGTCTTTGCCTGGTCGTATTGTTGTTTTGAAATACTGTTCAAATCATTCAGGGTATCCATGCGCTGAAAATTCCTCCGTGCATTATCCAGATTGATTAATGCCTGTGTCAGTTCAGTCTGATCCATTTGTACCAGTTTCTGTCCTTTGGAAATCCGATCACCCTCATCTACGTATATTTTTTTGATTCTCCCCGGAGTGGCAGGGGCATAGTTTACCACTTCCCATGGATCGAGATTGGCGGTATATGACAATTGTCTCTCTATACTGTCTACCCTTAATTCAGTGATTTTTACAGGCTTCGTTTCCTGTTTATCCTGTTTGTTGTCTTTGCTTTCTTCAGGATTACATGCTGACATGATTCCTGCAACAAGCATTATCCAT
>JBNJGS010000095.1:0-6820 GCA_051747965.1 Bacteroidota bacterium
GAGCGGAACTCCTGCCCGGCCATGTCAGCAGCGGCAGAGCAGTGCACAACTACAGGCTGCAGGCCGACCCGCCTTTTTTTCGGCGGGTTGTGCCATAATCCATAAAATTTTTATGCTTAATTTTTAAAATTCCGAAGTTTTTTTTGTTGCCTCCAGATAAACCACCCCAGAAATAAGCCTGATAAAAGCATGCTGGCGCTTTCCAGGTATAATTCCTGCTTGTCGAGTGATTGTATGTAAGAAATGAAGTTGAGTTCGCTGGTGTACCACTGAAATAAATGGAAAAACACGAGTAAACCCAGTCCTATCATTAGCAGGCCACGTGTGAGAATGAATTTCCATTTCTTTTTTGTTATTTCTTTCATTGGTTCGGCATTTGTTTGATGTAAACATCCTGCTGGGGAAATGGGATGGTCACATTGTTTTCGCGGAATTGTTTGTCTATCTCAAAGCGCAGGTCACTTTTGATTGGTTCGATATAAAAAGGTTTGTCTGACCAGAATTTGAGTACAAAATCCAGGGATGAATTACCAAAATCCTTAAACATGACAAAAGGGGCAGGTTTATCCGAGACATTTGGATGGGCTTTAGCAACGTTTACAAGAATTTTTTCCACCAGTCTGACATCGCTGCCGTATGCTACACCCACGGATACTTCAAAGCGGGATTTTTTTGTGTTGTGGCTCCAGTTGATGATTCGTTCGGTGGTAAACATGGAATTGGGCACAATCATAATGACATTGTCCCTGGTATTGATCAAGGAGGTTCTCAGATTAATTTTAACCACACGTCCAATGACTTCACTTTCAATTTCCACCACATCGTCAATTTTGATGGAGCGGTCAAACAGAATGATGATACCGGACACGATATCATTGAAGAAATGCTGAATCCCCAGGCCAATACCTACCAGAAGTGCTGATATGGATGCAATAACAATGGTTATCCTGAAGCCCAGTGATTCAATGAAAACAGTGAGGGCGATGACATATACAAGGTACTTGATTATCTGAAATATCGAACGACTTCTGCCTCTGTCCAGCTTGTTTTTCTGGACAATGTTGCTGAAAAACGATTCGAGCATGGCAATCAGGAATCGTGTGCCGGCAAGGATAACATAAAGTATTATCAAATGATAAATCATAATGTCCACCTTTTTGGTGGCAAATAGTTTGGCACGCAGAATATTGTCTATATGAATATCCAGGGTTTCCAGTATGGCCCAGACCAGAAAAAAGCTAATAATGACGTATAAAAAGCGCTTAGTGGCTTTGACCTGTTTTTTTCCGAGCTGCTCTGTGACTTTACTTTTATTCAACAGCATGCGACTAAAAATAATCAAAACCACCCATATGAGGATTAGAATAACACTCAGCAGAGCTTGCCCAATATTCAAACTAAAACCAGCCGTATCAATCAGTTCAATGGTGAAAAAATTCTTCATGCGCTATTCAATTATTAGTTTTTTACTTTTTTGCATCTGTCCCTGACGGATTGTTATCAGGTAGAGTCCTTTTGACAAACCACTGACTTGCATTTTTGTTTTCTGCCGGTTTGTGCTGATGGTTTTTACCATTTTTCCTGTGACATTGTATAGGCTTATCTGGTATGTGCCGGGGGATTCGCTTTCCAGACTGACCGTAAGGGACTCTTTTGCAGGATTGGGGTACAGGCGAAAGCAGGCCTGTTGGTTGGTTTGAATCCTTACCGGATCATCTGTGTACACATTGTAATCTGCCAGGAAATCTATCCCGTCGTAAAATACAGTTGGCCAGTGTTCGCAGGGGAAAGAGTCTTTTTCGAAATTTTCCAGGTTAAAGTTGCCACAACTGTACAGGCTGTGTCCTTCGCCATCGTAGGGATAAAATTCGTGGGTTTTTCCCAGGCTGTCAAGGCGCTGGTGGATAGGGAGGGAGCCATGCGTGTCAAAGGTAACCTGCCATTCGGTGCCCATGTTAAAAGGGGAGCCTGTGCCATAAGGGACAATACCATCATCTGTTCCATGCACAAGCATTACCGGTATATCTTCGGTTTCTTCAAAATAGGCCAGGTCAAGGGTGGCGCCCCAGAGGCTGATGATGCCGGCGACTTCCACGGAGTGGTCATGGTGTCCGTCAAGGCTGGTGCTGCAGTCCAGGCAGCCCAGATCATAGTTGTTGGGAGATGTCCCGCTCAGGTATTCTCCGGCTTCAGGAAGCCAGTCATCAGGGTTCATATAACCCACATGAAGCGCGGTAATGGCTCCGGCAGAATTACCCAGCAAGAAGATTTGTGTTGTATCTATATTATATACATCATGCATTTCCTTAAAAAATCTCACAGCGGCACGACCATCCTGAATGGCACGCCAGGCTGCCCGTTTCAGCCCCACATCAGGGCCATCTGTGCCACCACTGCCGGCGGGGTTAAATCCGGTGCGGTAATCAATGGCCGCGGCAACATAGCCGTAATGGGCAAGGCTGTCGCACCAGGCAACAATGTCGGGGCGGTCCGGTGAGCCTTTCAGAAAAGCTCCGCCAAAAAGCGCTATCACCAGTGGTCGTTTTTCCATGGTATCGCTGGCCGGCTGATACAAATCCAGGCTGATGTCCTCGGGTTCATATACACCCCAGCCCAAATTTCCGTCATCCCAGTAATCAGCATTTCCATATACTATGGTAGTGTCTGTTTGTATGGATTCGAAACTCCGTGATAAAAAACGCTGTGCAGAGAGTTGTGCGCTCAGTGAAATGAAAATCAGGCTCAGGATAATTATTTTTTTCATGCTCAATGGATTTTTAACAAATATATGAAAATAAATTTTTTCTTACACAGTTATATACTAATTGCAGAAAGCGTGTAACTTTACAAATTGTGAAATACTACAGGATTTTTATCATAGTAATTGTTTTGATGAGTGCGTCGCAACTGCGTGCCCAGGATATCCTTACACCGGATTTTATTGTAATTTCAGGCCATGTGGTTGATGCACACAATAATTCTGTTCTTTCTCTTGTAAATGTTTATAATCCTGATACCTATAAAGGAACAATTACCAACGAGGATGGATATTTCAGGTATTATGCCTTTCCCGGCGATACTCTTCTTTTATCGAGCATGGGATATTTAACTGCTTATCTGCCTGTACCGGATACCTCGGCACAAATGATAAGGGATACATTTTATATGCAGAGAGATACTTTTGATTTACCGGAAGTCAGCATCTACGGGTTGACAAAGTACGAGCAACTTCGGTATGAAATAAAAAAACTGGATTTCAGCGATTCTCCTGAAATGAGGGCTCGTGCAAATCTTCCGGTTATCAATCAGGATCAGTTGTCTTATTATTCCCGTCGGACAGACAATTTTGGTTTGGTGGCATCCCCAATATCAGCTCTGTATAATGCATTTTCAAAGGAAGGCAAGGAAATGCGTAAACTTCGGGAACTCAAAAGACGGGATGCCTTGCAGGCGAAAATTGAACCCCGGTACAATGTTCAGATGGTTATGCGCATCACCGGCTTGAATGAGGGACAGGCAAAAGATTTTATGGCATTTTGCGATTTTTCCGATAAATTTCTTCTCAACGCTTCTGAATACAGGATAATCTCTGAGATTGAAAAACAATTTGAACGATATCGTGTTACTAATGACATCAAAAAGAAAAATAAATAACACATGCTTGTCATAAAATCACCTTCACGGGATGCGTATTTTAATATTGCAGCAGAAGAATTCCTGCTTAAAAACAAAAAGCAGGACGTTTTTTTATTGTACATTAACAAACCGGCCATCATTGTGGGTAAATTTCAAAATACCCTGGCCGAGATAAACCGGGAATATGTTGAAAAAAACGGCATTAAGGTAGTCCGGCGGCTTTCCGGTGGTGGAGCCGTTTATCATGATGAAGGCAACCTGAATTTTTCATTCCACATGCCATATGAGGGCGAGGATTTTGCCGATTTTAAGAAATTTACCCGCCCTGTTGTAGATTTGCTTAACGACATGGGCGTACCTGCTGAGCTCAAAGGCAGAAATGACCTTATCGTGGATGGGAAAAAGTTTTCGGGAAACGCCAAAATGGTGTATAAAAATAAGCTGCTGCAGCATGGCACCATACTGTTTGATTCTCACATGAGGATTCTGGCAGATGCGCTTAAGGTCAATCCGCTTAAGTTCAGGGATAAGGCAGTTAAATCAACCCGTGCCAGGGTGACAAACCTGATTGATTACCTGCCCGAAAAAATCAGCATGGAAGCCTTCGAGGAAAAGCTCGTGAAATACATTACAGGCCTGTACCCTGCGGCACAGGAATACCGGCTTAGGGAAGAAGAACAGATCGCTGTCCAAAAACTTGCTGATGAAAAGTACAGTACATGGGGTTGGAACTATGGCAGCTCTCCTGAATACAACTTCAACAAGGGTATAAAAACCTCAGCCGGATACATCGAATTTCACCTGGATGTGCACGGGGGCATCATTAAAAAAGCAAAAATCTTTGGCGATTTCTTTGCTTCAAAACCAGTCCGGGAGTTTGAGCAGCAGCTTATCGGACAGAAACACCAGACACAGCATTTGAAAACCTTTTTAACAATGAATGAAGCCTCAGATTATTTTGGTAATGTTAGTCCGGAAGAAATTCTGGACGGTCTGATGGCATAAAACCATACAAAACATGGAAAAACATCTTGAAACATTGAAAGAACTTGCCGTACTGTATGCACCTAAACTTGCCGGTGCCATACTGGTACTTTTACTTGGATTATGGATTATCCGAATGATCAATCGCTTTGTGCGGAAGTCCATGGAAAAACGCAGCACCGATGCATCCCTGCAGCCATTCATCCGGTCGCTGGTAAATATCGTGCTGAAAATTCTACTCTTTATTTCGGTTATGGGCATGATTGGTGTCCATATGACATCCTTTATTGCCCTGCTTGGTGCCATTGGCCTGGCTATTGGTATGGCGCTTTCCGGCACACTGCAGAATTTTGCCGGAGGTGTGATGGTTCTCGTGTTTAAACCTTACAAGGTGGGCGATTTTGTTGAAGCCCAGGGCTATATGGGAACGGTGCATGAAATCCATATCATCAATACCATATTGCTGACTCCGGACAACGTAACCATCATCATTCCCAATGGTAAAATTTTTAACGACTCGCTCACCAATTTCTCTGTCCAAAAGAATCGTCGTGTTGACTGGACATTTGGCATTGGTTATGGCGATAAGGTGGAAGATGCACGTGAGATTATCCGGAATCTGCTTGAGGCTGATGAGCGCGTAATGAGTGAGCCCGAACCGCAAATTGTGGTGTCAGAACTTGCCGACAACTCGGTGAACATCACTGTCAGGGCATGGGTAAAGGCCGGTGATCTCTGGCCGCTGAAATTTAAAATGAACGAAGATGTGTACAACCAGTTTAACGCGAAAGGCATTAATATACCCTTCCCGCAAATTGATGTACACGTTCAGAATCAGTAAATCAGTCTGCTTTTTTGCGGCGGCAGGTGGATATCCCGAAAGGAACGTACAATCCACAACGGCCGGTTAGAGCTGTTATCAGTGGTATCAGTCCGATAAGGCCCCACCAGGATTGGAAATATAAACCCGCTCCGCCTATCAGCAAACCGATGATAATACGAATAATTTTATCTGTTTTGCCTATATTCTTTTTCATATCTGTAAATATTTGTAACTTACAGAGTAAACAGGTATACGAATTATTGGTTCATAAATAAACTTGAAAAGATGAAAAAAACAATCCTTTTTATTTCAGCAATTCTTTTTTCCGCATCTGTCTTTACACAAGATGCTGTCCCCGATTCACTTGCCGGCTGGAAAACCGGTGGTGTGGTATCAATCAATGCTTCTCAGGTAAGTCTGACCAACTGGGCTGCCGGGGGAGAAAGCTCTGTCAGTGGCAATGGACTGTTCAGCGCTTTTGCGGATTATAAGAAAAACAAATTCACCTGGGAAAATACCCTGGATTTGGCTTACGGGCTTATTAAACAGGGTGAAGACCCGGTGATCAAAAGCGATGATAAGATTAATTTTGCATCCAAAGCCGGACAGTCTGCTTTTGGCGAGTGGTACTATACCGGGCTGGTTGGTTTTCAAACACAGTTTGACCGTGGTTACGACAGTCCCGGAGATGAACTGTACATCTCAAATTTTATGGCTCCGGCTTATCTGAACGTATCCATAGGTATGGATTATAAACCATCGGATATGTTCTCGCTTTACCTGTCACCACTATCCGGCAAACTAACGGTTGTTGCTGATGACAGCCTTGCAGCTCTGGGCGCCTATGGTGTTGATCCCGGCAAACAGTTGCGCCCGGAATTTGGGGGCTACGTAAAAATGATGTTCAAATACGACATCATGGAAAACGTAAACTTCCAGACCAAGCTTGACCTCTTCTCCAATTACCTGAACAATCCCCAAAACATTGATGTCAACTGGGATGTGCTTATATCTATGAAAATCAATGATTATCTGAGTGCGAACCTAACCACCACCCTCATTTATGACGATGACATAATGATAGCCTTTGAAAACGAGGATGGTAGCGTGGACAAAAGACCGGCTGTACAGTTTAAAGAGGTTTTTGGTGTAGGATTTTCCTATAAGTTTTAAGATGGTGAAAATGATGTGGGCGCCCGAGCGGTCTGCGCCTGCAAGCTGCCTTGGCTCTGCCGGTAAATGCAAGGCAAAGCAGGAGCTTCGCTTGTCGCTCTGCTTTGCCTGCATTACCCGGGCATCACCAGCGGCAGGCTTTCCGGCTTCGCCCTGGCGCGGGGAGCGGCGTGGCACCCGGTATCAGCGTTGATGCCCGGTTTT
>JBNJGS010000096.1:0-6379 GCA_051747965.1 Bacteroidota bacterium
GGGTGGTTGGTATTGAAGGATTTCTTCTTTTCTGTTATTAAAAATACTGATTCGCTGCTTACTTTCTTTTTGATCTTCGCTTAGCTTGTCAACATAATATTTCGCTGTCCAACCGTCGGGTAAGGTTATGTCCTCACTAATAGCGAGATAAACGGCATTTTCAGGAATTAAATTAACAAATTCCTGCGAAGTAATTTCATAATCAATTTTTCTGCCATCATGCAATTGGGTAATTTGAGCTTCGGTATGCGGAAATACATTGGCATAGCTTGCTTTTGCATGATTAATACTGATTTCTGAATTTTCTGATTGAATTGAACTGATTAGGTTCATCTCAGCATCATAAAATTCAATTTTTTTGTTTTGCCATTCAGTAATTTCATGATTTTCAACAATTGTCTTAATTCCGTTTACAGGGGTGTTTCCATAAAATGATTTGAATGCATTTTTGGTGTTGGTAAATTCAAATTCTGTGTATTTTCCTGTATTATTCGGGATAATAGCCCTCTCAATGGTGTGCCATTTGCCATTTTCTTCGTAGTTTATAGAGCCGGTAGAAAGAAAAGCTTCAACGCTTCCATCGGGGTTTATAAAATGTTTAGAAGTTCTATCCCTGCGTTCTACCAGTTCGTCTTCCGGTTTACGGTCTGCATAAACGGCATCTTTTTCATAAGACTTCGAAAAATCAGCCTGTATTTTGTTTTGTGCGAAGGAGTTACTCTGCGTATATTCACGTTCACCCCGCGCCACTCCATCTTCATTGTGGTTGATGCGTAAGGCGGATTTGGCGTTTTCTGCGTTTTGAGAAAAGCCAGTGAAAGCTATCAGCCCAATTACAAGCGTGAGTAAAACTGTTTTTTTCATAATGATACAAATCTCCCATCTATCTTCAAGCACAAAATAAGGCATAACTGACTAAGTCCTTTAAGACAAACATAGGACATTTAAAAGAATTTTAAGATTTGAAAAAGTGACCTAAGTCGCACAAAATCAGACCCAAAGGGCATGAATTGCTGTTGTGTGCCTGGTCAGACATCCGCAATTTTTCTTCGCGGAAAGGAAATTATTATGGTATTGGAGAAAAAATTGACTCACGGGACGTAAATAACTGTCAACGTACCAGTGATAAGCTTCCCTTAAATGTTTGATTGTCTGCTGAAATAACGAAAATGTAATTTCCAAAAGGCTGTGCCTTTCCCTCATAGCTACCATCCCACTGATTTGCGGGATCTGTATATGTTTCTCCCTCACCGGTGAAAGTGAATACTGCATCGCCCCATCGGTTGAATACCTGTATGTCAAGTTTTTCAAAGGCGTTAACACCTTCTATTTTCCAGGTGTCATTGTACCCGTCACCGTTGGGTGTGAGCACCGTGGCGATGACAATTTCAGCATCAGCAGCAGATTTTACTTCAATCAGCACCGTATCACTGTCACCACATTTTCCCGGGATGGTATAAATTACCTGATGCCGGCCTGTCCCGGCTTCTGCAGGATGAAAGATGCCATGATCATCTGTTCCGTTACCTTCCCATTCTCCATTTGTTTCATTGGCATGCAACTGAAGAGCATCTTCGTTTTCATAAAACGGACCATCAGTGAGAATGTCCGCATCGGCAAAGGGAATTAAGTGGAGAGTGACAGTATCGCTGTCATTGCAATTCCCTGCTGTCGTATAAATCAGCTCGTGTTCACCGGCATCAGTGGCTGATGCATACAGGCTTCCTGAAAGCACCTGTGCCCCGTTAAAATACCAGGAGCCACCACTTTCAGTTGCCTGCAAAGGGATGGAATCGGATGGCACACAATGCATGCTGTCAGTGAGAATTCTGGCCTGAATGTGTGATTCAACCACCATAGTAATGCTGTCGCTGCCACCACAATTCTGCGTAAGTGTGTATGTGATGCTGTGTTCTCCTGCACCTGCCATCTCAGGATCAAAAACGTTGGATCCTTCCGGAACTCCTGCCCCTGACCACATGCCTCCGGTTTCGTTTGCCTCAAGTGTTACCGGATCATCATATTCACAATGTACAGTATCGGTACTCAGGATTTCCGGCAGGCTGATTTCCAGCACTTCAATATCAAGCTGGTCTGAGCCACCACAACTGCTCCCACCATCATATGTTATTGTATGGGTTCCGGTACCTGCTGCCGAGGGATCAAATAAGCCGGTCGCAGGATTGATAATGCCCGGCCCGCTCCAGTTGCCTCCTGTTTCATCTGCGCTTAGGGTAAGTGCCGGATCTGTTTCGCAAAACGGACCAGCAGCATCAATGACAGGATTTGTGAGTGCATCCACATCAATGATAATCTGATCTGAATCACCGCAGGCATCGTTGAAACTATATGTAATGAGATGACTTCCGGGCCCGGCCGTTGAGGGATCAAAACTGCCTGAATTGGAATCTGTAATTCCGTTTCCGCTCCACATACCACCGGGGTTGGTTGCGCTAAGGCTTGTGGCTGGATCTGCTTCACAGAAAGGTCCTGCCGGCTGGATTGAGGCCTCTGTGTAGGTATCAACAGTGATTGTTATCTGATCGTTGTCGCCGCATGTGCCGCTAATGCTGTATGAGATGTCATGATTTCCCGGACCTGCTGACAAGGGATCAAATTCACCGGATATGGGATCGGTAATGCCGTTTCCCGACCATGTTCCGCCTGCTTCGGCAGCAGATAATACAACGGAATTGTCATTATCACAAAAAGGCCCTGCCGGATCAATGCCTGCATCGGCAGACGGCAGAACATCCACGGGCACGGAAACACAGGCTGTAACACCACAGGCATTTTCCCATCGTGCATAATATGTGGTGTTGGATTGTGGCTGCATGATGCTAAGGGGATTGCCATTTCCTATACCCGTGCTACCACAACTGTTGGTGTACCATTCAAGACTGTTTCCCGAGCCGCCGGTGACTGAAAGGCTGATGTTTTCGCTGCCTCCCTCGCAGACCTCTTCCTGGGAAACTGCAGCGGAAACCGGCGCCTCCGGGGGATCGGACACGGTGATGCTGATTGTTTCACATGCAGATACACCGCAAGTGTTTTCCCAACGCGCATAATAGCTGGTTGTGGCGGCCGGCTGTGCAATATCCAGAGTTGTGCCGCTGCCAATGGCTGTACCACCGCAGGCAGATGTAAACCATTGCAGGTTGTTCCCTGAGCCACCAATGGCTGACAGATTAACAGTCTGAGAGCCCCCTGAGCAGACATTGTCAGTAGAAGCAATGAGTGAAGAAGGTGCCTGGGGTTCGGGAACAACAGTGACATCAAGCTCGTCAGTGCCTGTAAGCCCGCTTGCATTGGTAACCGTAACCGAATAGGTTCCCGGGCTGCTGACCTCTATGCTTTGGGTGGTTGCACCTGTACTCCACATGTATGATTCATAACTTCCGGCATCAAGGGTAAAGGGTGTATCGTAATAGCATAAGTTCTGATCGGCACCCAGATCAGGCTCCGGTGGAGTGGGAGCACTGCCCGAAGCTGTAAGGCTGATGTTGTCGAACCATACTGAATATGCCGTGGAGTTGTTATAATTACAGTAGGCTTCCATGTAAACCAGTATATTGGAGTTGTTTCCTATTGTGCTAAGGTCAAATTTTACTTCAACTGAGGCACAGTTTCGTTCTTCTGTGAACTGAAAGCCTTTGCCGTTAATACCCGAATCGTAGGTGACATCGGTACCATCTATCAGAATGGATGTAACTGTATGATGATAGCCATTACCATCATGAATATAAAAGCGGCACCAGTTGTCGGTTTGGGATGATGCGTAGGAATGTGATACGTCAAAAAACAAACTGATGGTGTCGCTGCCGGTGAAATCCTGGGAAGGCAGCCGTACAAAATTTCCCCAGTAATTGTTCCAGCTTCCGGAATAGCCGATTCTGCCGCCGGGACAACCGCCTGTTGACTCATGTGAAATGGGTGTGTTGTAGTCAGGAGCAAACCACACGCTTTCAGGAGCACTTGTGCCGTGTACCAACACATCTGCATCAAAAGTTTCAACCTGCATTTCTGTGGTTTCCCGGAGGTCCTGACTGCTGACACGGTCTGGATGCACGGCAATTAACAATAGCAACAGTAGCAGTAAATAAAATTGGTTCATAGCTTGAGATTTTTACAACGAATGTACGAAAAAAGTGCAATGACCCCTTTTTTAAAATCAGGACAAAGTATGGACAGAAATAATAAATGAAGGTTTTTGATCAATATGCCATGAAAAATTTTGTCAGGTTGGTGTTTGGCTCCATCTCCATTTTCTTGCGAAGGCGGTAAAAACGTTTATGTACCGCTGCAGGGGAAACGTTCATGATTTGCGCTATTTCTTTGGTTGACAGATTTATTTTAAGGTATGCACAGACTTTCATGTCGGATTTGGACAGCTGGGGGAAGTTGGATTCCAGTTTTTCAAAAAAGCCCGTATTGACCTGGTCAAAATGCATTTTAAATTGTTCCCAGTCGCTGTCCACATGAATGTTTCTGTCAATATCAGCGCAAAGCCTGCGTGCTTTTTGCCGGAAAGCCGGTTCTGCATTGAAAGAGATATCATCCAGTGTATCCCGTATAGAGGCCAGTATTTTGTTTTTATTGACAATGTGCATGGCAGAAGTTAGCAGTTCACGGCTTTTGTGCTCGAGTTCGGCTTCGAATTTTTCCTTTTCCAGGGTCATGTTTTCCTCTTTGCGTTTCATCTCTTCTGCCAAAAGCCGTGTTTCGGCTTCCTGCCGCTGCAAATCCAGATTGTGTAGTTTTTTCTGTTGTTCGTAATACTTGCGGTTACTTTTCAGCAGACGGGATTTGGTGCGGAAAAAATAAAACAAAAGCAGGGATATAATAATCAAAGCTGAAATGCCAATAATAAGCAGCGTGTTGAAATTGCGTCTGGCCTGAGCCTGCTTCTTTAGTATGAGGATTGCCTTGTCTTTTTTGGCAGTTTCGTATTTGAGTTGAAGCTCTGAGAATTTGAGCTGCATTTCCATTTTTGCGATAGAGTCTTCAATTTCCTGTTTTTCCAGGATTGTGCTGTATGCTTTCTTATATCGGTCTTGCTGAGCGTAAAGATTGGCAAGTATGCCGATGGCATCAGCCACTGCACTTATGTTTCCGACTTCACGCCGCAATTCTGCGGACTTTTTCGCAGACTGGATGGCTTGTTCAATTTGACCAAGATCCTGCTGCAGGAGCGCCATATAATAATACACCGAACTCAGTCCACGCTTATTGCCCTGCTTGCTGTAATTGGTTTTTGCCAACTCCAGATAATGCTTTGCAGAATCCGGCTGGGATTTTTCGTAATAATGATTTCCAATGTTGATGTATGCTGTTGCCAAATCGCTTGGTCGTCGCATATCCGTAAAAATATCCACAGCCTGATACAAATACTGCAGGGCAGTATCAGGCATGTTTTGTTCTGTGTAGAGAGTTGCAATGTTGTTGATGGTCTGAGCTTCTCCACCACGCTCCCCGGTATCTCGAAAGAGTTCCAGGGCCTTTTTGTAATAATCCAGTGCAACTTCAAGTTGCCCGAAATGATTGTGGATAATTCCCAGATTGTTGGCTACTTCAGCCATGCCTGTTTTGTTGTTGCTGCGCTCAAAATAGCGCAGGGCCTTGTAATAGTAATCTGTGGCACTTGCAAATTCTCCTTTTGCCTCATGCATCAGGCCAAGCCTGTTATGAGCTGCAGCAATTTCATCCAGATTTCCGGTTTTGCGAATGGCAAAAAAAGAATTCTGATACCGGAGCAGGGCAGAATCCAGCTCCCCCTGAAAGTAATACACATTGCCCAAATTCACCCATGCATCAGAGACCGCCCTGAAATCATGCTCAGCTTCACCAATTTGCAAAGCACTGTCAGCATAATACCGGGCACTGTCCAGATTAATATCAAGATAATAATCTGCTATGCGATTGAGAATCCAGGCTTTTTCCTGTGAATCTTCTGCTTCTTTGAACTCACGGAAAAGACTTTCATTGGGAAATATCGCCAATGGTAATACAAGAAGAAATGTTACTGCTATAAGCCTCGATCTCATCATAATCCCCTTCCTAAGAGAACAAATATACAAAATAAAATGATTTTTGCCGTGAGCCACCGAGCTTAAGATTGGAGACTAACCACATACATATATCCTGATATTCGGAAAAACCACAAAAAGATGTCCCCCACTGCCACAGAGTCTGATAATCTGATGCCGAGGGATACCTAACTGTCAATTGATCAAATCCATCACAAACCAAAGCCTCAAAAACTCCACTTCCCTCTCAAAAACGCATAAGTCCCTTTCCCGCCTTCATCGTCGGGGATATCGCTGAAAAAGGTCTGAATGTTCAAATCAACCGCAAAATTGTCATCCAGGGAAAATGTGGC
>JBNJGS010000097.1:0-6181 GCA_051747965.1 Bacteroidota bacterium
ATTTCAGCAAACGGGGATCTGAATATTCCCGCAGGACTTGCGGTAGGCTCTTATTCTCTATCATACCAGATTTGCGAGGTAATAAACCCTGCAAATTGTGATAATGCCAATATCACTGTAGTTGTTCAGGATACTGTTGATCCAACCATTAGCTGCGCAGATGATATTGTCATTAATAATGATGCCGGTAATTGTGAGGCTACCGGAGTAAACATTACGCCTCCAACAACAAATGATAATTGCGGTGTGGCAAGTCTTGATGGTGTTCGCAGCGATATGCTGGATTTATCCGATCCATATCCCATCGGAACCACAACAATCACATGGACTGTTACCGATCACTCCGGCAACTCTGCAACTTGTGAGCAACTGGTAAGCGTTAATGACAATCAACCTCCGACAATCACCTGTCCTGCCCCGGTCGCAGTCAATACCGATCCTGACGAATGTACTGCCAGCGATGTTGTGCTTGGTACACCTGAGGTTGATGACAATTGTACAGTAACATCTGTGACAAACGATGCACCGGCTACTTTCCCAATCGGAAACACGACAGTAACCTGGACAGTAACCGACAGCAGCGGAAACACCGCAAGCTGTGAACAAATAGTCACGGTAACGGATATTGAACTTCCAACCATTACCTGTCCAGCCCCGGTAGCAGTCAATACCGATCCTGACGAATGTACTGCCAGCGGTGTTGTACTTGGTACACCTGTGGTTGATGACAATTGTACGGTAACATCTGTGACAAATGATGCACCGGCTACTTTCCCGATCGGAAACACGACAGTAACCTGGACAGTAACCGACAGCAGCGGAAACATCGCAAGCTGTGAGCAGATTGTCACGGTAACGGATATTGAACTTCCGAGTATCACCTGTCCTGAGGATATCAATGCTTGTACAAACATAATTGAGCTTGTAGATCCTGAGGTTTATGACAATTGTGGTATCGATGAAATCTCGAATAATGCACCGGAAGTATTTCCTGCCGGCACAACAACCGTAAGCTGGACTGTAACGGATGTGAACGGGAACGTATCAAACTGTGAGCAACTTGTTCATGTTTCACTGATGGATGTTACTGTAGAAGCATCTTCCCAGGTAAGTTGTACTGATGCGGGCGATGCAGAGATTACAGTGTCCGTGGAAGGCGCATTCGGAGATGTCACTTATTCTCTGAATGGGGCTTCCCCACAAGCTTCAAACACGTTTAGCGGTTTATCTGCCGGAACATACACTGTTTTGGTTGAAGATGACAACGGATGTACTTTCCTGACGGATGAAATCATCATAAGCAATCCTTCACCCATTGAAGCAGAGCTGACCGTATCCTCACAAGTTTCATGTTTTGACGGCAATGACGGTTCCATTGAGGTATCAGCCACGGGAGGCACCGGACAACTTACATATTCATTAAATGACGGTCCGGCTCAGACATCCAACAGCTTTGACAACCTTGAGGCCGGCACTTACACAATACTGATTGAAGATGAAAACATGTGTTCACTCAGCTTAACAGATATCATCATTGAAAATCCGGAGGCATTGTCACTTGGTGTTGATGCATCAGATGCTGTTTCCTGCTATGGAGCCACTGACGGAGCGATTGAAGTTTCGGTAAATGGTGGTACGGGAGATTATTACGTAAATCTCTCCAACCAAAGCAGCGGACAGGAATACACTGCTTCTTCTGCATTCAATTTCGAAAACCTTAGCGCAGGAGATTATGTGGTAAGTGTCAGCGATGCCAATGGCTGTTCTGAAATGGCCAATGCAACAATCGGAACACCTGAAGCAATGACATTGAGCCATACACCTTACTGTGAAGCCGGAGTTGTTGGAGTAGAACTGACAGCAAGCGGAGGAAACGGAAACTATGAGTATTCGATTGATGCCGGAGAAACCTGGACTCAGTCAAACAGATTTGAGGATCTGGAAAACAACCCAAATCTAATGCTTATGGCTACTGATGGTAACAATTGTCTCTCTGAAATCATTGAGATTCCGGTTGAAAGCCTGAACACACTCAACGCAAGTGCAGAACTCATTTCAGGAAACAAATGTTACGGACTTAGCGACGCTGCTGTACAGATAAATACAGAGGGTGGTGTTGCACCTTACGTTTATACTGTCAATGGAGAAGATACGTATTACTCAAATCAGATTGACAGTCTTTCTGCAGGCGATTATACGATTCATATTCAGGATGCAAATGAGTGCCCTGCTGTTACTGAGATATCAATAGAAAGCAGGGATGAGATAATCGTTGATCTGGTTTCAACCACCAATGCCGATTGCAATGGTAATAATAATGGAACTGTTGAAATTGAGGCCTATGGTGGTTTTGGTGAGTTTGAATACAAATGGTCCAATGGTGAAAGCACAGGTCTGGTGACGAATCTAAACGCCGGAACGCATACTGTAACTGTAAGCGACATGAATGCTTGTGAAGTTACGAAAGATTTCATCATCGAATCGGATATCACAGGAGAAGAACTCACGGTAAACAATGTTTTTACACCAAACAGGGACGGTATCAACGATTTCTTCGTGATTTCCAATCTGGATCTGTATCCTGACAACGAATTGGTCGTTCTCAACCGTTGGGGTAACGAGGTTTACAGCAAAAAATCCTATGACAATTTATGGGATGGCAGCAATTTAAGTGAAGGAACATACTTCTACGTGCTTAAAGTAAAAATGTGTGATGAATACAAGACCCTGAACGGTTATATAACAATTCTTGATTAGGTTTTTTGACAAGAACAACAATAAACAAGCAAAACAGAATGAATAAAAAAATGCAAATAGCATACAGGTATCAGACGATTTTGAACGCATTCAAAACCCTGACAAGGAGTTCATGTCCGGCAATACCTGCGTGCTGTTTGCTTACTTAAAAAACGCTTATTATGAAAAACACATACACATTACTGATCATTTTGCTTCTGGGAGGCAGCCTGTCTGCACAGCAAAACTACATGTCAAATCAGTATATTTTTAACCCGATGACCATCAACCCGGCTTATACGGGAACAAAACAATGGACAAGTGTCAACCTTCTATACTCCGCTCCCTGGGCAGGACTTGAAGGCTCTCCCAACACCCAGTCATTCAGCATTGAGGGCTCACCTTTTGTAAACATGGGTCTGGGTTTACAACTGATTAATGACAACATTGGTGCCGAATCCCGTCAGTCTGTTTGGTTAAATTATTCATACATCCTGAACATCAGTGAAAGTCTGAAACTTTCCATGGGACTGGCTGCCGGGATATCACATTTCAGCCTTGATGGTCAGGAACTGGTATCCGAATCGGTTGATGATCCTTCTATTCCCTTAACCCGGGTGAATTCTATGCGTTTCGACCCCAAAACGGGAATATTTCTTTACTCCGAGCGCTTTTATGCCGGACTTTCCGTCACCGACATGCTCGGAGATATCATCGAGTCTCCGGATGGATTTGTTGCGAAACAGCAGCGACACTACTATTTCACAGCCGGTTATGTTTTTGACCTCGGCGAAGAAGTGAAAGCAAAACCAAGTATTATGATCCGTGAAGATTTTAAAGCGCTGACAAACATTGATGTTACGGCACACTTTCTGTTTAAGAATACGTTTTGGATTGGTACATCCTACCGTTTTGGAGCCAATCTGTTTACCGACCAGAGTATGGATAATTCGCTACGCAAGCGCGACGCATTGATCTTTATGACTCAATGGAACATCAGTCCATCCTGGCTTATCGGCTATGCTTATACACACTCACTTACAGCATTGAGCAGTTTTGCCGGGCACGAAATCATGCTTGATTATACCTTTCCAAGAAAAACCGATACACGCATGAAAACCCCGAGATTTTTCTAAAATCATAACTAAACGAAAGAAAAACACCAAAATATTTGAACCTATGAAAACGAAATATATCATATCAACATTGTTTATCATTTTGGCCTTGTCGGGATTTGCAAATGCACAAACCAGTCTGCCAAAAGCTGAACAACATATGCAGAAATTCGAGTATGTTAAAGCCATTGACCTGTATCTTAATCATTTTACAAGCAATGAACCAAATCATGCCGACATCAGAAATATTGCTTTCTGCTATATGAAAACAAATGACACTAAAAAGGCGGAAAGCTGGCTTTCAAAAATCATAACATCAGAAGCAGCAAATGCAGATGATATTATTATGTACGCCAAAATGCTAAAATCGGAAGGAAAATATCCGGATGCAATCCTGCAATACCAAAAACTAAAGGAAATTGCGCCTGCAAAATCTACAATGGCTGATGAAAACATTAAAATATGCCGGGATGTTATGGCCTGGACAGAGTCAGAACCGGATTTCAAAGTCAAAAACGAGGCGCAGTTCAATTCGCCTCAATCAGATTTCGGACTAATCACATTCAAGGATGATTTTCTGATCACCTCAGACCGCATCCCGGAAAACGCAGAATCCGGCAAAAACACCATTTACGAATGGACAGGAAATTCATACCTAAAGCTTTATCAGGTGAATGGCGAGGATTCCGGCAATGTTGAAGGCATGGCATTACTACCCGATATCAATCATGACCATCACAATGGCCCCGGCTATTTTGATGAAAAGACAAACAGGCTGTATTTTACACGCACAAAAGTGCTTAAGCAAAAAAGCAAAACCCAAAACCCGGATCCTACGGCCTGGTTAAAAGAAGCCGATGAGATTTACACAAACAGACTTGAAATCTATACTTCTGAATATGAGGACGGCAATTGGAAAAACATCAGCGAATTTGAACACAATGATGCTGCAAACTATTCTACAGGACATCCCACACTGTCCCCTGAAGGAGATATCCTGTATTTTGCATCAGATATGCCTGGCGGATACGGAGAGAGCGACATTTATTACAGTGAAAAACAAGCAACAGGCGAATGGGGCGAACCCCAAAACCTGGGGCCGGAAATCAATACAGCAGGCAAAGAACTCTTCCCCTCAGTTGATTCTGAAGGAAAACTATATTTTGCGAGCAATGGACATCCCGGCATGGGTGGTCTGGATTTGTTTACATCCACCGGCAGTAAAACCGATTGGGAGCAGCCTGAAAATCTGAAACACCCGATAAACTCCCCCAAAGATGATTTTGCCATGATGGTCACAGAGCCCGGGGTTAAAGGGTATTTTGCTTCGGACAGGTATGGCGGGGAAGGCAGTGATGATATTTACAGCTTTGTTTATTCACCGCCGCCACCGGTGCCGGACGAGCTGGTGCTTGCAGTAACCAGCCGGGAAAAAACGGACGACGGAAGGCTGCAAACACTGACAGGAATAAATGTGCATTATCATGCTGAAGGCTCAGACAAAGAAAATCCTGTTCCCCAAACATCGCCCGGGGTTTATCATACGCAGGTAAAATGCGACAAAACCTATGTGGTGCAAGGCACACATGAGGATTTCTTCGCGCAGACAGAAGAAATTACCACAGAATGTAAAACAATGAACGACACCGTTTTTGTTGACCTGACATTTGAGCGTATTGTCATTGATAAGCCAATTGTTATCGAAAACATTTACTATGATTACGATAAGTGGAATATTCGTCCCGATGCAGCCATTGAGCTGGACAAAATCGTCACCCTGCTGAAAGATAATCCACAAATCATCATTGAACTGGGCTCGCACACGGATTCACGCGGAACAAAGAAATACAACGAGAATTTGTCTCAACGACGTGCAGAGTCGGCTGTTGAATACATCATTTCAAATGGAATTTCACAAGACCGGATTACCGCCAAAGGGTATGGCGAATATCAACTCGTAAACAACTGCTCTGACGGGGTACAGTGTTCCGAAGACGAACATCAGATGAATCGGCGCACTGAGTTTAAAGTGATTGGACTTAATGAAAAACAACCTGTGATTAAGAGTGCATCAAAATAAAGCGGGTGTTTGGGAGTTCTGTGAAAAAAGAAAACCCTTGATGCTCGAATAATCTTAATTTGTTTTTGGGCACCTCCCGCAGGATAGCGGGCCGGGCTACTCCGGGCTATCGGCCACCGGGAAGTTGAAGGCTTGAAGTTTGAGGTTTGAAGTTTGAGGTTTGAAGTTTGAGGTTTGAAGTTTGAGGTTTGAGGTTTGAAGTTTGAGGTTCAGGCTTATCAATTTAACCTCGAACCTCAAACTTCAAACC
>JBNJGS010000098.1:0-2225 GCA_051747965.1 Bacteroidota bacterium
GGGACTCCCGTAAAGTTGAAGCGTTTGCGGAGAAAGTTTTCCAGGTAACGCCGGTACGGTTCCTTGATTCCTTCGGGGTGATTGCAGAAAAATGCAAAAGACGGTACATGGCTGGGCAACTGGGTAACATACTTAATCCTTACATAGGCATTCCGGTACACCGGTGGTTTGTGAGCTTCCAGTGCATCTTTGAGCATGTTGTTGAGTTTGTTGGTTGTTATCCGCTGCCTGCGGCTCTTGTACACTTCAATTGCTGAACTCAATACTTTGTGGATGCGTTGTTTGGTAAGCACCGAGGCGAAAATCACCGGTACATCATCGTGGGGAGCAATGCGTTCCCTGACTGCGGCTTCAAAAGTTTTGTAGGTGCTGGTTTGTTTTTCCTCCACCAGATCCCATTTATTCACCACAATGACAACACCTTTTCCCTTGCGCTGCACCAGGTTGAAGATGTTCACATCCTGGGCTTCAATACCACGGGTGGCATCCAGCATAAGAATACAGACATCGGAATTTTCCAGTGCTCTGATTGCCCGCATCACCGAATAAAACTCCAGGTCTTCCTTCACTTTGTCTTTACGCCGCAGCCCGGCAGTATCGGTAAGGACAAAGTCAAATCCGAATTTATTGTAGGCAGTATTCACAGAATCTCTTGTGGTTCCGGCAATATCGGTCACAAGATTTCTGTCTTCGCCAATCAGGGTGTTGATCAGGGATGATTTTCCGGCATTGGGACGGCCAATGACAGCAAAGCGGGGCAGTTCGGGATTATCTTCCTCCGTTTGATAATCAGCAGGCAAGGTATCAACAACGGCATCCAGAAGTTCGCCGGTGCCACTGCCGTTGATTGAGGAAATGGCAATCGGATCACCCAGACCAAGGTTATAAAATTCATATACATCGTCCTGCCGTATGTGGTTATCTACCTTATTGACAGCGATAACCACCTTTTTGTTGCTTTTCCTGAGAATATGGGCCATCTGATCGTCCATATCGGTGATACCGGTTTCCACGTCCAGTACAAAGATCAGCGCATCGGCCTCATCAAGGGCCATCAGCACCTGCTTTTTGATTTCTGTTTCAAACACGTTTTCCGGATTTTCAACATAACCGCCCGTATCAATAACGGAAAAATCGCGTCCATTCCAGACACACTCGCCATAAAGACGATCGCGGGTTACTCCGCTCAAATCATCCACAATGGCAGTACGCTGTTCGGTCAAACGATTAAACAGGGTGGATTTCCCCACATTGGGTCTGCCGACAATGGCTACTATAGAATTTTTCATTTTGTTTTATTTTCAATATCAAATTATCCCTGGTATCCGAACTGACGCAGCATACGATCATCGTTACGCCAGTCTTTTTTCACTTTCACGTACAGGCCCAGGTACACCTGTTTGCCAAAGAAATCCTCTGCATCTGCTCTGGCCATCTGGCCTACCTTTTTCAGGGCAGCCCCTTTGCGGCCTATCAGAATGCCTTTCTGAGAATCCCTCGCTACAAAAATGGTGGCTTCGATGCGGATAATTGTTTCCTCTTCTTTAAAAGATTCCACCACAACCTCAACGGAATACGGAATTTCCTGCTTGTATTTGATCAGAATTTTCTCCCGCACAATCTCGGACACGATAAAACGCTCTGTCCGGTCTGTAAGCTGATCTTTCGGAAAAAATGCCGGATTTTCGGGCAGACGATCAAGAATTTCCGTCAAAAGCCGCTCCAGATTATGCTCTTTCAGTGCAGACATGGGTAGGACTTCCGCATTGGGAAGAGTTTCTTTCCAGCGCTGCATCAGCTCAGTAACCTCTTCCTGGTTGCTCAGGTCGATTTTGTTCACAACGACAAGTACCGGTGTATCAGTCTCTTTCAGACGTTCCACATACTGCTCGTTTTTCATGAATTTCTCCACCACATCGGTCACATAAACAATCACATCAGCATCCTCCATAGCCGTGCCGACAAAGGACATCATGTTTTCCTGCAGGCGATAAGCGGGTTTAATAATCCCAGGAGTATCGGAGTACACAACCTGAAAGTCCTCGCCGTTGACAATTCCCAGAATACGATGCCGCGTAGTTTGCGACTTGGATGTAATGATGGATATCTTCTCTCCCACCATTTTGTTCATGATGGTTGATTTCCCGACGTTTGGGTTTCCGATGATGTTTACAAATCCTGAGCGATGTGCCATGAGCATAAAATTTTTGCAAAGGTACGAAAAA
>JBNJGS010000098.1:2325-6064 GCA_051747965.1 Bacteroidota bacterium
TGGTCACTGGTCATTGGTGTTTTGAGTTTTGTTATTTGCTAAGTTGGGCGCTTTAACCCTCTCCGGCTTTTACACGTCGTGCGGGCGGATGGCATTCGCATGCTGCAGCTATGATCCTTCTCCGGCGGCTATGCTGCAGCAGCTCATTGCACAACCGCCCACCCGCCGGGGTATGCGCCTCCGCGGGAGCGCTGGGATAAAATCAGCATCAAAAAGGGTTTCTGAAATAATTCACTAAGGTTTTATTCTTTGAGCACTTCATCATCCTCCATGTCCAGCACCATGGAACATATTTCCACATCGAACCATGCTGAAAACATCTTGTACGTTCTGTTTTGAGGCCAAAACTCTTCATCAGAGCACCAATCATTCAATTCATTTACAAAAATATCGTCATAGTTAAACCTAAGCATTTCCCGAATCCCTTCATTGCTACCCATTTCATGAATAAGATATATGTTATTTTCCGGTTTCTCTATCATTTCATCATCTTCCGGAAATGTCGATTTCAACCAGGCAAAAAATGGTTTTTTAGGTCGTACAACAATTGCATTCCGGTTGATTGGCTCGAAATAATATGTTAGTGGTTCCATGAGTTTGTGTATCGTTTTGCTGTATCATTTCTTAGTAAAACAGTTATTAAATAATTTCTAACAAGGAATGAGCTCCCAAATCTCCATCTTTCAGCATATTAAGTAATGCATGCTATATTCGTCTTTGATGTGTCAAAATGATCTGCCAGCTGGTCCAACTCAAAAGCCAGTGCTTTCATCTCATTTAGTCATAGTGATAGCGACACTTTGCGATCAAAATCTCATCATCTTTCACTGCATAAATCAATCGGTGCTCCTTGTCAATTCTTCGCGACCAGAATCCTTTATATTTGTATTTCAATGGCTCAGGCTTTCCTAAACCAACAAAGGGTGTGCGTGATATCTCCTTTAACATTGCATTGATACGCTTGACATATTTTTTGTTGTTTTTTCGCCAATACAAATAATCGTCCCATGATTCATCAACAAACACATATTTCATGATTCAATCAGGTCTTTTGGGAAAGACGAACCTTGTTTGAGCTTTTCAATGGCCGTATCAAGCCGGGCTTCATTCTCTTTTGAAGACATTTCATGCTGAGTTGCTGTAAGAGAATTATATTCATCTAATGAGATAATTACTACACCTGACCCTTTACCACGATTAATGATTAATGTCTCAAAGTTTTTGGTTACAGAATCCAGATACTTTTTAATATTTTTTCTAAAATCTGAAATGCTTGTAGTCAACATATTTACACTTATTAGTACATCACTATGTACAAATATAAGTACTCTTTTGATAACTTCCAAATTTTTCTTAGCATGTTCACGCTTAATTAATAAATAATCTTGTAACACAAGACAGTGCCATACCACAAGGAATTGCCTAAATCATAAGCAAAACCAAAGCAGTCAGAAGGATAATCAGCGTAACCAGCAGCGCTATTTTATTGGCATTTACTGACCTTGGTGTAATTATGGTTCGATCAACATATCCGGTGGCAATTTCATATTCTCTGACAATGGCATCAATACGGGCAGAATCTGAGGTATGAAAAAGAAATACTTTTACAAAATCCTGAACGGTTTCTGAATAGGATTGATACCGGATACCTTCACCCTGTAAAACATACTCAAGCCTGCCAGCATCTTCGATTGCCACATTAAGACGATACAATTCGTTGGTATTGTTGTTTTCTGCGATCACCTTACTCATAGCTCAGGGCATGATTTTCTGATCAATAAAGTTAACACACATCCGCTTAAATGCAAAACCTCTCAAATTCCTAACACAACCACGCCAACACCTCTCCATTTGAAACATATTTCTTTTGAAGCATTTCGGCTAAATTGCTTCAACGTATTCAAGGTATTTAGCTGAATTGCTTGAATAGGATAAAATGATGGGAATTTTCAGAATCAGTGCATAAAAACACCAGTTTTGTCATCCTACGGCCTTCATTATATCGTTGAGACGCACGGCCGTGCGTCTCTGCAATAATAAATACGCAGCTCTTGCTACGCGATTATCTGCAGCATCAGCCTGGAGTAAAACGTGACACCGAGGGCTTGCCAGCCGCTTACATCAATTCCCCGCCGGCATCACCGCTACCCGGACCAAGCATCAGGTGTTGGTTGGCTGCGGCAATCATTTCCGGTCGGTGCTCTATATACAGCAGACTGTGGCCGCTTTCTGCCAAACGATGGAAAAGCTTCAGCAATCGCAACACATCTTCGTGATGCAAGCCACGGGATGGTTCATCGAAAAGGTACAAGCGTTTTCCGCTTTTGGAATTCAACAGATCGGTGAGCAAACGCACACGCCGGGCTTCTCCTGAAGACAGAGAGGGAGCAGCATGCCCCAGTTTCAAATGTGACAATCCCAGCCCGGCCATCAGCTCAAAGGCATTCTGCAGCGCAGCATGACCGGCAAAAAAACCGCCGGCTTCTGACACCGTCATGTCCAGCACGGCTGAAATGGTTTTCCCCCGGCAGGTCACTTCCAGCACCTCATTGCGGTAGCGGGCACCATGGCAGGCTTCGCATGGCAGCTCCACATCGCTCATGAAATCCATGGAAATGCGCTGCACGCCACTCCCGCCACAGACCGGGCATTTGCCGTCTTTGTGGGTGTAGGAAAAGGCAGACTTTTTCAGTCCGGCAGCTTTGGCAGCATCGGTTTTGGCAAACACATCTCTGATTTTATCCAGCAAACCTGTCATGCTCACCAGGGTGCTCAAGCGGTTTGTACTGCTGCCGCCGGCATCCACATACAGAATGCTGTCAAATTGCTGCGTGCCGTATATGGCATCGCAATGTACGGGCCTTCCGGCCTGCACGCTGGCATAAAACACATCTTTCAGCAGGGATGATTTTCCGCTACCCGACACACCGGAAATGGCCACTAGTCCGCCGGATGCAAAATCCACATCAATGCGCTTCAGGTTGTGGGCAGAGGCAGCTTTCACGCCAAAGGAAGCCTCATGTAGTGCATGGTTTTGCGGTTCAGGCAGACTGTCTGACGCCAGAAAACGCCCGGTTGGGGTATTTTGTCCGCTGATGGCTTCCACCCTGCCCTGCGCGATAATTTCACCACCATCTTCACCGGAGCCTGGCCCAAGCTCAAGGATGTGGTCGGCAGCTTCCATCACCTGCCGGTTGTGCTCGGTAAGCAGCATGGTGTTTCCGCGCAAAACCGCACGCTTTAACACCTTCAGCAGGGATGGAATGTCTTTTTCATGCAAGGCCTGCGATGGTTCATCCAGCACGTAACACATGCCATACAGCGGAGAGGCAAAACTTCCGGCCAGACGCACACGCTGCATTTCACCTCCCGACAAACTTCCGGAAGCCCGGCTCATACTAAGGTAGCCAATGCCCGTTTCCTGCATCACCTGCATCAAATCCCGCACACGGGGATATATTTCATTCAAAACGGCTTTTTCACCATCGGACAGGTCTGAATTCATGGCGTTTTCAAGAAATCCGGGGGCTTTTGCTGCTGTCATATCAGACAAATCAGCAATGGAGGCATCCAGAATTTTCACCTGCAGCAAATCCTGACGTAAACGCGCACCAGAGCAGACAGAACAAGGCACTTCATGCAATAGGGCACGCAGTTTTTCGCTGGTTTTATTTTTATGCTTGCGGCGGTATTCATCCTCAATGTACCAGGCAAAGCCGGGCCATTTCTCCTTCAGGTG
>JBNJGS010000099.1:0-6034 GCA_051747965.1 Bacteroidota bacterium
AATTTCTAGGTTGTATAAACAGAATTAAACAACACATAATCGGTTGAGAGGTCTGTACCCCAGCCTTTGGCTGCGGCTTTGCCCTGATGCAGGTCCATTTTAATGTGCAGATGGGATTCACGGAGGAGCTTTTTCATCAGATTTCTGTCAAACTTCTGCGGAATTCCCTGTTCAATCACCTTCACAATTTTCTCGTCGCTGCCAAGGTAAAGATCCACTTTGTTATAATCGAAAGGAATGCCTGCATTTCCTGCAGCCCCGATGATACGTCCCCAGTTCGGATCACGCCCAAACATGGCGGCCTTCACAAGCGTTGAATCTGAAATTTCACGAATCAGGGTTCTGGCTTCCTCTACTTTGGAAGCATTCACGACTTCATATTCAATGAATTTTGAAGCACCCTCACCATCGGAAACAATTTGTTTGGCAAGGTGAATCATCATTTCCTCAAGTTTATTTTTAAACGCAGTGTAGCCGGCATCTTTTTTTGTTTTAAGCATGTCGTTCTTTGCTTTGCCATTGGCCAAAATCAGTACCATATCGTTGGTAGAAGTATCTCCATCAACGGTAATCATATTGAAAGATTTGTCGGCTGCTTCTTTTAGCGTTGTTTGCAGCAATTCGGGCTCAATGGCCACGTCGGTTACAATGAATGCCAGCATGGTTGCCATATTGGGATGTATCATTCCTGAACCCTTGGCGATTCCACCCATATTGACTTCATATCCATCCAGACCAAACTCAACAAAACCCTCTTTGGCATAGGTATCGGTTGTAAGAATGGCATTGGCGGTGAATGAACCGGCATTGGATTTGGTGGTGAGCTTACTCACATTTTTACGGATACCCTTAACAATTTCCTCTGTTGGAAATGGTTCTCCAATCAGACCTGTGGAAGATACCAGTATAAGTTCTTTATCAATATTCAGCTCCTCAGCCATTGTTTCGGCCATGGCTTCTGCTCCCGCCATGCCTTGTTCTCCGGTTGCAGCGTTGGCATTCCCGGCATTGATAACAATGCCCTGAGCCTTGCCGTCTGCAATATGTTTTTTGGTAAGGATTACCGGGGCGGCCTGTACTTTATTCTGAGTAAACACACCTGCAGCGCTTGCAGGCACATCTGAATATATCATAGCCAGGTCGCGACGCAAGGATTTGATCCCTGTATGTGCACCCCAGCATTTTATTCCTCTTACATTGGTTAAATTCTTAATCATTTCCATAGTTTTGTTATTTCAGTTTTATAGATTTCTACTTATGAATACTTAACATTTCGATTTATGGTTGCACCGGAACCAAATTCAGGCCGGCACGTTCTTCAAAACCGAACATCAGATTCATATTATGCACGGCCTGTCCGGCTGCACCTTTCACCAGATTGTCAATTGTGGTAACGATAATTATCATCCCTGTACGCTTATCATAGGTAGCATATATATCACAATAATTGCTCCCCCGCACATCCTTGGTGGCCGGTAGTTGATCCCGCATTCGAATGAAGGGAGCATTTTTGTAAAACTGTTTGTAAATGCCATTGAGTTGTTCGTCTGTCACTTCTTTTACCGGTTTTGCATAAATTGTGGATAGTATTCCACGGTCGATGGGCAAGAGGTGAGGTGTAAATTGAACGCTTATCTCCTTATCTGCCACTTTGCCCAGTATTTCCTGTATTTCAATGGTATGCCTGTGTTTTTTAAGACCATAAGCTTTAAAATTATCGTTGACACCGGAATACAAATTCACAGGTTTCGATTTAATGCCCGCCCCGGTTACCCCGGTTTTTGCATCAACAATTAAGGGATTTGCTTCAATGTATTTTCCGGCTATCAAAGGAGCAGCACCAAGAATGGCTCCTGTAGGGAAGCATCCCGGGTTTGCAACCAGATTACTTTGTTTTATTTGTTCTGAAAACAACTCAGGCAAGCCAAAACCGGCCATTGAGAATCCTTCCCTGAAGGTATGTGTTTTCTGATACCATTCTTCATAAACCTCGGGTGTCTGCAGACGGAAATCTCCGGACAGATCCACAATTTTAAAGGGCTTGTTTTGGAATTTTTTCACAAAATCCATTGAAACGCCATGCGGTAGTGCAAGAAACACCAGATCTGCGTTGGCATCATCAATATCAGCAACTGAATGCAGCTTATAATCAGCAATGCCGTGTAAGAACGGATGTACATCGGTGATATTTTTTCCGGCATAACTTTCAGAAGTAATCATGGTAATTTCTACCTGTGGATGGTTTACCAATATCCTGACTAATTCTGAGCCTGTATAGCCGGTAGCTCCTATAATGGCAACTTTCTTTTTAATCATGATTCATTTCTTTTAATGATTGTTTAATTACTTCAACAACGCTTTCCAATTCATCATAGGAAATAACAAGCGGAGGGACGAGCCTCAAAACATTTCCCGCAGTAGCATTGGCCAGAACTCCATGCTCCAGCATTTTCTGAACAAGCGGTTTTGTTTCAAAATCAAACTCAATTCCTATCATCAGGCCTTTTCCGCGAATCTCATTGATCCTGTTTTCATTCAATGCCTGTATTTTCTCCGTTAGCCATTGACCCTTTTCATGAGATTTTCGCACAAGTTCTTCTTGTTCAACAGCTTTCAATGTTGCCAATGCGGCGGCTGTGGATAGCGGATTACCGCCAAAGGTGGTTCCATGATCGCCAAAATCAATGGCATCGCTCACTTTTTGGCTGGAGAGTATAGCTCCTACAGGCACACCGCCACCCAAGCCTTTGGCCAGGGTCATAATATCGGGTTTCACGCTGTAATGCTCCCAGGCAAACATTTTTCCTGTACGGGCAATGCCGCATTGTATCTCATCAAAAATGAGCACAATGTCATTTTGATCACAAAATTCACGCACGGATTGCAAAAACTCAGGATCAGCAAGATTGATACCGCCTTCTCCCTGTATGGGTTCAATAATAACGGCTGCGGTTTGGTTCGAAGCTGTTTCCCGCAATTTTTTCATATCGCCGGCAGGTATCTGATGAAAACCGGGCGGAATGGGCTCAAATCCTTTTTGCATCTGCGGCTTACCGGTAGCTATGGTAGCAAGAGTTCTGCCATGAAAGGAACCTTCGAAGGAAATCACTTCCCCTCCCCGTCCTTTACTGTGGGCATATTTTCGGGCGATTTTGATGGCTCCCTCAACCGATTCAGCTCCACTGTTGGAGAAAAAAACACGCTCAAGACCGGAAAGGGTAGTAAGCTTTTCCGATAACTCAACCTGTGGTACACTCAGATAAAAGTTGGAAATATGTATCAGCCGGGCGGCCTGCTCCTGAATTGCTTTGACCAGGGCGGGGTGATTGTGTCCTAAAAGGTTGACGGCAATTCCGCCCAGGGCATCGATGTATTTGTTGCCTTCCACATCCCATACAATAGCTCCTTCGCCTCGTTCAAGTGTAATTGGATATCTTTTGAAGGTTTGTAAATAATGTTTTTGATCAAGATCATGATAATATTGATTTGTCTTGCTTGTCATGGTAATCGTTTATTTTTTTATGTTAGTACCTATCTTTATTTGTCCTGTAATCTTTTGAATTTGTCCGGGTTTGGTGCCGTTGATGATACGGGCTTTTTTTGCTCCATTATTCAATGCAATTTCACAGGATTGGATTTTTGGGATCATACCTCCCTGAATGGTTCCATCCTCAACAAGCATCTTAAGCTGTTCCAGTTGAATTTCACTTATGAGGGTAGAAGGATCGTCCTTGTCTTTCATCAATCCATCCACGTCAGTCAATACGACATACTCATCAACGCCTAAAGCTCCTGCCAGATGTCCGGCAAACATATCTCCGTTAATGTTATACCCAAGGCCTGATTCGTCTGCTGCTGTACATGAAATAACAGGGATGAAATCGTTTTTCAGCAATAAGTGAATCAAGTGCGGATTAACCTGAGCCACATCACCCACCTGCCCCAGATCAATGGTTTTTGTTTTCCCGTCAAGTAAAGTTTTGTGTCGTCGCCTGGAGGCAATTATGGTTTTACCGTCCTGTCCGGACAGACCAACCGCTTTATGCCCCAAACCATTGAGCAGACTCACCAGATTGCTGTTCACTTTGCCTTTCAGTGTCATTTCCACATATTCAAAAGCCTTCGGGGTAGTTTTTCGCTGCCCGTCGACAAATTCAGATTGTATTTTCGCTTCTTTAAGTGCCTGTTTAATAAAAGGTCCGCCACCATGCACAATGACAACATCAATATGTTGTGATTTCAGCTTACCGATATTTTCCAATACGGATTTTTTAAGGCGATCATCACTCATCGCGTTACCGCCGTACTTAAATAAAAACGCAGGTTTTGACTCAAAATCTCCGGGTTCCATACAAGGCTTTTTTAATTGACAAATCAGTTTTACTTTCACTAGAAAACAAGCATACCCTTGTCATATTGGATAAAACTTCATTGTTATGATTTCTGATTTCTGCATCATACACTTATCAAACCACTGAGGCTGCTACATTGTTTAAAAAATCCTGCATACCCTCTGTAAAGAAATTCGAAAAATCTTTGCATTGCCCACTTGCTTTGTAAAGAAAATGGCAAATTTTTATCATAAGAAGCTGGCTTTGTAAAGTATATTTGGTTTTCTTTACAATAGAAACGTTCTTTGTAAAGAAAACCAGAAATTCTTAACATAATGAATCATCAATATGCTCATGGCTTAGACTCCTTTCCATTAAGCCAGGACATTGAGACAAAAAAAGTTTTAAGGAGCCTGCCTGCGGCTCATGCAGCCTTAGCTGAACTAAAAGGGATTGCCTCCGGAATACCCAATCAGCACTTTTTGATAAATACACTTGGTTTACAGGAAGCAAAAGACAGTTCTGCCATTGAAAACATCATAACTACGCATGATGATTTGTTTAAATCGGAATTAAATCTGGATTCTTTCACTTCCATTAATGCCAAAGAAGTTCGCAATTACGTTGCCGCAATGAAAAAAGGGTTTGATTTGGTTAGGGAAAATGGATTCATCACAAAAAACATCATTTTACAGATACAGCAGGAGTTGGAGGGCAACAAGGCCGGTTTCAGAAAGCTTCCCGGGACACAACTAAAGAACACCGCTACTGATGAAGTAGTATATACACCACCACAAGATCCCAGCGAAATTGAACAATTGATGGATAAGCTTGAGAAATTCATAAACAACAATGAAACTGAGGGATATGACCCGCTTGTAAAAATGGCTGTTATACATTTTCAATTTGAAAGCATTCACTTTTTATGATGGAAATGGAAGAACAGGCCGAATCATCAATGTATTATACCTGATAAAGGAAAAACTACAACACCTTCCAATCTTATACCTAAGCAGTTACATCATCAACAATAAGCCGGATTACTATCGGCTTTTGCAAAATGTAAGAGAAACGGATGATTGGGAAGAGTGGCTCATTTTCATGATAAAAGGTATAGAAACAACATCCAAAGCAACCATTGATCTCATTCAAAATATATCGGATCTCATGTTGGAATTTAAACATAAGATACGCGATAATTACAAATTTTACAGTCAGGATTTATTAAACAATTTATTCAAACACCCGTACACGAAAATTGAATTTGTCGTCAATGATCTGGGTGTTTCCAGAATTACAGCAGCTAATTATTTAAACACCTTAGCTAAAGACGGTATACTCACCAAAAAAAAGCTGGGTACCGGAAATTACTACATCAATGAAAAGCTCTTTAACCTATTAACCAACAGGTAAGCGCACAAATTCATTTATTCACATCATGCAATCATCCTGTTCAGGATTTAGCTCATGACAGAATCTGGCCTTTTTACGGCATACCGCGTTTAGCATAGCAGAAACCACGCGCTATATCGCAATTAAATACAGACACACAGCACCTTCAGCCGATAAATGCTCTTTGCTGTGCCGGCAGAATCTATTTCGCTTTCTCAGGCAAAAAGGTAACTTCCATTTTCACATCATCTGTAAAAATCCGGCCGGCAAAGTTCCTGACATCGTCCTTGCTTACCTTTTCTACCAGCGCA
>JBNJGS010000100.1:0-3980 GCA_051747965.1 Bacteroidota bacterium
GTAGTTTTGCAAATTGGAAGTCAGTCTTCCAAATTGCAAAAACATGTAATCTTCATGCATTAATTGTGTCTGTCATAGATTTCAGAAATGTGCTGAATCCCTGCTACAAAAACATTTTCTTTGGTTGGGTACATGATTTCCACGGGTGCCATAACGTATGTAGCATCGGGACGGATGGTGGTAATTGCAGACCAGAATCCTTTTTCCGGTTTGGGTGATTTTGAAACTTTAAACTCAAATGCCAGTCGTTTTTTACCGCGGGTGAGAACCAAATCCATTTCATGACCTTGTGAATTACGGTAAAAACAGGCTTCCCAGTCTTCAAACTCCTGAATTAGATTTTCAATGCACAGGCTTTCCCATGAAGCCCCGAATACAGGGTGAGAAAATAAATCTTCAAAACCGGAAATGTCAAGCAGAGCATGCAAAATGCCGGTATCCCTCATATACAGTTTGGGCGATTTAACAAGTCGCTTTTTTGTGTTGGCAAGCATGGGCGGCAGAATCCGTAGTATATATGTCTGGGCCAGCAAATCAATGTAATTTTTTACTGTATGATGACTCGTCCCCAGTGAATTACCCAGTGCCGAATAGTTTGCGGTCTGTCCCTGCATGTGGGCAAGCATTTTCAACAATCGCTGAATGTTAAGCTTTGTCATTCCCGGCTTTATTCCCGGCACATCACGCTCCAGATACGTATTGATGAAATTTTTACGCCATACCAGGCTCATTTTATCATCTTTGGCAAGATAACTTCTCGGAAACCCACCACGATACCAATACGATGATAAGGTTTTATACGAATAGTTGCCAAACAGTTCGCTGAATAAAAACGGACTAAGTTCCCTGTAGATGATTCTGCCAGCTAATGATTCAGAGCTCTGCCTGAGTAAATCAGGTGATGCCGATCCCAAAATTAAAAACACACCATTCCTGTTTTGATCATCAATAAAACTACGCATTACAGGAAATAGCTCGGGGACGCGTTGAATTTCATCAAGGCAAATCAGCTTATCTGACTGAGACTCAAAGTACAATTCCGGTGTTTGAAGTTGCTGTGCATCCGATGGCTTTTCCAGATCAAGTCGTGTTGCAGCCTTTAGGTTTTCAATATGCGACAAAGCAAGGGTAGATTTGCCGCATTGCCTGGGTCCGACAATTGCAACGGCAGGAAAGGATTCCAGCAAGGCTTTTAGCTCATTTTCAAGCTTTCTTTTAATGTGATTCATACGGCTAATATACAAAATTATTTGCAAATTGGAAGCCAGGCTTCCAATTTACAAAAATAATCTGCAGTTCGGGCTCCAACTCCACTCATCCCACAACATGGAGTCAGGGCATGAGTGTATGTCCGGAGGATGAGTGGCGTGGAAACCATATTTTTTGCACATCATTTATAAATTTTGTATTTTGCTGAACCAAACGCACCCAACTATGGCCAACATCGACGATGCCTCAAAACAGATTTTATCACAATACGGACTGACACCTCAGGAGGAGGTTCTGGAAGTTTCCCGCAAAAAGAAACGCATCAGCATCGGGATTCCCCGTGAAACCAGCATGCAGGAGGGACGTGTTCCCCTGGCACCGCTCGCTGTAGAATCCCTGGTGGAAAGTGGGCATAAAGTTATCATTCAGCGGGGTCTGGGAAAACATGCTCACTTTTCGGATGAAAAATATGCTTCCTGCGGTGCCCGTATGGTAGACGAAGCCAAAGAGGTGTTTCAGGCTGATGTTATTATTAAAGTAGCGCCATATACTGAAAAAGAAATTCAGATGATGCGGGGGGAACAGGTGGTTTTTTCCTCATTGCACGCCAGCACTCATAACAAAGAATATTTTGCAAGTCTGCTCCGAAAGAAAGTGATTGCCATTGCTTTTGATCTCCTGAAAGACGAGCAGGATTCTTATCCCATTGTACGCAGCATGAGTGAGATTGCAGGCCGTTCCTCCATCATGATAGCCTCTGAATATCTCAGCAATGTACACAGTGGCAAGGGTGAACTCCTGGGTGGAATTACCGGTGTTTCTCCCTCTGAAATTGTGATCATAGGAGCAGGTACTGCAGGTGAATATGCTTCCCGTGCAGCCATTGCGATGGGTGCTCAGGTAAAAGTATTCGACAAATCAGTCAACCGGCTTACCCGACTGCTCAACACATTGAAACATTCGGTATTCACTTCCATCCTGCAGCCACAGGTATTGGAAAGAGCAATCAAAACTGCAGATGTAGTCATCGGGGCAGTGCGGATGAATGATTCAAGACCTGTCACCATTGTTACCGAAGATATGGTAAAAAATATGAAGCCTGATTCTGTAATCATAGATATCAGCATTGACCAGGGTGGTTGTGTAGAAACCAGCAGACAAACAAATCACAACAATCCAACCTATATCAAGCATCAGGTAATTCACTATTGTGTACCAAATATTGCATCCCGCGTAGCACGCACTGCCAGTTATGCACTGAGCAACATCCTGGCACCGGTTTTATTAAAACTGGGCGAAAGCGGATCTCCAATGATTTTCCTGAAACAAAACTACGGTTACCGGAAAGGGGTATACACATACAACGGCATTCTTTCAAACCGTCTCATCGGAGATATGTACGGGATGTATTCCCGCGATATTGATTTGCTGATTTCCGCCTTGTAATCCGGCAGGAAACTTCTATTTTTGTACCATACATATCATGCATATACTGATTTATGAGCAAATCCATCTATTCATACAATGTTAACGGCATACGTGCAGCCATGCGCAAAGGACTGAAAGACTGGTTTAAAGAAACAATGCCCGACGTTCTGATGATACAGGAAACCAAAGCCTGGCCAGAAGACATTGACACAGCTTTTTTTGAAGAACTCGGTTACCACGTGTACGTGCACTCGGCTGAGAAAAAAGGATACAGCGGTGTAATGACCATCTGCAAAGAAAAACCTGACAATGTAATGGCCGGCATTGGCGACACCCGCTTTGATTCCGAAGGTCGTTTGCTGCGCACGGATTTTGGCGATATCACCATCATCAATTCTTACTTTCCGTCCGGAACAACGGGCACAGTGCGGCAGGATTTCAAGTACGAATACCTGGATGCCATTCAGGCTTTTGTTGAAGAACTGAAAAAAGAGCGGCCCAACATGATTCTGTCAGGGGATTACAACATTTGCCACAAAGCCATTGACATCAGCAAGCCGGAAAAGAAGAAAAACGTATCCGGATTTTTGCCCGAAGAGCGGGAATGGGTCAGCAAGTTTTTGAAAAGTGGCTTTGTTGACAGTTTTCGTGCCTTTGACCAAAGCCCTGACAAATACTCATGGTGGTCGTACCGTGCCAATGCCCGCGCCAAAAATCTGGGCTGGCGCATTGATTACCACATGGTGAGTGAGCCGCTGAGCAGCAAAATGAAAAACGCAGCCATCCACAGTAATGTGTACCAATCCGACCATTGTCCGGTGTCTGTGGAATTGGAATTTTAACCTAAAAAATGACTTAATTATGAAAGAACGAATAAGCTGGAAACCCGGCACCATGTTGTATCCCCTGCCTGCCGTGATGGTAAGCTGCGGAAACACACCCGAAAAATACAACATCATCACCATCGCCTGGACAGGCATCGTGAATTCAAAACCGCCCTTGTGTTACATTTCTGTGCGCAAATCAAGGCACTCCTACGACTTGATCAAGGAGGCCGGTGGCTTTGTAATTAACCTGACAAACAAGGACCTGACTAAAGCTACGGACTGGTGCGGAGTGCGCTCCGGAAAAGATTATGATAAGTTTAAGGAAATGAATCTCACCGCAATTCCTGCCGAAAAGGTGGATGCACCCATGATTGAAGAATCACCCCTGAACCTGGAATGCAAAATTCACAGCATCACCGAACTGGGCTCGCACGATATGTTTCTGGCTGAAATTGTTGCCGTCCATGGTGATCCGCAATACGTTGACCAGGGAAGCGGAGAATTCAACCTGGCCGC
>JBNJGS010000100.1:4080-5748 GCA_051747965.1 Bacteroidota bacterium
AAAAAATAAAAAACAAAGCAAATGAAGACTGCAGAAATAAAAACAGAAAAAGGTGTAATGAAGGTGGAGTTTTACGAAGATGATGCTCCCAACACCGTGGACAATTTCCTTAAACTGGCAAAAGACGGCTTTTACAACGGCCTCAGATTTCACCGTGTGATTCCGGATTTTGTGATTCAGGGTGGCTGTCCTTTTTCAAAAGAGCCCAATCATCCCAGAACCGGTACAGGCGGCCCGGGATACAGCATCGACTGCGAAACCGATGGTGACAAACAGTATCACGAGCGCGGCGTTCTGTCCATGGCCCATGCCGGCAAAAACACCGGAGGCTCACAGTTTTTCGTCTGCCACAGCCGCAACAACACAGCTCACCTGGATGGTATACACACCTGCTTTGGTAAAGTAGTTGATGGCCTTGATGTAATTGATGACATTCGTGCCGGTGATGTGATTCAGGAGATTGTGGTAAACGAATAATTGCAGTCTGGCTTATCATTTTTTCACCAGATTTTTTTACCTTTAGGTCGAAAACCAAGACCTGATACGATGAAAAAAATTTACCTCTTGTTGCTGTCTGCGATTTTTGCCTGTGCAGCACTGGCCCAAAGTGAAACCCGTGAAATCACCTGGGACGGAACCATGCGTGAATACATTGAATACCTGCCCTCATCCTATACTGGAGACGAAGCCTACCCGGTAGTTTTTGCCCTCCACGGCCTGGGCGATAACATGAACAATTTCAGCGGAACCGGCATGCACCTGATTGCCGATACGGCAGATATCATCTGCATTACTCCCCAGGCTCTCATGGCAACCTACATGGGATACGAGATCGGAACAGCCTGGAACAGCGGCGCATCTGCCCAGGGAGTTGTCCCCAATCAGGATGTGGATGATGTTGGTTTCCTGATGGCCGTTCTGGATTCCCTTGACACACATTACAACATTGACACCAATCGGATATACTTTTTTGGTTACAGCATGGGCGGATACATGTGCAATAAAATGGCCTGTGAAGTGGGCGATCGCATCAACGCCATTGCTTCGGTTTCGGGCACTATGGGTAATGCATACAATCCGGCACCGCAACACCACACCGCCTGTTTGCATTTCCACGGAACAGCAGACGAAACCGTTGCATACAGTAACAATGATTCAGGCATGGACGCTGATTCCCTGGTAAATTTCTGGGTAAACCACAACGGTAATGATACTGAGGCTGTATTATATGAATACCCGGACAATGCAGACGACGGTCTGACATTTGAACGCTACGTGTATCCCAACGGTACAGAACAGGTGGCCCATATCAAAGTGATTGACGGAGCCCATGAGTGGTATTACATTCCCAACAACGATATTGATTACGCCAGGGAAATATGGACATTTTTCACTCAGCGGTTCAGCGAGGAACCAACGGGTCTGGGACCATCAGAGCAAATCACTCCGCAACCATATCCCAATCCGGCAGAGAATGCCATTCAACTGAATTTTTCCGGTGAAAACCATCCTCAAAACCTACACCTCTACGACATGCAGGGACGTATTATCAGAAGCTGGGAGATAAACAGCTCCACCCCACAACTCAATCTGCAGGGTATTCCCTCAGGAAGCTACATTCTGCGCTCGGCCGGGGGTGATTTTAGTAAGAAGATGGTGGTGAAGTAA
>JBNJGS010000101.1:0-5475 GCA_051747965.1 Bacteroidota bacterium
TTGTTAAAAATGATTTCTTTTTTGATTCCCGGCAAACAGTTGCCGCCCGTGAAGGCCATTTCCTGCTGTATCCCATGCCTGTGAATGAAGATGTGGATGGCAATGATATCAATGCCAATGGTAGCCTCAATTTTCTGTCAATACAGTCAAGGCTAAGAGGCAAAATCTCAGGGCCTGATGCATTCGGCGCAAAAACTTCCGGAATGATTGAAGGAGCATTCTTTGGACATACTAACCCGGATATCAACGGCTTTAGATTACGGCATGCATTTGTGAAATTAGACTGGACAAATACACAATTGCTTTTTGGCCAATACTGGCATATGATGTTTGTTCCCGAGTGTTTTCCCGGAACTGTTTCTTTCAATACGGGTGTGCCATTTCAGTATTTTACCCGAAATCCTCAGATTCGCCTGACCCAAAAACTTGGAGAGACCTTAAAGTTTTCTGTGGCTGCAGCCACACAACGTGATTTTGCGAGTCCCGGCGGGTATGCCAGCCTTAGCAATACCATGACACCGGACATGCAGGCTCAAATACAATTTTCCCCCAATGAAATGTTCCTGGCCGGTGTTACAGGCGGCTATAAACAGCTTCTGCCACGCTTGCAAACTGACAATGGTTATAAAGCACAGAATGCTGTCGGCTCGTTCACAAGCAATGCATTTATCCGGATAAAAACCAAACCATTGACCTTTAAATTGCAGGGAATCTTTGCCCAAAACGCATACGACGGCTTAATGATAGGTGGTTTTGCCGTGAGTGATATTGTCAATCCTGCGAAAGATTACCGAAAATACACCCCTGTAAATACACTAAGTCTCTGGACAGATATTCACACCAATGGTGCCAAATGGCAGGCCGGTCTCTTCGCCGGATACTCCCAAAACATGGGCAGTGCCGATAAAATTACTCAGGATGTTTTCGATGCCGGTCTGCATGGCCAGTACATGCGTGGAGCAAATATTGATTTTCTTTACAGGCTGTCTCCAAGGGTTTTATACAATGCCGGGAAAGTCAGAATTGCCGGGGAATTTGAATATACGGCAGCCGCTTATGCCACCAGTGATGATACAGGAAGCCTCAATATTGATGAATTCGGGAAAGTAACAGATTCTGAGATTGTTGCCAATTACAGAATTCTACTGTCCGTTTACTATTTCTTTTGATTTGTAAGGGTTTTTCCTGTAACTTGAACTGCATTTTGTTTAAACATCTCAGGGATGAAATTAGCCTTTATATCTGACATACATGAAGATGTGGTAAGCCTGAGTATGGCGATTAATAAAATCCACAAACTTGGGGTGGATAAGATTGTATGTTTGGGTGATATTGCAGGTTACAATTTTAAGTATTACGACTATCATCATACACGCAATGCCAGTGAATGCATAGCAATTCTTCGTGAATACTGCGATATTATTGTGCCAGGTAATCATGATTTCCATGCCATAAAAAAAATCCCTGAAACATCTCCGGGATTCAATTTTCCCGCTGATTGGTATGAACTTGATTATTTCAGGAAAAAAGAAATTGCCGGTAAGCGACTGTGGGATTACGATGATGCAGACCTGCCACCAAAATTGAGAACAGAGGATGCAGATTTCCTATCCGGATTAAAACAATATGAAATCCTTGAAACCGAAAATTACAAGCTTTTGCTGAGTCATTATGTGTTTCCCAACCTTTCCGGAATGCTGGTGGATTTTTACCGGTATCCGGATGATTTTAAAGAACATTTTAACTTTATGGCTGAAAATAACTGTCAGGTCTCGATAACAGGTCATGAGCATATTCCGGGATTATCTTATGTTAGCAAGGATAAAGCCTCGATAAAGAGAATGGGCAAAAAGCAAATCTGTTCAGCTCCCTTTATTCTGATGGCTCCTTCTGTAGCCAACGGGCGAAATAAAAGCGGTTTTATGATTCTTGACACCATCACAAATAAAGCCATTTCATATCGAATCTAAGATATAACACTATGGAAAACAAATCCTTTCGCAAAATATTCATCGGCATTATTATTCCGGCCATTGTTGCCATTTTGTTGTTTTTCCTTTCCGTATGGCTGTTCATTATTCCGATCGTGGAAAAAAACATGATGGATGCCAAAAAAGAAATGATAGGCGAACTGACCAATACAGCCTGGAGCCTGATAGATGAATACTATCAGGATTATCAGGATTCCGTGTATTCACTTGAGGAGGCTAAAAAGCTTGCTGCCAGAAAAGTGGAACTCATGCATTATGGCCCGGAAAATAAAGATTATTTCTGGATAACGGATACAAGCCCGTCCATGATCATGCATCCCTACCGCAAAGATTTGAACGGCAGGGATTTGACAGACTATGAAGATCCCAATGGACTGAAACTTTTTGTGGAAGCTGCTGCCATTGTCGATTCTGCCGGTGAGGGCTATCTTAATTATTACTGGCAGTTGAGGGATGATACCACCAGAATTGTGAAAAAAATATCCTTCGTGAAAGGATTCCCTGAATGGGGTTGGATTGTTGGAACCGGTATTTATATTGAAGATGTGCGGGAAGATATTGCAGCATTGAAAAACAGAATCACCCGTATTTCGCTCTTGATAACACTGATTATTGCTGTCTTGCTTGTATACATCATCCGTCAAAGCCTGAAAATTGAAAAAAAGCGATCAGAAGCGGAAAACAGCCTGAAAGAATCAAGGGAAAAATATAAATCCCTGGTGGAAGCTTCCACAGAAGGCGTACTGATGCTGAGCAACAATGAGGTCATTTATGTTAATCAAACCTTCAGTTCTTTGTCCGGCTACACGTCTGAAGCTGTGATGGGTATGAATTACGAGGATTTGTTTATCACCTCATGGGATGATATGCTAAAGCAACTTGATAAACCTGGACAGTCGGTCTCATTGCAGGCACAACTAAAACTCAGTAATGGAAAATCCCGTGAGGTGCTGATTCTTTTAAATAAAACATACGCCATCAACGAAACCAGAGTGATTGTCATCATTAAGGAAATTGGTACACAGCAGCGGATTGAAAAAGCCCGGCAGCAACTTAGCAGTGAACTGGAAGCATCATTACTAATGATGAATCAACCAATTGGTACCTTTGTAGAACCAATCATATCATGCTCACTAAACACAAGCATAGCCAATGCCAGCATGATCATGAAACGTAAAGGCAAAGGCTTTATATTTATTCAACAGAATGAAGAAATTATCGGGTTTGTTGGGTATAGTGATATCGTGAAACGTGTTGTGGCAGCCGGAGTTTCTACACAAGATTCCATTTCCGGAATTATTTCCGCACCTGTTATTTCTGTTAACCAGGATGCTTTGCTCTCAGAAGTTATACTGAGGTTCAAAAAACACGATTTGTCCCACCTTCTGGTTAAAGATAGCCGGTCAAAACCTGTGGGTGTTATAAACAAAAGTGTGCTGGCCAAAGTGCAAAGCAATTCTATCAGTGTGCTGCTGGATGAAATAGATTTTTGTGAAACACGGGATGAATTGAAGTCAAAGTTTCTTGAAACTCCGGTTATTGTTGAGGCCCTTCTCAATGGAGGCGTTTATCCCAATAATATAACCAGGCTGATCAGTGCAATCATTGACGGATTGACAAAAAGAGCAATTGATCTTGCTATTGAAGACCTGGGAGAACCGCCGTGTAAATTTACATTTTTTACCATGGGTAGCGAAGCCAGGAGGGAGCAAACCCTGCTAACCGATCAGGACAATGCCATCATTTACGATGATGCTCACAAGGATAACACGGATGTGGCGCAATACTTTCTTGATCTGGGCAAAAGAGTGAATCAAAGCCTGGATTATGCAGGAATTCACTTGTGCAAAGGCAATATGATGGCAGGTAACCCGGATTGGAATCAGCCTGTCAGTGTTTGGAAAAACTACTTTTCAAAATGGACAAACCAGAGTGATCCCCAAAGCCTTCTGGATGCTTCCATCTTTTTTGATATCCGTTTTGTGTATGGAGAAAGCGAATACTGCACAGAGTTGCAGAAACACATTCTGAAAGAAATTGAATTCCAGGCTGTGTTTCTTCAGCATATGGCCCAGGGAATCATAGATATAAAGCTGCCATCAGTCACACATGATACCCGGGTGGATCTGAAGAAAATATTGATGGCGGTAACAGGCTTCGCCAGAATATACAGCCTGAAACTCAAAACGTACGAAGCAAACACCAGCATGCGATTGCAAAAGGCAGCCAATGCGCAACTGATTTCTCTTCAGGCAAAGCAGGAATTACAAAAAGTATATGATTTTATCATGACCCTGAGATTACAGGAACAGGTTCGCTTGCTGCTTGATGCGGAATCCCCTGCAAACCTTATAAACACAGCAAATCTGACAGAGTTTGATTTCAATAGCCTCAAAAAGGCAGTTTCCATTGTGGCAGATTATCAAACCCAGCTAAAATCAGATTATAAAGGAATGTTGTAAAACACCTAAACTACCCGAATCCAGGTCCGCTGGAATATGTCCATTTTAACAAAACAACAGCATTGCCAGCCTACAAAATAGCAGAGACGCACGGCCGTGCGTCTCTACTGTATTCAAGGCTTGGGTGGCAAATCTTTTACAATACGCATGCCCCGACATGGAGTAGGAGGATGAGTAAGCCAAAAACCAGCATTTAATTAAGAACCATTCTTGATTAATCAGAAACAACAACAATCACCCGGAAAGCCTTGTTATAACTTGAAAGTACATAAAAACAAATATCTATTATGAGAACAGGAATTATTACAATTATGGCATTTCTGATGGTCGGATTTTCATCATGCGGGAATGCTCCGGAAAAGCCGGAAAACAATGCAAGTGAAAAATATTATTTCAGCAAAACGGTTGAAGGTGATTTTGAAGAAGTAAGTGCCGAGGTCAAGACATTGCTCAAAGAAGAAGGTTTTAGTGTCATCACAGAAATTGATATGGCAGAAAAGCTGAAAGAAAAACTCGATGAGGTTGACATGCAACGATACCGCATTTTGGGTGTCTGCAATTCGAAATATGCTTATGCAACCATTCAGCAGGAAGAAAACATCGGCTTATTCTTGCCCTGCAAGTTTTTAATTATCGAGATAGGTGACAATAAAACGAAGGTAGTTGCTGTCAATACCGAAAACCTGATGAAAATGTTAGAAAATGATGAGCTTAATAGCATTGCCGCTGATGTAAATACCAAATTTAAAAGAGTTCTCAAGCAATTGTAGCATTTATGGCACAGTATCGTTGTCGCTACAAGCGACGCTGATGCTAAGAGCTGCTGGTCTTGGAACGCGTGAGGGCGGCGCCGTAAAGCCTGCCAAAACAGCGGCTTATGGTGCCTGCGCTGCAGCAGAGTGGAGCATGGCGGAACTCCTGCTGCAGCAGATCAGGCACAAGCCGGTGTGAGGCAGCTTGCAGGCAAAGACCGACCCGCCGGAGGTACGGAGGTGGGCACGCCCCACTTATGAAATAACAAA
>JBNJGS010000102.1:0-5432 GCA_051747965.1 Bacteroidota bacterium
GTTTGAGGTTGAAGGTTTGAGGTTGAAGGTTTGAGGTTGAAGGTTTGAGGTTTTATGATTTGGGCGCCCGGGCGGCCTTCGGTTTCAAGCAGTCTCAGCAATGCACGGAAAAATATGTTGCAGCAGGAGCTCCGCTTGTCGCTATGCTGCTGCCATTTTCCTGTACATTGCTTTCGGCTGGCTTTCCACCTGCGTCCTGGCGCGGGAAAGATCATTAGCAGGAAGATAGCAAATCATTCCCGAGCAATTGAATACATAATTTTTGCAAGAAAATCCAAGTGATGACTGAAAATCATAAACGAATAATTGGTTCGCATCAATTATGCAATGAAATAACTGAAACTTGTGTTTTACCTTTGTATTAATGACAAAGGCAAATTGTTATCCTAAAAAGCATTAAAATATTGCTTTTAACGTAATATTCCTTATTTTTACATCTTGTGGTGTGCAGATAACAAGCACAGAAGTCAATAAAACACTTATAAATTAAAACACAGATGAAACCCTTTGTAATTTTCTTAATTAGCCTCGCTGTATTGGTATCCAGTTGCTCTGATGAGGAGGCAGATATGCGCTTGTCCAACCTGGAGACGCCTGTAGTAACGGGGTATGAATGGCGGGATGTAAATGCACAGCTGGTTAAAACCATTGGCACTCCAAACATTAAATTGGGTAACGAGTCTAATGATTATTTCTCTGCCTATTATTTCAAATCCTATCCCAATCCTTGCTCTGATGAATTGGCTGTTTTTGTGAAAATGCCAAACCCTGACCAAACAATCAAAAGCTGGATTGTTCAGGCACAATACACGGATCAGGTGACGAATAGCCCAAATCAGATTGGCAACAGTGTGACAATGCATGCCGGTGGAGCGCCCATACTGCAACAGGAGTTTTCGGGTAATGTAACAATCTTTGATGTCAGTGAGCTTAAGAACGGATATTACCGGTTATACCTGCGGGTTGATGGCATTCTTCTTTATGATAACATTTATGTAAACAGAAATTAAAACGATAAATTATGAAATGTAAAAGATTATTAATTGCCTTGTTTTTTGTGTTGGTGAGCTCTTTTGTACATGCTCAGGAATCTCCAAAAGTCGGTCTCAGTGGTTCACTTCAAGGTAGTCAGTTTGGGGTGCAGGTTCCGGTTTGGGTAGGAGAAAAAACAGTTATTGCCCCGGCCTTTGAATTCAAATTTGCTGAAAAAGTAGGGACAGATATTGGCATTGCACTTACTCCACGTTTTTATTTTCAAAAGAAAACAATCTCCCCTTATATCGGATTTCGAATCGGAGCATTGATTAATAAGCCTTATTCTGACCCTAATATTTTCACAGGTACCACAGAAGAAGAGAGTACTACCTATGATTTTCTTGGTGGACTGGCTTTTGGCGGGGAGTATTTTCTGGCAGATCATTTTAGCTTTGGAGTAGAATTGCAGGCCAATATGACTAAATCTGACCCTGAATCTGATCGGTTTGGAAATCCAGGTAAAATAAATGTCAATACTGGTACAATGCTTATCGCTACGGTTTATTTTTAAAATACGGATTCTAAGACCCGGCTTTCATTATAAGCATAAAAAAAATCATTAATTACAAAGCAAGGGGTGTTGATGATTTAGGCAAGTTTTGATAAGCTCAACGCATCTCTATGCAGGTTGAAGGTCCCGATATCAGTCGTTCCTCCTTCATCGGGATATCCTCAACCATCCCAATTCGCTGCGTTACCACTTGCAAATTGTGGGTTTCGGATGATTTGAGGTTCGAAGGTTTTTATGATTTGGGCGCCCGGGCGGCCTTCGGTTTCAAGCAGTCTCAGCAATGCACGGAAAAATATGTTGCAGCAGGAGCTCCGCTTGTCGCTATGCTGCTGCCATTTTCCTGTACATTGCTTTCGGCTGGCTTTCCACCTGCGTCCTGGCGCGGGAAAGATCAATATTTGGAAATTATTTTTTTGATGCAGCATTTTTTTGCGGCAGGACAAAGCCGGAAAGCCTGCCCACAGTAAGGCGATACTGTTGCTGCTGTGGCAGAGCGACCGGATGGAAGCTCCTGTCCACAGGATGCAACAGCCGCCGAACCAGGGCAGCTTGCAGGCGGAGGCCGGTTAGCCGGTAGGCGGAGCCGCCCATATCATCCTTATCCGGGATATCAGACATCTGAATTGTTCGTGAACCCCATGGCAATATTCCTATTCTTTTTCACCAACCGGATAGAACAAAACAATTACCATCAACAGGTGTTCTAATAAGGTATACTATTTGACAATTTTACTAAATATGAAAATAACATTTGTAGGTACATATCCGCCCCGCCAGTGCGGCATAGGCACCTTTACCAACAACTTAATTAAATCCATTGTTGGTAATACCGGAAACAAGAATATCAGTGATTTAGCCAGTGTAATCGCGATCAATGATCCCGGTGAAGAGGATTCTTATGATTACCAAAACGAAGTTAGACTTACCATTCGTCAGGACATCCAAAGCGACTACATCAATGCTGCAAGATACATAAATCTGAGTGACTCCCAGGCCTGCATTCTGAACCATGAGTTCGGCATTTTTGGAGGTGATGATGGTGTCTATATCCTTTCCATGCTTTACAGGCTGGAAATTCCTGTGATCGTAATATTTCACACCGTGTTAAGCGAACCTTCTTTTGTACAGGAAAACATCGTAAGGACAATTGGAAAACTGGCGCATAAGGTTGTTGTGATGAGCCAGAAAGCAAAAACTTTGTTGCAAAAACATTATGATATTCCTGCTGATCAGATTGACATCATTGAACACGGGGTTCCGTATTATCCCGGCATCTCTCATCAGACCATCAAGGAGAAATTCAATTTCAGTGGTCAAAAGGTCTTGCTGACTTTTGGTCTCCTCAGCCGCAACAAAGGCATAGAAACGGTCATCAATGCCTTGCCTGCAGTGGTAAAAAAACATCCGGAAGTTTTATATCTGGTTATCGGGGAAACCCATCCTCATGTATTTAAGCATGCCGGCGAGGAATACAGAAACTATCTGAATCTGCTGGTAAAACGGCATAAGCTTGAAAACAATGTTACCTTTTTAAAAACATTTCTCAGTGAAGAAGACTTGTTTGAATACCTGAGGGCATGCGATATCTATATCACACCATATCTCAATGAAGCTCAGATCACAAGTGGTACACTTTCTTATGCTGTTGGTGCCGGCGCTGCAGTTTTATCAACACCGTACTGGCATGCAAGCGAATTGCTGGCAGATGGAAGAGGCCGACTTTTTGATTTCAATAATTCAAAACAACTGGCTTCTGTTCTGAATGAAATACTTGATGAGCCGGAAAAAATTGAAAAATTAAGAACCAGTGCCTTTGAATATGGGAGAAATTTACGCTGGCAGCTTATCGGAAGTAAATATTTATCACTTGTGGAATCCATCAGTCAGGTTGAGCCTCCTCCTAAAGTAGATAAAAGGCTTATTGTTGACACATCCATGCTTCCCGATTTTGACCTCGACCATGTCAAACGACTCACCGATGATACCGGGATTGTGCAACATGCCAGATATGGAATTCCCAATCTGAAAGAAGGGTATTGTCTTGATGACAATGCCAGAGCACTGATTATGGCACTGATGTCGTACCGGCAGGACAAGGATCCGGTGGCACTGGATTATATTCAGATTTACCTGAGTTACATTCAGTATATGCAAACAGATACTGGTACATTCCGCAATTTTTTGAGTTTCAACCGGAATTTTCTGGACGAGGTAGGCAGTGAAGATTCTTTCGGGCGAACAATCTGGGCATTGGGATACCTTGTTTCACATTCTCCAAAACTGTCGTACAAGGAGTTCGGGACAGAGTTGTTCAACAATTCTGTCAATCATTTCGATCATCTCAATCATCTCAGAGGTATGGCCAATACAATAATTGGTATCAGTTACTATTTGAAAAGTCACAGCTCCGACGAAGAGATGCAGCAGAAAATGAATAAACTGGCCACAAAACTTACAGATGCATATGAGGCAAACAGTGATGATGACTGGCCCTGGTTTGAAAATGCCTTAACGTATGACAATGCAATCCTGCCCCTGAGTCTGTTTCATGTGGTTGAAATTACCGGCAATGAGTATATCAAAGACATAGCAGTAAAAAGCATGAAATTTCTGGAAGAGGTTACCCTGAGCAAAGGATATCTTTCCATTGTCGGTAGCGAAGGATGGTACCCCAAAGGTGGTAAACGCGCAGAGTTCGACCAGCAATCTACTGATACCATGGCCATTGTACGCATGTTTTTTCAGGCATACAAGGTGACAAAGGATATTTCATGCCTGGAAAAAATGTTCCTCTCCTATTTGTGGTATCTTGGTGAAAATGAGCTGCGCATTCCGCTGTATGACTATGAAACCAGCGGTTGTTGCGACGGATTAAAAAGCAGTGGTGTTAACCGCAACCAGGGAGCAGAGAGTACGCTGGCATACCTGATATCACACATTACAGTGCTCAATTCCATGGAATATGAATTTGACCATCAAAATAATTCATCATCATGAGTATCATCCAGCGACATAAAGGAAATCCAATACTAAGCAAGGAGGATGTCCCCTATCCTGTAGCTACAGTGCACAATGCAGCGGTCGTTAAGCATCAGGATCAATATGTTATGGTTTTCCGCTCGCACCGCCGCAATGGCCGGTCGATTCTGGGAAAAGCAGTGTCTCAGAATGGCTTTGATTTTACTGTGGATCCAAAACCTTTTATGCTTCCCGAGGAAACCGGGATTTTTGCTGAGTATGAAGAGCATGGCATTGAAGATCCGCGGATTACGTTTATTGATGGGGAATACCTGCTTACCTACAGTGCTTATTCGCCGCATGGTGTCCGCATTGGCCTTGCCAGAACCAGGGATTTTACTCATATCCAGCGGATTTCCCTGATTACGCAGGCGGATTACAGAAATGTGGTAATCTTCCCGGAAAAATTCAACGGCATGTACGCACGGCTCGACAGGCCGCATTCTGAAATCAGCCCCTGGTCGATGTGGATATCCTATTCTCCGGATTTAATTCACTGGGGAAAAAGCAAACTCATCATGAAACCCATGCCATATCACTGGGATCAGATGAAAATCGGCCCGGGAGCCCCGCCCATAAAAACCAAAAAAGGCTGGCTGAACATCTACCACGGTGTGTTCCCTACCATGGATGGAAGTGTTTATCGCCTTGGTGTGGCTCTACACGATCTGAAAGATCCATCGAAGATTATTGCGGTTGGCGATGAATGGATTTTACAACCCGAAGAAATGTATGAGATTACAGGCTATGTCCACAATGTGGTATTCACCTGCGGGGCCGTGCCTGAAGACGACGGAACATTGAAACTGTACTGGGGAGGAGCTGACACGGTGATGTGTGCCGGAACAGCCAGGATTGATGAGTTGGT
>JBNJGS010000103.1:0-5363 GCA_051747965.1 Bacteroidota bacterium
ATTTTTGCTTGCAAGGCTCCCCCATACGGGATCACGTACGGTTTTGCCGGATAAAACCAGCCGGAAAATGTGTTGAAAAATTGTTGGTGCAATGTGCCGGTGCACCCTGACATGTGATGGATAATGTGAATTGGAATCAAGGCTTCAGTGACCGGAAACCTTTAAACTTTTTTGTTGTTCGCATTGTTACTTGATTAAATGGAACCAAAAACTCGATAATTTATGGCAAAATTAAATGTTACTTATATGGGGCTTTCGCTCAATAGTCCAATTGTTATAGGTGCCAGTAATCTGGTGGAAAAAGAAAATTCTTTACGTCAGCTTCAGGAAAACGGGGCTGGTGCAGTGGTTTTTAAATCTCTTTTTGAAGAGCAATTGCATCTTGAAGATCTTGAGATGTCAGAAATTACAGATGAAATGGACAACCGACATGCTGAAATGCCGGATATGTTTCCCAATATTGAGCATGGTGGTAGCAGAGAGCACATTCATAAATTTAAAAATGCTCGTAAAATACTTGATATTCCTCTGATTGCAAGTATCAATGCTGTATATAAGGAATCCTGGCCTGTATTTGCCAAAGAGTTTGAAAAAGCCGGTGCAGATGGTTTGGAACTGAATTTTTATGCTGTCCCCAGTAGTTTTGATAAAAGTTCAGCAGAAATTGAAGAAGAACAGGTTGAAATCGTACGGGAAGTTAAAAAGGCAGTGAGCATTCCGGTGAGTGTTAAGCTTAGTCCGCAGTATGCCAATATTCTGAATTTGGTGAAACGCATGGATGATGCCGGTGCCGATGCTTTTGTCTTGTTTAACCGATTGTTCGAGCCACAGATAGATACAAAAAAGGAAGAGCATGTTGTGAATTTTGAGTTGAGTGAACCGGGAGATCAACGACAGGCTTTGCGTTTTGCAGGTTTGTTGTATGACAATATCAAGGCTGATATCGTTAGTTCAGGCGGCATTTTTGAAGCATCTGACATAGCATCTATGATTCTGGCTGGCGCCGACAGCGTACAAATGGTTTCGGCAGTTTACATGCATCAGCCTGCTCATGTTGCGAAACAACTCAAAGAACTTGATGCCTGGATGGAAAAACACAATTACGGGTCACTGGAAGATTTCAAAGGTAAACTTTCACAAAAAAATGTATCGGATAACCGTATTTATAAGCGTGCCCAGTATGTTGACCTCTTGCTGAAAGCAAATAATGTGTTTAAAAAGTATCCAATGCCTTAAACGGCAATGCAATCAGTCTGTATCTGAAAAATATTTTTCAAACATCACCCGGGTCTTCCGCAGTGATGTTTTTTTGTGATGCCTTTTGTTTTTCTTTGGAAAGTAAAGCTTATGATCTTTTGATTGATGCAAAAAGCATTCAATCTGGTATTGTACCCTTGCCTGATTATCCTGTTCATAAACACATAAAGGTTTTCCATGATTTTGATGAATTTTTTTAAAAAAAGATTAATTTTGGCGTTTTTAAACTGACAAACAACTTATAAGATGAGCGCGAAAACAACAACCTCAGGAAGGGTATTTACTACGGCCAGAATAACAGAGGCCCTGCGTAGATTTTTGAAATCAGGTACAACCGGTGGTATATTTTTGTTGGTTGCAGCCCTGGTGGCGATGATTATTGCCAACTCCTCTGCCCGGGAATGGTACGAGCACTTTTTACATGCACATTTCACAATCGGCAACTTTTCAGAAAGTGTTCACTTCTGGGTAAACGATGCCCTGATGGTTATTTTCTTTTTTGTGGTTGGGCTTGAAATCAAGCGCGAAATACTGGTTGGAGAACTTTCATCCGTCAGACAGGCAATGTTGCCGGTTGTGGCCGCTCTTGGTGGTATGGTTGTTCCGATTACCATCTTCTTTATCCTGAATGGAGGTCAGCCCGGATCAGAAGGTTGGGGTATACCCATGGCAACAGATATCGCCTTTGCTATCGGTATTCTGAGCCTCTTGGGTAAACGTGTGCCCTTGAGCCTTAAGGTATTCCTGGTGGCTTTTGCCATTGTTGATGATATGGGAGCTGTGATTGTCATCGCCATTTTCTATAGCGGACAAATCGGATGGGCCGCACTGGGTGCTGCCGCTGCTATACTGCTGCTGCTGTATTATCTTGGCAAAAGAGGCATCCACAACCGTACAGTATTTGTCCTGATTGGTATTGTGGTGTGGTATCTTTTCCTCAAATCAGGAGTACACACTACCATCGCAGGTGTTCTGCTGGCACTTACTTTGCCTATTAAAGCCAAACTCACCGGCAATAAATTTGCAAAAAACATTGAAGATGAAGTTCAAAAACTGACCGGTACACTCAAAGAGAAACAAAAAGCTTTCACACATGAGCAGCTTGACCTGATTGAAAAGGTTAAGCGTTATGCCAATGAAGTTATCAATCCCCTGCAATGGTTTGAAAATAAACTTCACAGATTCACCATGCTCGTTATCATGCCAATATTCGCCTTTGTAAATGCGGGAGTGTATGTTGGCGGTGTTGAAGGATCCATATTCCAGGGTTTGTCTCTTTCCATTATTGCAGGTTTGTTCCTTGGAAAACTTCTGGGCGTGTTTACATTTTCCTGGCTGGCCGCCAAATTTAAAATTGCCAGTCTGCCCGCACATACCAGATGGAAAGATATGGTTGGCGTAGCTCTCCTTGGTGGTGTTGGGTTTACCATGTCTCTGTTTATCGCCAATCTGTCATTCGAGGCAGGTTCCGGCTTGCTTGACCAGGCCAAAATCGGTATCCTTGCTGCTTCCGGAATCTCTGCAATCGTTGGCTTGAGCTACCTGGCAGTAGTGTTGTCAAAGAATAAGGCATAGAATTTTTCACATAAGCTTTCTCAAATTGCACCGGGCGTAATTCTTTTGCGTCCGGTGTTTTTATTGAATCAAACTTTTGCCTGCCTGGAGGTTGATGATGAAAACGGTCTGAATATTTGTTAAGAGCAAAGACTATTTCCGACCAAACAGCCAGTCCCAGAATCCACATCTCTGTTTTTCTGGTTCCCGGGTTTCTTTGCTGTCAGGTTCAACATAGATCGGAGGTGCCTGTTCGCTGAGTAAGGGAGATGAGATGTTTACATACAGCATGTTTTGATAAATGCTCAGTCCGTGCATGTGAAAATTCATTCTGCTTTTTGTTATGTGCCGGGACAAACTCTCCTGCTTCTCATTGTCTTCATAATAAGTTTCCGATTCTTCAGCTTCGTCATACTGGTCCTCAAGATTTTTCAGCCTTGAGATGTGATTCTTTGATTTTTCGCTGATAGCATGCAGAATGCCGGAAAAATATGCCTGCCACAAACCCTCCTGACATGAATTTGCGGCGTCAAAACTACCAATTCCTCTGATGGTGTCGTTGTCTCTGTATTTGTATGTGTATCCGGGAGGAGAATGCCTGTGGCCTGCATCCTTGCTGTACATGCTTACCTCATTTCCATCTGCCTCATAGCGAAATCTGTAATGTACAATTCCTTTATCAGTGCTGTCGCTGATATTGAGGCTATAAAGTTCTGCCGCCCTGAAGTTTCTTGTGATGCTGGTTTCAAATATTTTAGAGTAATGATCCGCCTCTACTTTCAGGACATGGTCTTTCGCCGCATCACTGTCATTGTAAGCCATCAATACGATAACTTCTTTGTTTTTGTTGATATATTCATGAATTACCTCAAAATCTGATGTATGATAAGGCAGCCGGCTGGAGAATTTTCCGAGTTTTTCAATAATTTCTTCCAGTTTATATGTTCTGTGTGCTTCTGTTTCACTTTGATAATGTTCTGATGTGTAGGCTATTTCCACATCCCGCAACAATGCAATCATGGCCATTGCTCTCGTTTTCGCCTGTAGCTGTGCCAGAGAATCATTTTCCATCCGCGGATCTGAAATCCCAATGGCTGTCTGTTCACCATATAGCGGAATTTGCTTTATCCAATCCGGCGATTGATAATACTGGGCTTTGGCTGTAAAAGCAAAAACCAACATGAATCCGGCAATAAAATATAATTTAGTCATTTGTCTGCGTATATTTGCAAAAATAGAATGATTTTGCTGATGGAGAAAATAAAACGCGCAAATTTGATCACCATGGGATGCTCCAAGAATCTTGTGGATTCTGAAAAGCTTGCCTGGCAATTGCAGCAACAAGGCTGGGAAACGGAACACGAAGCTGAAAACTGGGTGCATGATATCGTTTTTCTTAATACCTGTGGCTTCATAAATGATGCCAAAGAGGAGAGCATTGAAATGATTTTCGACCTTCTTACAGCAAAATCGGAGGGCAAGATCGGAAAAATTGTTGTTTTTGGCTGTTTGGTGGAGCGTTATGGTAAGCAGCTTAAGGCCGAGCTCCCTGAAGTGGATGCCTGGATGGGGAATTATTCCACTCCCCTGATGATGAAACTTCTTGATCTTGAAAAAAGCAATTCGGAAAAACGCATCAATTCAGCATTGGGGCATTATGCCTACCTTAAAATAGCCGAAGGATGCGATCGTAAATGTTCGTATTGTGCCATTCCGCTGATCAAGGGAAAGTACATTTCCCGGCCGGTGGATGCTGTCGTGAAAGAGGCTGAACTTCTGGCATCCGAGGGTGTAAAGGAGTTGTTGGTTATTGCACAGGATCTGAGCTTTTATGGTCTGGATGTGGATGGGAAAAATTATTTGCCCGAACTGGTAAATAAGCTTACTGCCATTGATGGCATCGAATGGGTGCGGCTGCATTACCTGTATCCCAACGCGTTTCCCACAGAAATTCTGGATATGATGCGCGATAATCCCAAGCTGTGTGCTTACCTGGACATTCCATTGCAGCATATCAGTGATTCTGTTTTAAAAAAGATGCGAAGAGCTACCAATCGCAGGCAAACGGAAGGCATATTGAAGGCGGCCAGAGAAAAAGTGCCGGGCATTGCTTTACGCACCACCATGCTCGTTGGTCATCCCGGTGAAACGGAGGCTGATTTTCAGGAATTGCTGGAATTTGTTGATAAATGGAAATTCGATCGTCTGGGCGTGTTTGCCTACAGCGAAGAGGAGGGAACCTGGGGCGCAGAGCGATTTGATGACAGCATCCCGGAAGAAATCAAGCAGGAGAGGGCAGAGGCATTAATGAACCTGCAGGAAGGCATTTCACTGGAGCTGAATCAGCAAAAAGTGGGTAATCATCTGAAGGTTATCATTGATCGCCGTGAAGGGGGCATGCTGGTTGGCCGCAGCGAATACGATTCGGTAGAAGTTGATAATGAAATATTTATTGACACTGAGCAGGATGTGGAGCCCGGAACCTTCTGTGAGATAGAGATAAGCGCTGCTACTGCTCATGAACTGGAAGGCAGACTGATAAAAATATTACC
>JBNJGS010000104.1:0-5257 GCA_051747965.1 Bacteroidota bacterium
CCGCAGGAGTTTTCCCATGCGGCATAATAAGTGGTTGTTGATGAAGGAGCCGGAATGCTGAGGTTGTTTCCGGTTCCGATGAGGTTTCCCTGACAGGCATCACTGTACCAGTTGAGAACATCCCCGGATCCGCCTGCAGCCGAGAGAGTAAGTGAGTCTGCATGGTCAGCACACAAAATACTTGAATCTGACGAAGCTGAAACAGGCGCCTCGGGAGATTCCAGTATGGTGATATCCGTATCTGCGGTTCTCGGACATCCGTTGGTGATAAATGAGTAGGTTATGGTATAATCACCCGGCAGACTGTTGTCAAGGTCTATTTCACCTGTTGCAGTGTTGAGCGACAAGCCGGATGGATTGGCTGAAAATGTGCCGTCTTCCACACCGTTAATCACCGGGGACACTGTACCTGTAGGGCACAAATCCATATTGTTGTTGTAGCTTATTTCGGCTGTTCCAAGACTCAGACTTACCTGAATTGGTTCGGCGAAATCTCCAAGGTTTGCCGTCTGTGAAGTGGAAGCTTTGGTTTTTACTATGATGGTTTTTACACTTAAGCCCAAACAGGGGTCAAGAGCTCCGAACAAATCAGAAATGTTAACAGCCGCTTCAGCGAACTGATAAGGAGAGTAACTTGTTGAACCGAAAGCTCCAAATGGAACAGGAACTGTCGATGAGTTTGTTGAAGCAAATGCAATGCCTGCGGGGATTGTTTGTTCTACATAGTCGTATCCTGTACCAACGGGTTCCCACAGGTAGATTCTCACGTTTCCGGCAGAACCGCCATTGCTGTATTCAACCGAAACAATCATGTCATTTATGGTTCTTCCACCATGAGGCCCGGCAGAATTAAACCCAAAATCTGATGTTCTCACCAATGGGTTTTGCAAAAACTCAAAGTCAATATAACTTGTGCCCGAGGTCGATAGCCTGTCACTGCCAAGCATTATCCACATGTTGCCGCTGCCATCCTTTGCCAGATGATACATGACATTATTGATGTCGTTTTTACTGTTGGCTTTTCCGACACTCCAGCTCCATAAATCCGGGTTTTGGTTGAATTTACTGCCCTGAAAAATCATGTCATTCCCATCATAATTATCCAGGAACAGGCCACTATTCAGCGAATCCAATGCTGACCCGTCATTATGAAGGACATGTCCTCCGGCACCTGCCGGACCCATTACCCAATCTCCGATATCCAATACAGGGGTATTCGCCTGAAGATCCCCGTCAATAGCAAATCCGCCCAAAGGTTCTAAAACAGGAGCTGTCTGTGAAACTGTGCTGAGCGGAGACAGAAAAATTGCTACATAAACAAAACATGCTGTTAACAATTTATGGAAATTGTTGGCAGGCCTGTTTTTCCCGATATTTCGTATGCTTGCTTTCATAATTTTATTGTTTGGTTTTAAGAAAATTTGCGTGTGATCTTATCTTTGAAATGTTTGTTTTTTATGAATTAGTCAACCGGGCTGCTGCTTATGGTGCAAGCTGTACAAATCCCTTCTGCCTGATTTGGGAATATCATCAGACATGTGCTTGCCTGTTTCAAGGTTTCTGGCTTCCTGTCTACCTGCCCCAATAGATTTGGAGAGAAAAACAAATATCATTATCAACCTTTGCGAATTGATAAATTTGCAGTGTATTTTGCCTGGTTTTCTCATCGTATTAATATTTAGATTTTACTTATTTACAATAGAGGATCAGGGAAAATATGTTTTTTACTCTGCCTTCTATTCTAAATTGTTTGGTTTTAAAATATTAATCTTTTGCTTTAACAGAGAATGTTAATGTTTTGTTTAGACTAATTCTAAATAAACATAGATTATTTAGAATGTCCGCAGGTAAGGTGCATAAAATCAGGGGTATAGGAGGTGTGATATTTTTTTATAAAAATACTAAAAAAATGTGAATGTCGGAATTTTTCGGGGTAATATCCGTTGCTTTTACGTAGGGTAATGAGTAAAAAAAAGAGCTGTCAACTTCTTAGCGGACAACTCTTTCTTTGGTGTAATGTATTTATTTTTATTCAGTTACATAGAATGTCTCATCAAATAGCGATTCATTTTCCTGTATTGTCTGGTCGTTTCCGTAAACGCAGATGATATCCTCGTTGAGTACATCCTGAATCATGGCTTTGAATGATCTGATATCTTCAGGTGTTGTACTGAGTATAGCATCGCGTTCAGCCTGCGCTTCTTCTTTGGTTTTCTGTTCAAAGAAATTGTTTACAGCACGGGAGCCGCGTTGTGAGGCAGTCGTCGGTTTGTCGAGTTTTGAAATGGTACCGATAATGAATCGGGTCATTTCCTGTTCTTCCGGTTCAAAATTCTCCAGAAATTCAGGGGTGGCATTGTAGTTTTCAAGTGTTCCGCTAAGGTTTGGATCGCGGTAGGATGCAAAATACACAGTTCCAGAGGGGCTCAGTCCGGCAAAGCCGCCATAAGCACCACCAATAACACGAATTTGTGTTTGCAGATACTCTCTGGAGAGAATCTGATTGAGAACTTTCATTTTTGGATCCCAATCGTATCCCAAATTTTTAAAATTTGCACCTTTTGTAACGTACTGCACTTTTGACATAGCCATCATGCCTTCGTTTTTCACTTCAGGAGAGAATTTCCAGTCCTGAATTTCAGAAGTTTCTGAGCTCAGAGTTTTGTTCAGCGCTTTAAGCGATGTTTCAAAGCTTTCGAAATTGTCATCCGAGCAGGTAACAGAGGCAATCATGTTGTTCCTGGTGAAGAGCAATTCAGCCGTTTTTGTCAGCTTTTCAATGATTTCATCCTGATTTTCATCAAAATCTGCCATCAGCCTGTCAATGAACTGGTAATATTTATATCCGTTTAACATTTCATTGTATACCCCATAGGCAGACTGATAAGAACCCAGGCGAGTGAGTGCCACATTAATTCCCTGGTTGTTAACAAAAGACAACTGGTTTGAATGCTGTCGTTTCATTAGGGTTTCCAGGCGTTCTTTGTCATCAAATTCCGTGTTGTTGATGATTTCAGAAATGAGTTCAGTGGCAATGGATTCTTTGTCTTCCGTTGCTTTATAGGATATGGTGAATTTCGGTATGAAATTTTCGGGTGATTGTTTTACCAGGTATTCGTTCAGGTAGGTGTTAAAACCTCCGGTGTGAATGTTTAGCTGATTATCCAGCTCTCCGAATTCGTATTTTTCTGTGCTCATGTTGCCGAGCATATCTGACAGGAGATTTGCGTAGGGGAGGTATTCCTGTGGCAATGCTCTCAGGTCAAAATACAGTTTTGTGTAAAGGATGTTGTTTGTGAAATCCTCGTAAAGCAGGACATCTGTGTTGTCAACGGTTTTTTCTTCAATTTCATAGAATTCCGTTTCTTTATCGATGTCTGAAAGCTCAAGCATTGGTACCATAGCCACTTTTTCGGGACTGTCTTCTTTTTCCTGATATGCTTTAAGTTCCTTTGTGTTTTCAATCAATTCGTTCAGCTCTTCTTCGGACAGGCTTGCTTTGTATTCGGCAAGTTCTTTTTTGATTTGCTCGCTGCGTTTTTTCTCTAAACCCGGTTCAGGTTTCATGAGGGTGAGCAAAGCAAAATTGTTATCAAGAAAATTGTCCTGAATGATGCTTTCCAGCAAACCTTCTTCCAGTCCGGATTTTAAATCAGCAAGGGGCGCTTCAAATTCGAGTCCACGGTAAGGATCATCTGCAAAAAATACGTAAGGAATGGTTCTGTACATGTACATCATGCCTTTTTGGGGTGTGTTTCCTTCCCGAAGGTTAAATTCCATGCGGTTTACGATTCCTTCCAGCATTTCAGGGTCAAATCCATCTTTCACTACTTCCTTGAGTGTGTTAAAGATGATGGTTTCAAAGGCTTCTTTATCTTCAGGATTTGCATTTTCAACGCCAATGGTAAAGACATTTTGTTTGTTGCTGCTGTTGTATGCATACACATTTTTTCCGATGCCGGCTTCCTGTATGGCAAGGCGCAGGGGAGCAGATTCATGTCCAACCATGGCCTGACTCAGAACGCGGAGTGCAAAGTTCATTTCGGGGTCTGTATTGTCTCCGAAAACAAAGCTGTATGTCAGGTAAGTTTTGTCTTTGGTTTCAGCATTTTCAGCAACGGGATAGGTGCCGTGAACTTCTTTTCTTTCGTCAAATCCTTCCTGATTGGCAATGCTGATATCATCATCGGATTTTTCATATTCTGACAGGTATTTCTGGTTAATAAATTCCAGTTCCTTGTTCAGGTCTGCATTTCCGTAAAGGAGAATAAAACTGTTTGTGGGGTGATAATATTTTTTGTGGAAATTCCGGAAATGCTCAATGCTTAGATCCGGTATGGCATCCGGGTGTCCGCCGGAAGAAACACCGTAGGTATTATCGGGAAAGAGGGTTTTGTACGTAAGGTAGCTGAGTTGGCGATAAGGCTGTGAAAATGCGCCTTTCATCTCATTATAGACAACGCCTTTGTAGGTGATTTCATCATCCAGGCTGTTGAGTTCGTAATGCCAGCCTTCCTGCTCAAAAATTCTGTCATCTTCATGCAGCAAGGGATTGAAAACGGCATCAAGATACACATGCATGAGGTTGAAATAATCTTTTTCATTCATGCTGGCAACAGGGTAGGTTGTCCAGTCTGAGCTGGTCATAGCATTAAGAAAGGTGTTTAATGAGCCTTTGGTCAGAATTTCAAACGGACTTTTTACCGGAAAGTTTTTTGACCCGTTGAGCACAGAATGCTCAATGATGTGAGGGGTTCCTCCATCGGTGGATGGCAGGGTTTTGAATGCGATGTTGAACAGTTTGTTTTCATCATCTGCCATGATTTTCATCAGGCGTGCACCACTTTTCTCGTGGGTAAAAAACAAACAATCGGCATTTACTTCTTCAACAAACTTTTTCTGATCAAGTTTGAATCCGTTATAAACCTCACCGACTTTAAATTCTTCTTTCGGCTGGCATGCCCAGATAAGAGAGATTACCAGACCAATTAATGCCAGAATACCAATTTTTCTCATACTTCAATCGTGTTTAGATTTTTCAGGGACAAGGTAAAAATAAAAATGGTTTACCCGACAGCTAAGGCACCTGTTTCACTATAAAAAAACGTAATGTTTTGTTAAAATCACCATTCCGCCGCCAAAAAATCCTCCAAAACCTCCCAAAATAAGCCAAAAATCACTATTTTAGCCCTGTGAACCCATCATCCACCACATATTATCCCTTTGGCTACCCGCTGCAAGCCCAGGATGGGCAGGC
>JBNJGS010000105.1:0-3603 GCA_051747965.1 Bacteroidota bacterium
CATCCACATCTTCATTCACAGGCATGGGATACAGCAGGAAATGGCCTTCACGGGCGGCAACTGTTTGCCGGGAATCAAAAAAGAAATCATTTTTAACAAATCCTGACCAGCTAATACCAAATTTTTTATTTTCACTATTATCATCCTGTGCCTTAGACACAAAAGGCAGGGCAATTAACACAACAAACAAAACGAGTCCGATTTTTTTCACAATTATTGGGTTTTATGGGTTATTAATTCTGATCTCTGTCCGGTGGAAAGAGTTTATGAATAAAATTTTGTTTCTTTTTGGGTCTGCCAAGCAAAACATTCAGGTTATTTTCGGCTGTCATATTCCGGTCCCATAGTTCAATGGCTTTTGCATAGGCATCAATTGCCTGATCATAGTTTTCCTCCAGGCGGTATATTACACCAAGGTTGGTATAGCTTACTGAAAGCCTTCGATCTATTTCTACCTGATTATCCAAAAATACATCCACCCTGTTTTCCAGGTATTTTTGCTGGTCTTCCTTACTGTAATCTTCAAGCCCGCTCAGAAAATCTGACTTTATCCTTTTCTCACATGCATTTTTTGACAAATCGCCGTACTTTTCCCGCCAGTTTTGATAAATACGGATAGCCTTATGTAGATGATACTCTGCTGTATTGAGCAGGCTATCCCGGGAGTATTCAAGCAGATATTCCGAGTTTTCCGGTACGTCAATACTGTCCTGGTGCATAGCCAGGGTCAGGTAAACGGCTGCGCGATTATTTGCCGTCACCCCCATTTCAAATGATTCCTTATAATGCCCGATTCCTGCGTAAATGCATTCAACGGAGTCCAGCAATCTAAAAATGGCGTTAAAGTTGTTGTTTTCTGCATAGGCATTGTATTTTTCATACAGTTTACGAGCTTCAACGATTCTTGGGTCAACCGATTCATTGACATTCTGATAATAAACCCTGGAAACAAACAAGCCTGCAGCAACAAGAATCACCATGATTACCATGATGATTCTTGTATTTCTATTTTTTACAATGCCCATTATGAGTGAACTGAATTAATGAGAAATTTTCTGATTTCAATGGGAGTTTCCGGTGTCAGTTTGGCCACGATGATGTGTGTAATGATGGCAATGGGAGCACCAAAGATGCCAAAGTACCATGCGCCGAGGTAATAATCGATAAATCCATGGAATGGCAGTTGAACACCCTGCGTACCGGCAACAAAATAAGTAATGGCAATGAGCGAAACAATCCCACCGGCAATAAGTCCTGCAATAGCACCCTGCCGGTTTGATCCGCTCCACCAGATTCCAAGCAGAAACAGCGGGAAAATGGTACAACCTGCCAGTGAAAATGCCACCGCCACAAGTTGTCCGATCAGGGCAAGTTTTAACAGAGCAATCGCACCAACAATTATCGCCATCAGAACAGTGCCGTAGCGGGCCATGCGCAATTGCATTTTGGGAGATGAATCCGGCCTGAATACTTTAACATACAAATCGTGAGCAAAGGCAGATGAGCCGGCAATCAGGAGCCCGGAGGTGGTTGAAAAGGCAGCAGAAACGCCACCTGCAGCAAGAAATCCTACAATCAGGGGATGAATATTTCCGAGCTGTGCAGTATAAACAACGATGGCGTCCTTTTCAAGCATACCGATTTCAGGATGTGCTGAAAGAATTTTACCAAACACGGAATACACCGGAGCACTCCAGTACAGGATACAAATAAAGAAAAGTCCCCATACCACAGACCATCTGGCATCTCGTGGGTTAGGCACAACGTAGAAACGCTGCAACACGTGTGGTAAACCGGCTGTTCCAATCATCAGGGAAAATGCAATGGCAATCCACTGAAAAAATGTAGAACCTGTAGCTGTATCCCATGGCATGGCAAATTCCGGCATGGCCACTGCCGCGTATTGATGTCCGTATTTGTTTACCAGTTCGGCTGTATCAGCCAGAGGAATACCTGCAACAACATCAGATACAACAGAACCATATCCTATCTGTGGCAGCAACCAGAAATAATCGAATTTATACGTTATAATGAAAAGAGGAATCAGGAACGAAATAATTATGATAACATATTGCACCTGCATGTTTTTTGTAACACCAAGCATACCGGAAATGAGTGTATAAGAGAGGACAACTGTGCCTCCGATAACGACTGCAAGCCAGTAATCAACGCCCATAATCCATTTAAACAGCAGACCAATACCCCCAAACTGCCCTACGCAATATGCAATGGAAATCAGTATGGCAATGATGGCACCAACGGCTCTCAGGGTTCTGGAATAATAGCGATCCCCGATGAAATCCGCAGCAGTATATTTTCCGTACTTTCGTATTTGTCCGGCCATCAGGATGAGTAAGAGCACATAGCCTCCTGTCCAGCCCACCACATATGACAAGCCGTGATATCCACTGCCATACATCAGGGCAGCCATTCCGAGAAAGGAAGCTGCACTCATCCAGTTACTGGCAATGGCCATACCGGATCCAACCCTGGAAATGCTTCTTCCTGCAGCGTAATAATCCGTTGTATTTTTGGCCTTGAATAATATTCCAACCATGATAAATACAATCAGGATGACAATCATGATCACAGCTGGTCCTGCCTTAAAGCCTCCTTCAAGGTCTGTTACAGCATTGGCTGCATGCAGCATCACTGAGGAGCCCAATAAGATTACGATTAATGACAATATCTTTTTCATAAAAAATGGTTTTATCAATTTGGTTTTACGATGTAATTATTGCTCAATTCCGTACTTTTTGTTCAACTTGTCAGTGCGGATACAGTAAATCAGGCACAAGACTACAAAAAGCACGAGCAGGAAAACTGCGGAATAAAAATAATGAAACGGAAATCCCAGTATGGTCATATTGGTAAGTACGGATTCATTATGAATCAGATATTTATCCAAAACACCTTCCAGTGTGTGAATCTCATCTTCGGAAAGGTTTTTTGCGTATTCTGATTGTAAAGCAAAAGGCAGGGTTCTGGTTCTCACATCATTCATTTCCAACCCCAGAACAGGGACAGCGGCTTTTCTCAGTTCTGCTTTTGCCTTCTGATAAGCAGGGTCAGTGATATCCGTGGTTTCAGATTCAATGCTTTCAAATGCGTGTATTTCAGATTTCAATTTATCAGCTGCTTCTGCATCCAGCATTGTAAAGACCGCCCAGTTGAATGCTTTCTGTAACAGATCATGGTCTTCAGGTGCAATAAACACTTTACTTAAGACCTGCAATTGAACGGCAGCATAATTCTGATAAACATCTGCATCCGCAGCCCCCTGATAAACATCCTCTTTCAGCGACTCATATGTCAGCAAAGCCGGTTCAGGTGTAGGTTCTTCTATGATTTTCAAAACAATGTGAAAACCGAAAACTGCCAGTACCCATACAAGCAAAAGCCACAAAACCATGTTGCGATTGGCTCTGGTTTGTGGATTTGTGGGTTTAAAAAAACTAATACGATAATCCTCTTTCTTCTGTTCCATAGAATACATGATTAAGTTGAGTTTATTAAGTCTTACCTGTCTACTGGAAACAAATATAATTTTTAAAATTATAAAATCTATATCCGTTATGAATTTATAACAATTCTAAACTAAAT
>JBNJGS010000105.1:3703-5224 GCA_051747965.1 Bacteroidota bacterium
CATCAATTTTTTCGAACCCACCTTTCAGGTCGGCCATCAGTGTAAGGGGACGCCAATGTTGTAAATGGCAAATAATTGTTGATCTGACAGGTGAGGGCCATTTTTTTAAAATGAACTTGAAATCACCTGTCAGGTCGGCCATGGTCAAAGGTATGTCATAGAAACAAAATGATACTTTCGATAATTGCTGACCTGACAGGTGAGGGCTATTTTTTTAAAACGAAGCGATTGTAGGATATCTGCATATAGATAATGGCTAACAGCAGGCTGCCGCAGGAAATCATAAAGGTGGGGAAATAACCAAGCCAGCGGTACAACACAACTCCAACAACGGGTGCAAACAGTCCGCGGAAACCAACAAGGGACAAATGCACTGCCTGGTAATCGCCGGCATCATCGGAACTTTTGGCAAAAAAGGCAGAGCCGATGTTGAACTGCAGATTCATGGCCGACTGGAACAAGCCGAAGAAAATGAAACCAATGAATACCATCACAAAAATGTCAAGCTGTTTCCAGTGAAATGAGATGGGCACAAACTCGCTGAGAGCCACAAAAAAGATGTAGAGAAACATGAAACTGTAAGATATCTGGGCAAATTTTCGCGGGTCAAGGCGGCCGAGCAGCCCGCCAAAGATGGGCATCATCACCAACAGGACTACATTGCCGGTGTTTTTGTAAAAGGCAACGCTGGTGTAACTCAGGTGCAATTCGTTTTCAAGATACAGGGTGATGACAGTGACGGTGAACATGAAAGCAAATCCATAAAGCATAAAGCCGATCTCAAAATCGCGGTATGGGCGGTTTTTAACCAAAATGTTGCCCATGCGTTTCATGGAGTCTCCAACCGCAGTGATAAACGAGCGTTTGAAGGTCTTTTTTACCGGTGTGTATGGAATCATAGACAAAAAATAAACGCTCAGTACGCCGGCTACAGCCATCACGGGGTAGGTAAAGCGAAAGGCATAATAGTCAGCATCCAGAATGACTCCCAGTCCGAAGGCGGTTACCAGGGCCAGGAGTTTCTGTATGGTGGTAGCCCAGGAATACAGTTTTGCCATGTGTTCATCACGGTAGTTGTGCTTGAGCAGCAGGTTGATGGTGGGATGAATGACGACCACCCCGAGGTAGTATATCAGAAACAGTCCGAGAAAGGCAAATTGCCAGACGGCAGTGTTTTCATAGGCTGCCGGTTCCACCGGAAAAAGCAGAAAGAGAAAAAGCGGCAGGCGGGTAACGATTGCTACCCAGCGCAGCATCACGCGTTTTCGCTCTGTACGGCGGATAAACTCGTTGAAAAATATCAGCAGGATATAAACGGCAATGGTAATGACGAACAATCCGCTAAGCTGAAATTCTTTGCCATGCATGGATTTTAGGAACACGAACTCATTGAGCAGTATGCCACCGACCAGTATGCCCTCAAAAGCTGAAAACAGCAGATGCAGCCAGAAGCTTTTCTTTTCCTTATGTTGGAGTTCAGACCAGATACTCATCATGAGGTGTTTAAAATCCGCTGCAAAT
>JBNJGS010000106.1:0-5141 GCA_051747965.1 Bacteroidota bacterium
CCCCCTCACCCCCTCACCGTCTCCACTAACAAATCCCCATTTTTAGGGATATGATTTCATTCATTGAATTTGTAATTTTGCCATCACGGTTGAAAATGACTCAACCAAATGGAAGGAAGTGTGACTATGAGGTTGTCGGACCTGAAAAGAGGACAAAAAGCTATTGTGCTGGGTGTTACCGGAAATTCGGAAATATCCAGACGCCTGATGGAAATGGGCTTTGTGCGTGGAAAAAATGTACAGAAAATTAAATCCGCACCTTTTACCGAACCGGTTGAATACGATTTGTCCGGCTTTAAGATCACACTGCGCATGAATGAAGCCGCGCTGGTCAGGGTAAGTACCGATAAAAACAGCGTAGAGGAACAGGAAGAAGTGGGAGAACTTCCCTTTTCAGAAGCACAGACCACAGGGCATGTCAACGGCAATGGAAAATCCTTTGTCATTGCCCTTGTTGGCAACCCCAATTGCGGAAAAACCAGCATTTTTAATCATGCTACCGGTGGCAAAGAACGTGTTGCCAATTATTCCGGTGTTACTGTTGCTGCCAAAGAAGCCTGGCTTAAAATCGGTGATGTCAGAATAAAGGTAGTGGACCTTCCCGGTACCTATTCTCTTTCGGGGCAATCTCCCGACGAGCGTTTTGTTGCCGATTACCTGATTAATAACACACCGGATATCATCATCAATGTGCTGGATGCCGGTAATCTTGACCGCAACCTTTATCTCACATCCCAGCTTAAGGAAACCGGCATCAAAACTATGGTGGCGCTGAACATGTACGACGAGCTAAAGAGCGATAAAGCCACCCTGGACATCAGAAAATTTCAGAAATATCTCGGTATTCCCGTTGTGCCAACAGTTGGCAAGGAGGCCAAAGGTGTCAGGAGACTTTTTGTGAGAGCAAAATCCTACAGTGAGGAGCCTGTTTTTATTGCCCGCTCTGCGCAGTTGCTATATCCTTCGGAAATTGAATATGCTGTGCAGCGTTTTACGGAAAAAACCGCTGATATTGATCTGGGAAGCCGGTTTACACCACGGTTTTATGCTCTCTCTATACTTGCCAATGAACCTTTTGTGGAGGATATGCCGGTGGTGAAAGAAAACAGAGAGAAGTTATCACAAATCCGCAGCGATATATACAAGGAATATTGTGAGTTCAGTGAGTCCGAGGTATCCCGCAGGATTGTGGAAAAACGATACGGTTTCATTCACAGCATATTGAATAAGGTTTATGTCTCGGGCGAGAACCGGAAACAAAGTATATCACAGCGTATCGATTCTGTATTGACCCATGAAAAACTCGGACTGCCGATGTTTTTTGTCTTTGTGTGGTTTATGTTTTTTGTCACCTTTCGCCTGGGCGAATATCCTATGAACTGGATAGAAAGCGGCATGGGTGCGCTTGGGTCATGGGTACACGGCGTCATGCAGGAAGGCATGGTCTCTGATCTCATTGTCAATGGCATCATCGGCGGGGTAGGGGGCGTGCTGATATTTTTACCCAGCATCATGATTCTGTTTTTTATGATCAGCCTGATGGAGGATACCGGCTATATGTCACGAACCGCTTTCCTGATGGATAAAGTGATGCAGAAAGCCGGACTGCACGGCAAATCTTTTATTCCGCTGCTCATGGGCTTTGGTTGCAATGTGCCGGCCATTATGGCCACACGCACCATTGAAAATCAGCGCGATCGTATCCTCACCATGATGGTCATTCCTTTCATGTCCTGTTCTGCCCGATTGCCAGTGTATGTCCTGTTTATCAGTGCATTTTTCCCGGACAGTCAGTCCATTCTTCTGTTTGCCATATACGGAATCGGTATTCTGGCTGCTTTCCTGACTTCCGGCCTGCTGAACAAAACCGTGTTTGCCAAAACCGTGAGTCCGTTTATCATGGAGATGCCGCCATACCGTGTTCCGGGAGCAGTGCCTTTACTGAAACATACCTGGTATAAATCCCTGCATTTTATTAAAAAAATGGGAACCATTATTTTTGCGGCATCTGTGATTGTTTGGGCTCTGAGTTATTTCCCCCGCGACAAAGAAATCATCCAAAAGTACGACCCGAAAATCGAGCAGTTATCGCAAGCTTCAGAAATGGAAATGACAGCAGACTCCCTGGCCGGCGTTCAGACCGAAATCCGAAGCCTCGAAAGCCAAAAGCAGTCTGATTTATTGAAAAATTCCTACATCAGCCGGATGGGTAAGTTTGTACAGCCTGTTTTTGAACCGATTGGTTTCGACTGGAAAATGTCTGTGAGTGTGCTTACCGGAGTGATGGCCAAAGAGGTTGTGGTCAGTACCATGGGTGTGTTGTATCAGTCTGAAGAACACAATGAATCAGAAAAACTCAGTCTGGTGGACCGTCTGCGCGAAGAAGCGGCCCGCAATCAAACCTCCCGCCTTACCTATTTCGCCTTCCTGGTATTTGTGCTTCTGTATTTTCCTTGTTTTGGTACCATTGCTGCCATACGCCGTGAGATAAAATCCAAAGCCTGGATGACCTTTGTTATTCTCTTCCCCCTCATTCTTGCCTGGGTAGTCAGTTACCTCATTGTGCTTGTTGGAGGCTTGTTTTAAGCAGAGACCGTATGTGTTTTTCCTGATGTTTTCTGCACTTGAATGGCAGGCGATCTTTGCACAATGCCGCCTAATGCTTATCTTGCAGCCAAAAAGATATGCCCCGATGTCTGCTGTGTCAAAGTGAATCCGATTTGTTTTTTCAGAAAAATGAGAAAGCTTTTTATCTCTGTCCGCTTTGTGGTGGCATTTTTATTCCTGAAAAAGCTTTGCCTGATGATGAGACCGAAGTGGACAGGTATCTGGAGCACAATAATGACGTGAATGATCCGAGGTATCAGCAGTTTGTTATGCCCATTGTTGAGGCTGTTATGCAGGATTTTACACCAGCCCACAAAGGTCTGGATTTTGGTGCCGGCACAGGGCCGGTTATCAGTAAATTGTTGCAGGATGCCGGCTATACCATCCAACAGTACGATCCGTTTTTTCATCCCTACCCCAAACTCTTGCAGGAAAATTATGATTATATCGCCTGTTGTGAGGTGATTGAACATTTCCATCAGCCAAAGAAAGAATTTGAGTTGCTCAGGTCCCTGCTTGCCGGCAAGGGGAAGCTGTATCTGATGACAAAAATTTATCGTGAGCGCATTGATTTTCCCGGCTGGCGATACAAAAATGATCCCACCCACGTATTTCTTTATCAGGAAAAAACATTTGATTATATCAAAGAAGAATTTGGATTTGCCTCAGTCCGGACAGAGGGAAACCTGATCGAACTTTCTGTTGATTAAGATGCTGTCTTTTGTATGCAATTACTCCTGCATTTGAGGCGCCGGATGTTTCATCATCAAAAAAATCAATAATCCATTTTCAGGCTATTCTAAAATTTGCTATTTTTACATCAGGGAACTGAAATCCAGAGCAGATATGATGGATAAAATGAAGCAAATTGTTTTGTCAGCAATTGTATTTTTTATGCTGACAGCACCGATTACAGCACAAACCGGTTTTTCACCGGCCAGCGTGCGGCAGCTTGACGAAAGCAGAGAATACAAACACGAGGCCATGCGGTATTACTGGGCAGATTTGCCACAGAATGAAGGTGACTCCTATCACATCAGCGGAACAGGCATTGAGTTTACTGCATATGGTGTGGGTGTGCTGCCTTCAGAGTCTATCTCTTACGATGACATTCACCTGCAGGTAAAAACCGGCAACGGAGCCTGGCAGCAACTGGAAGCTGATTTCACACCCGAGCGCATCAAACGTGATGATTTATACTGGACAGATTTGAATTTTACCGATGACGGCCGGCCTGTCGGTCAGCTTGAAATACGCGTCACTTTACCCGATGGCGTTAGTCTGGATTCTCTGAAATTTCAGGCCATGAATGTTGATTTTGGTGCTGAGCCGGCAGAACAGGAGGAACCCAAGGGCAGAGCAAACCTGCGCACAGGTGATTGTCCCGATTACCCGGAGGTAATTCCGCGCTCCGTCTGGCTGGATCCGTATTACACACAGCCGGCCTACACGCCCATTGAAATTTCTGCCCATCATGTGGTTATTCATCACGGTGCTTCGCCCGATACCTATACCGACGGTGCCGCTGTTGTCCGCTCGTACTGGAATTACCATGTCAACAGCAACGGCTGGAGTGATATTGGCTACAATTACCTTACCGATAAATACGGCAATATATACAAGGGCCGCATGAATTCCGATCCCATTAACCTGGACATGCGGGGAGCTCATGCCGGTGCTTCAAACGATGAATCCATCGGTTTGAATTTTCTTGGTAATTCCGACGTAACATTGCCAACGGAGGAGCAGTTGAATACAGTGTACCATTTTCTGGGATGGTGGTTCAACAAGCGTGGGTACGATCCCACGGAATCCGCAGATATTCTCCTGCAGAGCGGCGGAACATCAAGCATTCCCCGTATCTGCGGACATAAGGATGTCAACATTGGCGGTACCACCTGCCCGGGCGATGCCCTTTATGCCGAATTGCCTGCCATGCGCGTAATGACGCAGGCCGAAATTGATGCCTGCAGTCAACTGCCTTCGTCAACGGTGTACGTGCAGAGCGAATGGCAGACAAGCGATTTTCAGTCATTTTTTATTGATAACGACAGTGTTGGTACCGGCCTGCAGGAACGTTTCTGGCAGGTGCTGGATTACAATGGTGATTTCTGGACAGGCAACCGCTCTTACGGCCATTTCAACGATAATTTTCAGACGGACATGCATGCCGACTGGGTGGAGCAAACCGGAAGCTGGAGCATCACCGATGATCATCTGCATCAAAGCGATGAGGCAGAAGGGAACGGCAACCTGTATATTCCGCTGCGGCAAACCGACAGCACAGCTTACCTGTATCACTGGCAGATGAAAATCGACGGCAGCGGAACCAACCGCCGGGCCGGCATACACATTTTTTGCGATTCGGCCAGCCAGAGCAACCGGCACAATTCCTATATGGTGTATTACCGTGTTGACCAGGATGCTGTGCAACTGTACCGCTACGATGATAATGTTTACAGCTTGCAGACGGATGATTACGCAGAAATTAATGCCGGGGAGTTTTATGACTGTAAATTGTATTACAATCCCTC
>JBNJGS010000107.1:0-5043 GCA_051747965.1 Bacteroidota bacterium
ACTGAATCATTAACGGGTCTAAACCCTTAATGACCCTGAATGTAAAAACTGTTCATATGAGTTATAAAAAAGTTGTTATTACAAAATATGGCTCTCCGGATGTCATGCAAGTGGCTGAAGAAGCTGAACTTCCCGAACCAGGTGCAGATGAAGTTCGAATAAAGGTACTCAAGACCAGCGCGAATTTCACCGATATGATGATACGCAAGGGGAAATACCCCGAGGTGAAGGAAAAGCCGCCATTTGCATTGGGCTATGATATGACCGGTATAGTTGACAAGGTTGGTAGTAATGCAAAAGGCTTCAAAGCCGGTGACATGGTAGCTGACATGACCGTTACAGGAGCTTATTCCGAATACATCTGCCTCCCGGCGGAAAACTTAATCCCCGTCCCTTCCGGCCTTGATGCCTCAGAAGCAGTTGCACTGATTTTATCCTACACAACGGCGTATCAATTACTGCACCGTATCGCCAAAGTCAACAAAGGTGACAGCATACTGATTCACGGAGCCAGTGGCGCTGTTGGAACAGCCATGCTTCAACTGGGCCGGCTTCACAATCTGACAATGTACGGAACCGCTTCAAAACCCAATCATGACAAGGTAAAATCCAATGGTGGTATTCCCATCGATTACAAAACCGAAGATTTTGTTCAACGGATAAAGGATTTAACGGAAAACGGTGTTGATGCAGTGTTTGACCCGATTGGCGGCAAAAATTTCAAACAATCCTTTACATCATTGAAATCCGGAGGCAAATTAGTAGCATTTGGATTCTATAATTCTGTGATGGGCAAAGGCGGCAACATTCCGCTGGGCTTTTTTAAAGTCCTCCTGTGGAATATTCTCCCCAACGGAAAAGCAGCCAGCTTTTATTCCATTGGAAGCCTGAGAAAAAAACAGCCCGGGTGGTTTAAAACAGACCTTCAGCACTTATTTTCTTTATTGGAGAAAGGCAGCATCAAACCTGAAATTGCCGGACATGTGCCCCTGGAACAAGCCAAATCAATACATGAAAAAATGGAAAAAGAAGAAATTACCGGAAAAATCATCTTCGATGTCGGATAAAACCTTGACAAACATGCCAGGGCCCATAAAAAACACCGCCCGACTAATGAATCATTCAATCCACTGTCAGTATGAAAAACTATAAGGTTAAAACCTTCCCTGATTCAAGAATTGCAAGCATTGACATTGGCGAAATCGGAAAACAAAAACACCATGTCAGTGCATTGCTTGAGTTTGATGTAACAAATGCCAGAAAGAAAATCAAAGAACGCAACCGCGAAAACGAGCAAAAGATATCATTTACTGCCTGGCTGATCAGCACAATTGCTCAAACCATTAAAAAACACGAAACAGTCGGGGCTTTCCGGCTGGGAAAAAGCAAACTGATGATTTTTGATGATGTTAACATCTCGCTGGCGGTGGAAAAAACTGTCGGTAAAGAGAAAGTCCCCATCCCGCTGGTGATTGAAAAAGCCCAGGAAGTAAGCATTGCATCCATCACCAGCCAAATCAATGATGCTAAAAACAAAGGCATCACTGAAAAAGACATGGTTCTACAGAAAAAAGCAGGAAAAGCAGAACGTATATATCGGTTTTTGCCGGGCTTTATCAGGCGATGGTTTTGGAAATATTTACTAAAGCATCCAAAACTGGCTTATAAAAAAATGGGCAATGTAGCCTTCACCTCCCTGGGGATGGTTGGGAAAATCAACGCCTGGTTCTTACCAATATCGGTACACCCCGTTTGCTTTGGCGCAAGTTCCATCGTAAAAAAGCCGCGTGTACTTGATGATGAAATTCTCATCCGGGAAATCTTAAATATGTCGGTGCTTATTGACCACGACGTCATTGATGGTGCACCCATGGCCCGCTTTGTCAATGAATTATCCATAAGCATTGAAAAAGCAATCAACATATGAAAAAAATACTAATCACCGGAGCAACCGGAAATGTCGGAATCGAAGTGATTCGATATCTCCAGAAGAATAATACATCCAATAAAATTGTTGCTGGTGTCAGGAATATTGAGAAGGCGAAAGCGGTTTTTGAAAATTATCCCGATTTGGATTTTGTTGATTTTGATTTTGAGGATTCTGATACTTTTGTCAAAGCACTGAACAAGATTGACAGAGTTTTCCTTATACGTCCTCCCCACATATCAGATGTAAGCAAATATTTCGCACCTCTGATTGACGCAATGAAGAAACAGCATGTCACCGATGTGGTTTTTTTGTCCGTCCAGGGAGCAGAAAAAAGCAAGGTAATTCCCCACAACAAAATTGAACGGCTTATTCAGGATGCCGCCATGGATTACATGTTCCTCAGGCCTTCATATTTTATGCAAAACCTTAGCACCACCCTCCACAAGGACATTCAGGAAAAGCGGGAAATCATTCTCCCGGCCGGGAAAGCTAAATTCAACTGGATAGACATTAAAAACATCGGAGAAGCTGCGGCAATTTTGCTCGATGAATTTGAAGATTATAAGAATCAGGCATACGAAATCACGGGACAGGAAAACCGGGATTTTGGCGAAGTGACCTCCCTGATAAATGAAATCATCGAAAATCCGATTCGATACAGGAATGTCAATCCGCTGACATTCTACCGTATTAAAAAACGTGACGGTATGTCAAGGGGAATGATTATGGTCATGCTTCTGCTCCACTTTTTACCCCGATTCCAGAAAGAACCGCGGGTTTCGGATTTCTATGAGCGATTGACAGGAAAAAAACCAACCGGTTTAAAAGCATTTATTAAAAGGGAAAGGGATAAGTTTGAAAGACAAGCCGATGATGGGTTGAATAACGGGTAATCACATTTCAAGACAGCAGCATTGGGCCGGGCTTTCTTTATGCATGTAAATTAATTCATAAAAGAAAAAGCCGCAGATTTGCGGCTTTTCTTTTTAAGCATGGATTATGGAATATTACTGTTTAATAATCTTTCCGTTGTAGGTTCCGTAATCGGTGGTAATCCTGTAGAAATAGATACCAGGTGCAGCTTGTGAACCTGAGAATGTCACATGATAATTGGTACCCTCAAGCACATTTTCATCGAACAATATGCTTACCATAGAACCACCAAGGGTGATTATTTCAAATTTCACATGAGTATCAACAGAAGAAGAGAATTTGAAGTTTATTTTCTTCTTGAAAGGATTGGGATGAGCTGTTACTTCAAGTTCTTCTACAATGTCTTGTCCTTCATTTTCCTCATCCTCCTGATTTTCTTCATCATCCATCTCCTCTCCATTCTCCGGATCATAAGATGATGCATCTTCGGCATACGCCGGAGGAGTTTCCATGAATCCAACAAAAATCCGGCATTCATCAAAACCATTATTAAAGGCATCCAGAGCGTCACAAACATCAGCATGTGAAATAATCCAATCCGGATTGTTGCTGTTTCCTGTTTGCAAAGCAGATGCACCTCCTAACAAATCATTGGCAAGCAGGAACAATCCCTGTGCTGTCGGATCATATCCGTTGGCAGGATCATTCAGGTAGTCAACGACAGAGGATGGAATTTCTGTGTACAATGTAGCATACTCAGATGCTAGCTGGGTGCCGCAATCTATGGCATCAGCTGTAACCAGGTATTCAGCAGTAATTTCCAGATCATCGAAACCAACATTGCTCATCATGTTGAAAAAGAATGTTAAGGTTTGCGCAAAGAGGTTATTCTGTATCTTGCCCTGGGCTTGCACCGGATTTGTTTTTAAGGGAACCATACCCCAGGAATATTCATTATCATACGTTCCAATACCACCTGTGACATCTGAAGGATCAAATGGTGCTGAAGTGCCTCCACCGGGTAACATATTAAATATGTTGTATTGCGTGATGTCATGATAGTAGAGTTCCCAGCCATTTCCTGGCAAGCCAAACAGCACAGGAACAGTATCGTAAGGCATCATTACATTACTCATGATATCATAGGCAGTAGCTCCATAACCATCAGGACCGCAACCTAAACCTCCGGTGTTTCCGTAGAATCCCTGTGTATAGCTGCAGTAATTCTCAGCAATACAGTTGTCAAACCAAAGGGTATCGGCAACAGCACATCCGTAGATGTCTGAAAGAATAAGGATTACCATGCATTCATCATCACCTTCAGCATTTATTCTGAAAGTATGATATCCATTGTCAATTGATCCTGTATTTCCTTCAACAACATACCAGGAAGGATTTGAGAAGATGAACTCATAATTACAAGCATTAACCCCATCTCCTCCGTCAACGATAACATCCAGTGTATTGATTTCATGCTGTCCACATATGAGATTATCAAAATCCTCACCGTAGGCCCAGCTCATAGTGAGATCAGGATCATCAACGATGGTAACTGTCATCGTACACTCATCCGTATTGCCGCAATTGTCAGTTGCAGTAAAGGTAATGCTTGTTGTTCCGATCTCAAACGGGGCATTAAGATCCTGGGCACCGTCATCCCTGATCCAGCTCACAGAAACATCATCATCACAATTATCAGTTGCCTCAGGGATTTCAATGATAGCGTCACAACATACACCGGTAATGATGTCCTCAGGACAGTCAATGACAGGTGCTGTATTGTCAATCACATTAATAATCTGAGTGTGGGTAATGGAATTTTCACAAGCATCTTCAGCAAGCCAGGTTCGTGATATCACATATTCATCAAGGCAGGAACCTTCTGTTACTGTTTCATTATATGTAAGCGTAAGAATTCCCTCACAATTATCGGTGGCACTAACTGTTGCCGGTAATGGGATATCATTGCATTCAACCGTAATACTTTCAGGCATCTCCTGATTCCACACCGGTGCAACATCATCGTTCAGGTAGTACGTGTAATTCCATACATGAGAATTACCTGCACAATCGGTATAAATAAAGGGATAAATAATTGTTCCTTCACATCCGTCGTAAGTACCTCCGGTTTGCCCGGGTTCAGACATAAGCATCTGACCGCAATTATCATATACTTCAGGTGGAGTTGGGACAACAGCATCTTCATAACACGTCACATTACTGCTCATATCTTCTGGCAT
>JBNJGS010000108.1:0-5008 GCA_051747965.1 Bacteroidota bacterium
TGTATAATGGCTGCAGGGCGTCGCGGGCGTTTTTGTCAATGGACATGGATTGGGATGTTTCTGCTTTTGGTTTTTCTTCAGGCTGGCTGCCTGATGCACTTTCATCTGTGGCCGGACTTCCATGATTGTGGCCTGTCATTGCCTGTCCGCCTTCGGGACTCATCATGCTGGGCTTCCCTGCAAGCTGGGCTGCAGCATCAATGCTGAATGTACCGCTCACGGCAATTTCCTCACCTTCCTGAAGTCCGCGCTTCACCACGTAGCTATCTCCCAAAGCCGGGCCCAGTGTGATCTCACGCATGATAAAATTCACGCCCTGATCCGATCTTGTTTTGATGTAAACCACCGAGCGTTTGCCAGTCCACATCACGGCTGTTTTTGGAACAACAAGTGAATTCTGTTTTCCGGACAATTCGGCTTCCACCACGCCCGAGACAAACATCTCGGGTTTTAATGTTCCGTTTGGATTCTTATACTCCAGCCTTGCTTTTGCTACCCTTGTTTTTGGGTCAATCACCGGGTCGATGTAGGAAATACTGCCTTCAAAGCTTTCTCCGGGTTGTGAGGCTACTGAAAACCTGACCTCATCGCCTTTTTTTACCCATGCCATGTCCGATTCATACACATCAAACAAAACCCAGACGTTTGAAAGCTCGGTGATTTCATATACTTCTTCTCCTTCACGGATGTAATCGCCCGGCTTAACCATTTTTTCGGTCACATATCCGGAAACATCCGCCTGCACAGGAAATTCTTCCCGTATTTCTCCTGATGCCAGGATTTCTTCAATTTGCTTGTCTGAAAGTTTCCGGTTTTTTAGTTTTTCTCTGGCAGCAATGAACAATTGGGGCTGGGTTTCGGATATTTTCCTTGCCTCAAGCAATTCTTCCTGTGCCGTGACCAGATCGGGGGAATATACCCGGGCAATGGTTTGTCCCTTACTCACATATTCACCCGTAAAATTAACCAGTAGCTTTTCAATCCGGCCCGGAATGTGTGAGGATTGAGAGTAAACCATACGTTCATCGGCTTGTATTTTGCCATTCAGCCGGACTTGCTTTACCGCTTCCTTTTTTCCCACAACGGCAGTTCTGACACCGGCCAGTTTCATGGCTGTCGGTGACATGGATATTGCCATGGGGTCCATTTCTTCATTTTCCTCATCATCCAGGGGAATTAAGTCCATGCCACAAATGGGACAGTCGCCCGGTTCTTCCTTTCGGATTTGCGGGTGCATGGAACATGTCCAGACAGTTTCCGCGGCCATTTCGGTTTCATCATGTTGATGATCATCCTGCGATCCGTTTTTGTCAATGCCGAAAATCAGCCATCCCGCCAGAAAGCCAACAAGCAAGGTGGCGGCGGCTATTATTATCGTTCTTTTATTGATTGTTTTCATGCTTGTATGTTTTTGATGTTAAATAATTGATTCTTGCAACGGCAATTTGGTATTGAGTTATTGCTGTAGCCATTAGTTTCTGATATTTCAGCAATTGTTGTTGCATTCTCAACACTTCCTCGAATTCCTTTCCTGAATCTCCATAAGCAGCAAGAAGTAAATTCAGGGATTGCTCAGATGATTGTACCTGTTTTTCGTACAGAGACAAAAGCTCTTCCTGTTGTTGAATTTCAAACCAGGCCACCTCATAATCCGATACAAGGGTGTTGGCGGTTTCTTCTTTTTGTAGCGCATAGCTCTCCTGCATAAGCCGGGCTTCTTTTACCGATGCATTGTATTTGCCGCGGTTAATTGGAATGCTCAGGCTTACCATCGGCATGAAAGCGTCTTTGCCATTGTCGGCAATGGTCATATCGTTTCGTTTACCAACAACAACATAATCCAGGCCAATGCCAATTTTGGGAAGCCCCTGTTTCTGAGCTGCATCTTCTGCGGCTTCACTAGCCTGTATTTTCAATTCAAGGGCTTTTAATCCGGGATTATCAGCAATCATTGAATCTTTCCTGAAACCAGGCTGCAATGCGTTGGATTTTAAGGTGTCGCTAATTGTCACCGCTTCGTTTTCGGGTCTGTTAAGCAGATTGTTGAACGTGCTTGTTAGTGGTTTTTCCTTTTTTCTGAGTATGCTCAGATTGGTTTGCGCATCCTCAAGCATAATGTCCACCCGCAACACATCCACCATACTGCCGTTTCCGTTCTTGAATTTCTCGTTTGCGATGGTTTTGTATGATTCAAGAATTCTGATGTTTTCCTGCTCAATCCGGATCTGCTCTTTCAATTCAAACAATGGATAATAGGCAGAAGCCACCCGGAAATACAGTTTATTCCGTGCATCAATGAATTGTTGAAATTTCGATTCTGCCAGCAGGGATGCTGCATCACTCTGTGCCTTTAATGTCCCGAACCACGGGAACATCTGACTAAGCGAAAATTTTGCTCGCTGCGGTCCGACCCTTGTTTCCACTGGAGAAATAAAGTATCCAAATGAAAATTCAGGATCGGGGAGGGCATCAACCTGCGGCACTTTTTGCAAAGCCGCTTCATATTCTTTGTACAATGCCTGCAAACCCGGGTTATTCTCAGCAGCAATCTGAAAATAATCGTCCGGAGACTGAGCAAAACTCAATGAGCCAAACATCAGGGTAAGCATTATGATTGTGATATATCGTTTCATGATTGTGATTTTTTTAGTTTGTACTCTTCGCGTGCAGAATAAAGCGTTGGAACAATATAATAGGTAACTGCCGCTATGATCATTCCACCAAAGGCAGGAATGGCCATAGGCACCATGATATCAGCACCACGTCCGGTTGACGTAAGAATGGGCAGCAGTGCAATGATGGTGGTTGTGGTTGTCATTACGGCAGGTCTTATTCTTCTTTGCCCGGCCTCCACCACGGCTGCCCTGATTTCATCAACTGTTTTGGTGCGGTTGCGTTTGAAACTCTGATCTAAATACGTGCCCATCAACACACCGTCATCGGTGGCAAGACCAAAGAGGGCAATAAATCCAACCCACACGGCAACACTCAGATTGACTGTGTTCATCTGGAAAAGATCTCTCATATTCATGTCAAAAACCGAAAAATCGGCAAACCATCCCTGACCGTATAGCCAGAGCATGATGAATCCACCGCTGAAAGCCATTGCCACCCCAGAAAATATCATGAGTGAAGTTGATACCGATTTGAATTGGAAATAGAGTATCAGGAAAATGATAACAAATACCAGGGGAACGATGATGCTCAGGCGTTTTTCGGCCCGCACCTGGTTTTCGTAGCTACCGGAAAATTTGTAACTCACTCCGGCCGGCACCACCAATTCGCCGGAATCTATTTTTTTCTGAATCATGGCCTGCGCATCGTTCACAACATCTACCTCGGCAAAGCCATCACCTTTGTCAAACAAGACATAGCCAATCAAAAAAGTGTTTTCACTTTTGATGGCCTGCGGTCCCCGCACATATTCAATATCCACAACATGGCTCAGTGGTATTTGTGCTCCTGTGGGTGTTGCAATCAGAATGTTTTTAAGCGATTCAGGATCATCCCTGAGCTCTCTGGGATAACGAACCCGCACGGGAAAGCGTTCACGCCCTTCTACGGTGGAAGTTATTTTCATGCCACCAATGGCGGTTTCAATGGTTTGTTGCACATCTTCAACCTGTAATCCATAGCGTGAAATTTCATCCCTGTCAATATTCAGGTGGATGTATGGTTTTCCCACGATGCGGTCGGCAAAGACAGCTTCCTCTTTCACTGACGGGACTTCTTTCAAAATGCCTTCCAGCTTCATCCCAAAGTCCTCAATGGTTGCAAGGTCGGGACCGGAGACTTTTATGCCCATGGGTGCCCTCATTCCGGTTTGCAGCATCACCAGGCGGGTTTCTATTGGTTGCAGCTTTGGCGCCGAAGTCACACCGGGAATCTTTGTTACCGCAACGATTTCTTCCCAGATATCATCGGCTGACTGAATGTGTTCGCGCCAATTTCTGAAATAACTGCCATTGTCATCCGCAATCAATTGTGACGCTGTAATGCCCTGTTCAAGCATTTCATCATTGCTGAGATGCTCGCCATTTTTTAAGATATAACGGCGCTCATCGTCTGTTTTGAATCGTTTTCGATGGCCTTTTTTATTGAGAGCATACTCCGGTTTGTAGTTGATGACATTCTCGTACATGGAAATGGGTGCGGGGTCCAGCGCTGATTCAACCCGGCCTGCTTTTCCTACGGCCAGTTCCACTTCAGGTATGTTTGTCAGCAACATGTCCAGTTGTGCCAGTACTTTTTTGTTGTATTCCACGCCGGAGTGTGGCATGGAGGTGGGCATCAGCAAAAAGCTGCCTTCATCCAGCGAGGGCATAAACTCTTTCCCGATTCCCGGGAATGTGTGTGCCATGCCTGACCAGACCGACGTTTTTTGGATGTCCCATCCGATTTTATTGGCTCCTTTTCCAACAAATCCGAAAACAGTTGTAAAACCCAGCCAGATATTCAATGCAAACAGTATCAGCAATGCCGGAATCAGTAAAAACTTCAGCTTATTGTTTAATATCCAGCGTAAAATTTTGGTATAGGAATGTTTCAGTAAGCTAAATGCCCCCATAATCAGGCCAACCAGCATGGCCACAAAAATAAAGTTGATCAGCTCGCTTTTTCCGGCGCCCAGAGGCAGCCAGTATCTTGCCAGCAACCAGGTAACCCCGGCAATCACCACAATCAGCTCCAGGTTTTCAAGAGCCTGCCGGAAAACGGGTTTTGTAAACAGCTTTTTGTCTCTGATGAGCGGCTTAAGAAACGGAATGCCGCCAAATAAAATCAGCAGAATGCCTGCCCAGGTAACACCGGCAAACAGTCCGGTGATGCCCGCCACGATAAGCAATATATTTACCCATTTGCTGTGCCGGGGATTTTTGAATTTTATTCCAAAAAACCAATGTGCAAGGGCTGGCAAAATAATGAGCGATACGATCAGTGCCGCCACAAGCGCGAATGTCTTGGTAAATGCCAGCGGTCCAAAGAGTTTGCCCTCGGCAGCCTGCATGGT
>JBNJGS010000109.1:0-4800 GCA_051747965.1 Bacteroidota bacterium
GTCAATTCATGCACCGATGAAGATACGGTGATGGTGAGTGTCACTGATGGACCAGGCTCACCATCAATACCGACAGGCATTACGGAACGCTGTTCAGGCAGCGGCACAGATACATTTACCATCCCCTCTGTTGAAGATGCTGATACATATCAATGGACACCCGATCCATTTGAAGCCGGCGATTTTACGATGAATGACACAAGCATGACGGTTGAGTGGGCTGAAGATTTCACAGGCAATGTATATGTTTATGTTACGGCTGAGAATACGTGCGGTGATGTTTCATCCGACAGTCTGGAAATTGTTGTGTATCCCACACCGGATTTTGATCTGGGCAATGACACCACACTGTGTTCCGGAGATTCGCTCAATTTGACGGGTCCCCTGGCAGACACATATTTATGGTCCAACGGCTCAACGGATAGCAGCATATGGATACAAGGCGGCGGGACATTCTGGCTTGAAGCCAGTTTGGGTATTTGCTCTGCTATTGACAGTCTTGAGGTAAGCATTTCAGATCCCTGGATTGATTTGGGCCCGGACACACTTTTCGTGAACGATTTCCCTGTTTCCCTGGATGCCGGAACCGGATTTATGGAATACGTATGGAATACGGGTGAAACCACACAGAGCATTTCCGTTGATGCAGAGGGTGTTTTTTATGTGGTAGGAACCAATTCTGAAGGTTGTCAGGCAAGCGATACCATTTTCGTAGCTGATATCACAAGCTCAGTTAATGGTTTTAAAGATGAATTTTCATTATACCCAAACCCGGCCACCAATGTACTTTTTATCGAAAGCAATGATAGAGAAGCGAACATACATATTTACAGTCAAGAAGGAATCTTAATGAAAAACATATCCATTCAGCCCGGCCGGACAAGTGTAGATGTTTCGACCTGGAAGCCCGGAATGTATATGCTGAAACAGGCAAGAAAAGATTCTGTCATCATACGGAAATTTATCCTTCATTAAAAAAGCAGGATATATTACTGTTAAGATGAAATATTCATTATATTGAGAAACAATGCCTCAAAAGAAGCCATACGAACTTGAAAAGGAAATATTGGCACTGAAGGAAGAGTTACGGCAATTAAAGTCCGGGATTTCAGAAAAATCCACACTGAAAAATCAGATTGAACGCCTGCCCCTGTTTAAAGTAGCTGAGAACATGCATGACATGTTGTTAATTCATGACATGCAAGGTTCCATCTTATATATTAATCAGGCAGGAGCAATGATGATAGGATACAATGAGCCATCAGCCGTAGTAGGGTTACATGTTTTGGATCTGGTAAGCCACGAATCCCGGCATGAAGCAAATAAAAGGAAAGCAGAAAGAGAAAAAGGGAAACGCAGTGAAAGCAGGTATATAAATCACATCCACAAGAAGGATGGCAGCATTGTTCATGTTGAATCCAATTCAACATATATGGAGCTTCCGGACGGGCAGGCGGCCATCATGATAATAGGACACAACATTTCCAAACGCATAGTTCAGGAAGAGCTTATCCGGAAGAAAGAATCAGAGTTTCAGAACATTTTTAAAAATTCACCCCTGGGCATTTTTTTATATAACAATGGTGGCCGCATCATTCACTATAATAAGGAATTTGAAAGCATAACCGGACTTAAGGCTTCGGAGCTGCATTTGTTTCCACTCTTCAAGTATATTAAAAACGAACAACTCTTAAACGCTCTCAAGTATGCCATTGACACAGGCAGTGGATCGTTTGAAGGCTACTTTCATCCATCGGCAAGCAAAAATAAACTCTGGATCAAGTTACACCTTAAAGGCATAAATTCACAATCCGGTAAAACGGAATATGTCATAGGCATGGTACAGGATATCACAAAGAGCAAAATCACCGAAGACAAACTGCGGCAGAACGAAAAATATCTCAAGCGAGCAGAGCAAATCGGGAAATTCGGAAACTGGGTGTTTGATTTTAAGAACAATACGGTGAGGTCATCGGAAGGAGCACGGCAGATTTACGGTCTTGAAAACCGGAGGATATCAATAGATGAAGTACAGAAATTGCCACTTAGGCGTTATCGAAAGATGCTTGATGATGCATTAACCGGTTTAATTGAACATGGAAAAAAGTACGATGTAGAATTCAAGATACGCCGCGCATCCGACAAGCAAGTTGTTGACATAAAGTCCATTGCAGAATATGACAAGGTCAATAAGCTTGTTTTTGGAGTTATTCAGGACATAACTGAACAAAACTTTCAAAAGAATGAGATAAAAGAAAGTGAGCAACGATTCCGCACCCTATTTAATGAAAATGCTTCGGTGATGTTGCTGATTGATCCTGAAAACGGAAAAATCAAGGCCGCCAACCAGGCTGCTCTGGATTTTTATGCTTATTCCAATGATGAAATCCATAAGATGAGTATTCAGCAAATCAACACATCAAGCAATGATAAAATAAAAGGTGCTATAGAGGATGTAAAAGTCGGTAAAAGAAAGCTATTTCATTTCAAACACCGCCTTGCCAATGGGGAAATTCGTGATGTTGAAGTTTATAGCGGCCACATAAAATTAAAATCTCACACTTTGCTGTATTCTACAATTCATGACATTACGGACAGGGTAAAAGCATTGAGAAACCTGAGAGAAAATGAAGAACGTCTGCGGCTGGCTCTATCTGCTTCTCACCAGGGATTATGGGATCTCAATTTAAAAGATTATTCCTTCACCATTTCTCCTGAATATGCAGGAATGCTGGGGCACAATCCTGAAACATTTTCCATGAGTATGGAAAAATGGGAAAGCCTGTTACATCCTGAAGATGCAGCGCATGCACAGGAGCAGTTTTACGGCTACGTGGAGGGTAAACACAAATCATATCAGGTACAGTTCAGGATGCAGAACAAGGATAGTGCATATTTGTGGATATTGTCAACCGGCAGAATCATCGAGTGGGATAAAAAAGGTAAGCCTGCCAGAATGATTGGTACATATACAGATATCAGCAAACAAAAAGCCTTTGAAAACGAGCTTAAACTGGCAAAGGAAAAAGCGGAAGAAAACGATCGCCTAAAAACAGCATTTCTGCAAAACATGAGTCATGAAATAAGGACTCCGATGAATGGAATTATGGGTTTCAGCGAATTGATGAGTGAGGAAGATTCTGAAACGGATGAATATGAAAAATACGCCGAAATTATCCATCGCAACAGCAAACAATTGCTGCGCATTGTCAATGACATTCTGGACATATCCAGATTGGATGCCGGGCAGATTACAATAGAGGCCGAGCAGTTTGATCTTGTAGATTTAATCCGGGAAATATATGAATTTCATCAGCAAGCCATCCATACAAAAGGCCTTGAATTTAAGCTTGTTAATGAAACAAATCAAGATGAAATCATTCTCAAATCCGATCCTTTGCGTATAAAACAAATCATTGATAACCTATTGTCAAATGCACTTAAATTCACCAATTCAGGCTACATAATACTCGGATGCTATGCAGAGAAAAATAACTATATTATATATGTTGAAGACAGTGGCATTGGCATACCCAAAAAAGAACTCAGAACAATCTTTGATCGCTTTCACCAAACTCACAAGGCCCTCGTCAAAAGCGGAACAGGGCTGGGACTCAGCATTTCCAGGGAACTTGCCACCTTGCTCGGAGGCAAATTCATGGTACATTCTGAAGAAAACAAAGGCTCCCGATTTTCTTTATTTCTACCCGGAAGAAAGTAAATTCTGGCGGCTTTTGGCAAGGTATTTGATAAAATGAACTAAAACAAAAACACTTTATTTATGAAACGACTATTCTACTTTATGCTCGCTGTTATCGCAACCAATGCTAGCCTGGCTCAGACATCCAACCTGATTGTCTTCCATGAAGACGGAGAAGAATTCACGCTTTTTCTCAATGGAACAGAAAAAAACAAAACACCCATGGCCAATGTAAAAATCACAGATTTGAATGCGGATTTTTACAAAGTCAAAATTGCCTTTAACAACAAATCCATGGGCTCCTTCACCAAGTCTGTATGGTTTGAAGAAAAAGGCAAAGAGTACACCTTTAAAATTCATCAGAAAAATAACGGAAAATACACTTTGCGTCCGATAAGTCAAACTGAAATTACCGCAGAGGCTCCTGCTGAAAACGATTCTGACACTCAGTACGAGTACCCTGACAGCCAAGCGGGGGAAAGTAGTCAGACCACCACAGAAACAGGCAGTGTTTCACATCAGCACACCACCACGGTTGAGGGTGGAACCAGCCAGGACGGTGAGTCAGTTCACATGAACATGGATGTTAATGAATCGGGCATGAATGTTTCCGTGGATGACGGGGAAGAAAATGTCAATATGGATGTGAATTTTGAAATGGATGGAGATGTCAGTCACTCGACCACAACAAGCACGACATCCAGCACCACGGTTACGCATAGCAGCTCAGGCAGTCAGACGGATTATTATGAGGAAATGGCTGAAGAAAACACGGAGACAAATGTCAGCAGCGGCGGTTGTGATTTCCCAATGGGCACATCTGATTTTGCCGATGCCAAAGCTTCCATCAAATCAAAAACCTTTGATGATTCAAAACTCACACTGGCGAAACAAATTGCCAAAGGCAACTGCCTGGAATCCGCACAGGTAAAAGAAATTATGGAATTGCTGACCTATGAAGATGACAAACTTGAATTTGCCAAATTTGCCTACGACCATGTTCATGATCCCAACAGGTATTACCTTGTTAACGATGCTTTTGAATTCGAAATGACCATTGAAGAACTGGATGAATACCTTGAAAGTCATTAAGCGGTTCA
>JBNJGS010000110.1:0-4787 GCA_051747965.1 Bacteroidota bacterium
TCAAACTTCAAACCTTGAACCTGTAACCGGTTATTATTTAAAAATTCCTCCGCGCTGATAAATATCCATCTGAACATCGCTGAAGGGAATGGCCTGAATTTTTGTCTTCTTGTCAAGGTTTTCCACTTCGCCGGTTTCAAAGTTTACGCGGATTTTATCGCCATGTTCCAGTTTTAGATTATCAATGGATTCGTACCGCATGATTGGCATGGCTGCATTGATGGCATTGCGCTCGTAAATGGCGCCAAAGGATTCGGCCAGAATCAGGTTGATGCCAAGCACTTTAAAGCAGTCAACTGCCTGCTGCCGGGATGAGCCGCTTCCAAAGTTTTTCTGTGTTACGATGATATCGCCGGGCTGCGCTTTTTCGGCAAAATCTTCGTAGCCTTCCAGATTGTCCAGCGCGTATTGCCCCATTTCGTTGATGTCGGTGATGGACAGGTAGCGGTTGTGGAAAATCATGTCTGTATCAATATTGTCTTCCTTGATGAACCACGTTCTGCCTTCCACCACAACGGGCTTGTCTTTGCCGGCTGCAGTCTGCTTTTTGCTTTGTTTGCCGCTGGCATCCTCGCTGCCTGTATCAAATACCATGGGGTTCTCCGGGATTTCCCATGCGGTGGTAACAAATCCGGCTACAGCCGAAGCTGCAACATTGGCAGGTGATGCCAGGTATACGCTTCCTTTACCCTGTTTGCCGGGGAAGTTGCGGTTACCGGTACTGATGGTCACTTCGCCTTCACCATTCTGACCTACATGGCCGTTGGCGCATCCGCCACATCCTGCATTGGAAACCAGAGCACCGGCATCTTTGAATATCTTTATGATGCCTTCCTCCAGAGCCTGTTGCCAGATGTCATCCGTGGATGGAACAATTTTTAGCACCACACCGGGAGCCACTTTGCGGTCTTTGAGTATGGCCGCTGCAGCCCTGAGGTCGGGCAAACGACCATTGGTGCAGGAGCCAATGAATGCAGAGTCTATTTTAATCTTTTTTGATGGATCCACAGGCACGGAATCATGCGGTTTGCCCGGCAGCGATACCATGGGCACAAAGCTGCTGATGTCAACTTCTTCGCTCATGTCATATTCGGCATCATCATCAGCATACACCGCTTTGATGTCTTTGCCGGTGGCCTGTTTTGCTTTTTCAATCACCTCATTGTTGGGCGGGAACATCACAATGATGGCACCCATTTCTGTACCCATGGAGGCAATGGTAATTCGATCACTCAGGCTGAGCTCGTCGATGGCTTCCCCGTACATTTCCACGGAATAACCCAGCAGCGTGCTGGCACCAAAACGGGAGAGGAGGTTGAGAACGATGTCCTTGGCAGTAACATTCTCAGGCTTTTTGCCTTTGAACACCAGTTTCGCTGATTTCGGGGTTTTAAACCATACCGAACCGTTGGCCCAGGCTGCGGCAATGTCCTGGTCGCCCATTCCCTGACCAAATGCACCCACGGCACCCATGATGTTGGCGTGGGAATCCGTGGAAACAAAAGTGCTTCCCGGATAAACAAGCCCTTCATCAATGGCCAGGTGGGTACCAATACCATCGGTGACATCGTGCACGGTGATGCCGTGTTTACGGGCAAACAACCGACATATGTGCTGATTGTTTGCGTACTTCTGATCCGAACCTGCCGGAATCAGATCAAAGGTGAAAAATGTTTTTGAGGCATCGTCAACTCCCAGATTGTTGTCCTCCAGGTTTTTAACAACATTGGCGCCGCCAAAATCACGTGCCACACGGGCATCGATGGTGATATCAACAATATCGCCGGGCTGTACCTTGTCACGGTCAGAATGCTGCGCAATAATTTTTTCAATAATCGTCATAGCCATAATTTTTATGTCTTTCCACAAAGTTAGAAATATTTGCCAATCTCAAAGCCTGCATTGCATGGAATTTTAGCGATGTTGTGAACTGTTATGCAGCATAATGCTCAGATTTGTTCGGTAGGTGTTAAGAGTGTGTTGTAAAGCATGTAGGGTGGAAGGTCCCGATATCAGTCGTTCCTCCTTCATCGGGATCCCCTCAACCATCGTCATTCAATGCGCTGTCGTTTTTGAATGCCGGGTTTCGGATGATTTGAGGTTTGATCCGCCAGTGGGCTGCCTGTTACGCCGGTAGTCGCACAGGCCGACTGCTGGCGGAGACAAGGGTTTGAAGTTGGAAGGTTCGCAGCGACCGTTCAAAAAAGTGTGTCAAAGGTAAAATTTTGAAAAATATTAATTGATAAATAGCTTAAAACCTTATTCAGCCTGTAAACTGGTTTTATACAGTCGATCACCGGCAGATAACCAAATGGTGTCGTTCTGATCAGCTACGCCAGCATTGTAGGAGCCTGCAAACTGATTGTTTCCCACGTCGGTCTGCCACCATTGATTGCTTACCCATTTAAATACAAATTCATCATAATAGCACAAAACGGTATTACCCATTACTGATAATCTATACTTGTCACTAAACACCTGCCAGCTTTCTCCATCGTACATTTCTATCCCGGAGTCGTTGGTCATCCATACATTTCCATCATCATCGGTATGTACTTCGACGAGTGAATTGTCGGAAATGCCTGAGTTGGCCGTGTTGAATATTTGAGCAGTGCTGTCATTGTGAAGGGCAATCAAGCCTTCATATGAATTTATCCACATCACAGAATCGTGAAATGCACATGGTGCATCTGTTTGAATCATGGAAATATACTCATCAAATAATTCATTCAAATTAACTACCAATTGCCAGTTGTTTCCATCAAATTCGTACAGATATTGGAAACACATCAGGTACTGATGTCCGGGTCTTTTGGTGTATACTTTTGATGAACCACTCAAGATATACTCCACATCATCACTTGTGTACTCATGCCAGATCTGACTGTTGATTTCGTACATAAAAAGCGCATTATCCAGGCACATCCACACCCTGCTCTGATCATCAATGCTTATGAAATTAACATCGTTATCGGTCAGTGGACTGTTTTGTGTGTTGAATACAGTGTGCGAAGTTGTATCAAGCAATATGACACCTCTATTTGTTGCAGCCCATAATCTGTTTTCAATGTCAAACGCAAAATCTTGCAGGTAAACTGAATTTGTGAAGTAATTGTCTATGTCGATGATGCTGTCGAAGTCTGGTTCATCATAGCTTGTGTTGTCGGGTTGATAATCATCTTCAGTGTATATATCATATTCTTTATCACAGGCCGACATGCCCACCAGAAGGGTAGCAAAAATTACTGATATTAATAGCGCTCTTGTTTTCATGGAATTAAAGTTTATACACCAGTCCGATTCGAAATTGAAATGATTTGGGCAGTACAACACCGTAAAAGTCTGTAACTCGCTGAAATCTGATGGGTAAGGTGGGATTTGATAATCTGTTGAACTCAAATATAAACTGATGCAATTGCAAAGGTAGATTGATGTCCAAAGCAAAATGTTGATGAAAGTTAATCATAAGTCCTGGTATGATTTCCAGAGGAACAATGAGCTGTTGATGGGCTTCAGGGTAATAAAGAGAAACCGATGGGGAAAAAAACAGTCCTCTGTAATTCAAACCAGTGCCGGCTCCAAGGTAAGGCGACCAGGTTTTTTCATCTGCATAAAAGTGATAATTCAATTGGTATCTGCCATTGGTGTTGATGCGTATAATACTCCAGCCCTCTGTCATATAAACTGCTCCTTCATGCTCGGAAGATGTCCATTGTGTCTTATGTCTTATGTGAGGAAATGATAGTTCAAATTCATGCGACCAATGTTGCTTTTTCCGGGTTTTCAATGCCAGGGAAATGCGGCCAAATCCCGACTCCTTGATGTTTTCAGTAAAATGGAAGCTGTGCGCAGGTGTCCACTGCCGGTACGAATACCCGTTTACGTATAACTTGATGCTTCTGCTTTTCTCAGTCTCCTGAGCATTAACAAATCCGGCTGATAACAGAATGATTAGCAAAAGGAAGTTTTTTTTATGCATAAATCCGTTTTTTTTTAACAAAGATATACATCTTGTTGTAAAAAACAATGATTTGTTGATGCTTGTGCTTTTGTATGAAGATGATGCCCCTCCAATTATCAGTTGCCCGGACTGCCTGCAAGCTGGTTCAATATTTCATATTGTGGGGGGCAGCTGCTATATCTGTGCTACTCCGGGGTGTTTCACAAGGATTGTTAGCGCTTCTGTAAACAGCAAGCCAAAAGTACCAGAAAATAGCAAATAAAAAGTGCCGGTTTGTAAAAAAAAGCTCCATCTTTCAGTTTCGACAAAAACAAAGAAAAAAGGAGCAAAAAAAACACCTAAGAAAGGCGCTTATGTAGTACAAAGTTAAGGAATTAAAAGAATGTGGGCTAAATAAATCACAAATGCTTAACAGGTTGGTATTCTCCGCAAAACAGTAAGGAAATACTTGTTGATGGATGAAGATGAGTTCTACAGTTGGATCAGTAAGCGTAAAAACATGCCTAAAAAACTTCAACCGTATTATGATTTTATCAAAAATCAATTGGGACAATGCTCAAGTCTATCGTCAGCTTAAATAGAGATTAATGGAGTATTTTGAAGAATTGCCCAAAGTCCATTCCAGGACGGTTTATAATTTTGTCCAGCAGATAAGGCAGGAGAATGATTTACCAAAGAAAAACCTGTATAAACACCACGGCAATACATTAAAGAAATGGGGAGTGGATATGGCAAAGAAGCCCGGGTGGATTTTGATGAGTATAATATGGTGAAAGCGTGGAAATCTTGCGTTTTCTCACACAGTCCAATTTCTTGAACAGGAGTG
>JBNJGS010000111.1:0-4764 GCA_051747965.1 Bacteroidota bacterium
AACATGGCGGGAGGAATGAACACATCATCAGAATAATTTATATCTTTGCGTTTATAGCATGATTACCAATGATGGAATGATAATTGAGGACAGCTTAGAATCACTAATCTTTTTATAAACAATAAAAACACATGATTATGAAAAACCTTATGACTATTTTGTTTTGCGCCTTATTCTTAGGATTCTCCCTGACTGCCGATGCGCAATGGAACAAATTAAAAAACAAAGCAAAAAACGCAACAGAAGAAGTTAAGGACAAAAAATCCGATTCAAATGATTCAAACAGCGATTCCAACTCGTCAACGGTTGATTTCAGTGAATTGGAATCTCAGAAGATGGAGTGGACTTCAACCTTTGAACGGCTGAAGAAAAAATGGGATGTCGTATCCCACAAGGAGTACGCTCAGAAAAAAGCCGACTATGAGGAATTTTATAAGAAATTCAGCCGCGCCTACACTCTGAGGAACAAAAAAGAGCACAGCGACAGCTACACGCAAGAACTGATCAGCACGGTAGACACGTATTATACGCCAACAGTATCCGAGGAAGACATGGCAGCTTTGAAAAAGAAAACGGAGCGCTGTTTCGACAAAGAAAACTGGTCAGTTTATCCCACAGACAGAATGGGAGATATTGACGATGCTCTTGAGGAAATCAATGGCCTGAAAGCTTACCTTACCGCAGTGGATCCTGACCTGAATGAATTTGAGAAAAAACTCACAGAACAAAAGGCGGAAATAAAAGCTTATGTTGATGGCGGAGGCCTGGAAGAACGTGCCGCTGAAATTGAAAAGCGCTATATTGAGGAACGCAGATTAGATGAGGCCGGTATGACCGATGCTTCCATTGTCAATGTGGTGAAATCCAAGATTGATACAGATAAATACGGCACCCCTTCACGTGTTGTTATCACAAGTGACAGATGGTTAATGGAATACAACGATTACAACATGCCGAAATTAAAATTTGTCAAAGTGGATATTGCTACCAAAAAAGCAAATGGAAAATGTTATTACGTGAAAGGTTCTGTTGCCAGAACACATGAAGGCGGAGGCCAATACGGAGAAAAATACCTGAACATCTATTACACTGTAGGTGAAATGAATTGCGACAATGTCAACAAATAACATGCGTTGAATACGAAACGAATCAAAGCATAACAAAGCGTTGTTCCGGGCTTCTATCGGGACAACGCTTTTTCATTATCACCCGGCAAGCCCCCAAAACTGTCAGAATAAGGTAACTCAACCGTATATCCCAAAACAAAGTCCATTTCTTCAATACTCTTCACTCTTCAATACATGGGGCCCTTACAGGCTGAACAATACAGGTTGGGCAGTTACATCAGTACTGCTCTCCGCTATCGCCGCCATCTGAGAAGGTCCAGCCAAATTCATCAATGATATATTGCCGCCGCTCTGCCGGCAAGCCCAAATCGTATATGCTGTTGCCGCCGTCAAAGTCCACACCGTTCTGAAGATTTAGTTCTGACCATTGAATCAACAGGCTATTGTAATGCTCAGTTGACAAATTTGAATTTTTCAGAAAATTGGTGAAATTGGTAACAGAAGACACATCCCATGTGCTAATATCCTGATCGAATGCTGAATTCTGAAACATGCCGTTGGTATTATAATCCATATATCCCATATTCGTCACATTGCTGACATCCCAGTTACTGATGTCCTGGTTGAAAACCGAATAGCTGAACATACAGGCCATATTGGTAAGCTTGCTGACATCCCAGCTTCCTATGGGTTGATTAAATTCTGAATAGCTGAACATATCGCTCATATCAGTAGCTTCACCAACATCCCAGTTGCTGATATCCTGATTAAAGACACTGTTTGAAAACATCATAGCAAAGACTTCCACATTATGCACAGCCCATGCATCCAGGGGCTGATTGAAATCAGAATTTGAAAACATACCGCGCAAATCCGTAGCAAGATTCATGTGCCAGTTGCTGATGTCCTGGTTATAAGCTGAGCCTGCAAACATAAATGTCATATCGCTGATCCCTGCTGAGGCTTCATCAAACCAGTTTTCACAGGTAAATGATGCCACCGGGATATCACGAAACATATTGGCAGACATATTCAGGCCTTTAACAGCAGGATATACAGGCGTAAGCACATCCCTGAACATATCAGCATTTTCGTGAAACATCATGTAATCCGCCCTGCCCCTGACTTTTATTCGCCACATGCCGGCTTCGGTAAAATTATGAGATATATCACCACTGCTGTTGTACACCTCTGACTGTCCTGTTTCCCATATCACCTCTAAATCGTCCGGGCCGCCCACAGTAAAACTGTAATTCGTTCGGACGGCCGTGGTTTCAATGACAAAATCAAATGTAGGCAGAATATCCATCAGATATGTACTGTCGCTGTTTGGCGAGTCCGTGGTGGAGATACTTTCTCCCTGCACCCAGCCGGTAAAACGCAGTTCGTCACCGCTGTTGTACACAAAGCCGGAGCGATCGGCAGCCGTCTGCTTTTGTTGCAGGTCTTCCGTACCGGCAGCAGCATTGCCCTGATACTCTATGGTGGCAGAACCAATTTTCCCCGGACTTGTGTTGATCATTCTGATCTGTTCTGTGACATTGCCAGCACGGGCAGTAAGGATGCAGGCACCCAACCTGCCGGCATGAACAACAAAATCATGGCTGCCACGTCCCAGCTCAGCCCGGTATGCGGTAAGTTTTCTGCCTTGCAGATCATACAATTCCAGGCTTAATTCCCGGGGTTCCGGAAGAAATACACGGGCCTCGGTCTTACCACAAAATGGATTGGGATGATTATGCGAAAGAAGCCGACTGTTTTCCCCCGCACTTAATTCCGGAATGCTGCTGAGATCAAGATTCAGCACCGTATCCGGCCAGTACAGGGTGGTATCTCCGCTCTGGCTGAGATTCTCAATGCTCACACTGTCCAGCGGCGCATTTTCACTGTGATAGTGAGCGGTAAATGTGAAAGCAATTTCCTGAGCCCCGGCAAAACCAAAGGCAAACAGGCAGACAAAAATCAGGCTGATATTTTTCATGACAAATTCTGGTTAATGAATAAAACGAATCATTATATGCTGCTCTGAAAGCACACAACAAGATACAACAATCACAGCTTAAAAAAAAACTTTTTTCTGAGAGAATCCCATGAACAAAAACCACGCACTAAGCTGTCAGTCCAGTATGACTTCAAAATATATTTCAAAATAAACAGCTATCCCTGCAATACATGGAGACCCGACAGGTTGGGGCTCTTATTTTACATTTTGATATCATCATAAAAAAACGTACCTTTGATATACCATAACCCGTTAAAACCAAACCATCATGAAAAGACCTCTTCTATTGCTCGCCGCACTTTTTGTAAGCTGCACCCTGTTCGCGCAGGATTACAATGTCACCTTCAGCGCCTACCTCATTGACACACCCACCGATGTGGTTGACAGCGTGCAGGTTGAAAACATCAGCCAGCAAAAATCCATCACAATCAATGGCGATGACACACTGCACCTTGTTGATCTTGTCCAGACAATTGACGGGCACAATAAAGAAAACAGCTTTTCAGTTTATCCCAATCCTGCATTTGACCATACCATGGTGGAATTCCGGATGGATGCTGCCGGGGATGCTCAACTGTCAGTATACGATATGGCGGGGAGAAAAATCATATCTCAGGCTGTTTCAGCCTCTGCCGGCTTAAATACATACAAACTTTCCGGCCTTAGCCGGGGAACCTATGTACTGTCCGTCAAAACCGGCAACAACACCTGGTCTGAAACCCTGAGTGCCACCGGCAATAACGGGTCAAGCCTTCAGATTGAGCCGGCACAAAGCATCAATGCAGATATCAGCCCGCTCACAAAAAGCCAAAAGTCCGGCACACGTGTTGACTGGCAGTACGATGAAAATGATGTGCTGATTTTTACCGCCTGGGGTGAAGGATACTCCAGAATATATGTGGGGAAAATCAACAATGACTACCATTATTCAGTTGTTTTTGAGGATTGCATCGATGCGGATGGAAACAAATATACCGTGGTGGAAATTGGCGGAACGATCTGGATGGCTGAAAACCTGAAAAGCGCTAAGTACAACAACAACGTACCCATTCCCAACCTGGCAGACACGGCAGCCTGGAACAACGACACCACCGGAGCCCGCTGTTATTATCTGAATGACAGCGCTACCTTTGCCGAACAATATGGCCCGCTGTACAATTTTGCGGCTGTCAATACCGGCAACTTATGCCCCAACGGCTGGCATGTTCCGGAAGATACAGATTTCCAAAACCTCCTGGTTTTCCTCCAGAACAACGGGTACAACTATGACGGAACGGTAGATACAGACAACGACTACACGACAAACAACAAGGTAGCAAAGGCACTCAGCGCCAACTACTCTTTTGTCTCTTCCGACTCTACAGGCACACCCGGGAACACTGATTTCCCCTCATACCGCAACCGCAGCGGGTTCAGTGCACTGGGAGCCGGCACACGAACTACCACCAACAACCAGTACCCTTTTCCCATGTCACTTGCGCGCTACGCCACCTTTTGGACTGCCACCGAACAAAATGAAGACAACGCCTATCGCTTTGAGATGTTCTTTAAAAATGTTGATGCACGCATTTTATTCGCTAAAAAAGGAAGTGGGTATTCCGTCCGCTGCATCAAAGACTGATGCATGAGATAAGCTTTTCTTTTGATTGTCAGGATGATATTAAACAGCAACACGTTTGGAATGACAATAATGGG
>JBNJGS010000112.1:0-4739 GCA_051747965.1 Bacteroidota bacterium
ATTGAATCCGCCACGGAACCTATTCTGTTATCCACGGAAATTGATATTGGCAAAGGCAGGCCAAACGCAAACAAGTTGTTTGATTTTGCGGAAAAATATCCGGAAGCCAACATCATTCTGGTGCTTCGCCGCCATGACAAATGGATAGCATCAAAATACAAGTATCACATCCGCAAAAATGGTCGCCTGACATTTAAGGAGTTTTTTAACCTGCAGCAGAACAACGGCTTTTTCCGTAAAGAGCATCTGGAATACCGGAAAATCATCGACCTGCTGGAGTCACTTTTTCAGCATAAACCCCTGGTGATGTTTCAGGAAGAGTTCAAAGCTGAACCGGAAAAAAGCCTGAATTACCTGGCAGCATTCTGCAAGGCGGATTTTGATTACAGTAAACTAAAAGATACCGGAGTAAATGCTGCTTTTTCTGAAAAACAATTGCGTCTCTTGCTGAAGTTTAACCGTCGTTTTGCTTTTGATGAAACAAAACACAAAAAATCCCGGAAAAAAATAAGAGCAGGTCTCATTCACAGTCTGGCTTTTGTTGCCCGCTTTATTACTTCTGACAATGGAAATGAGGGCGTGCTTATCCCCGAGTCAGATTTAAAGCAGGTTAAAGAAGCATACAAAGAAGATTGGCAGGCCTGCATTAATTATGCATCAGCACAACGCGAGATTTTCTTTTAAGGTTTAATCGTTTTCAGATTTGCTTAATAAATTATACGCCTTCTGATCAGCCGGATTCCATGACAACCAATGCCGGGACTCAAAACCCTTCATGAAATCCTCTTTACGCTCAGTGATATGGGAATGATACCTTTCCGGTGTGATGTAAGCCGCATCCCGGGCAAAATCAAATTCCTGATACTGTCTCTGTTTCAGGGATTTTAAGTAGTCCATATCCTTGTCAAGCCAGGGCAGGGCACGTTCGTCCAGTTCTTCGAGAAAATCCAGGTGTACAAATGCTTTATCTGCATGCCCGAAATTATATTTTGCAATACACACATCCCAGTTTACCAGACTCATGCCAATCAAAATGACAAACACGGAAAGACTGTTGTAACGCAATAAAAAGAAACTTGTCCGGGGCTTGTGAATTTTCAGTATCACCGTAAACAATCCCACAAACACTGCCAGTAAAAAGAAAAATACAGCAATGCGTTTGTATGCCAGATTAAAATATTCAATATAATGCAAGTTGCGAATTGCTACCGAAACGGCCAGTATTGCATTTTGAGCCATCCAGGCATAGGACAGTACTTTTAATGCCTGATTGTTCTGCAAAAAATTCAGATTCTTCCGAAAATAAAAAAGAATGATGCCGATGGAAAGCAGTATGGAAAGTATCAGCAGCCAGGTGCCTTCATGCACAAATTGCTTCAGGGTTTCTCCCTGCCATTCAAAACCAAACCATACATTTTTTATGTCGAGAAAATTTACCAGCAGCAAAATAATATTCATGGCAACAAGCAGGACCATGGCCGATTTGTACTCGGTTTTTAGTGCTGTTTTTTTTCCGCGATAAGGATACTTCGCTCGTCTTCTGAACAGAATGTCTGTTTCTTGCAATTCTGATTTCACAATCCCCGGATGTGCTTTTCCCATCAATAGCCAGATGACAAAAAGCAAGCCGCCCAGAAATGTCAACAACCATGCCCAGTCTATCGTGCCAAACAGATTGATCAAAAATGCATTGATTGATGTAAACACTCCACCCACAGCCTCGTCGAACCAGGGGTTGGCGTTGCGGTAAATTACAATGAAAATCACAATGAGAATTGCGGGAATGCCGATGATGGCCAGTAGTTTAACCAGCTTTCTTACAGGCTTTGTTTTACCTTCCGGGCTGAATAGTCGCGGGAAAAATTCTGCCATGGAATAGCCGATGTTGAGGAAACTTATCCCGGCAAGCCTGTGCAGAGCCCGCGTTTCGGGAAAAAGGGCTGCCGCCGATAACAAAATCAGAGAAACATAATTCATCACGATGGCCAGGGTGGAATGCAGAAAAAAGCTCGCGGCAAGCGTAATCAAAGTGGCTGCACTCAATACCACATGGTGAAAATTGTTCTTGTTGATGCGGCTCATCCATATGAGGCTCCCCATGATAAACAGATTGAAAATGATTTGATTGATGCCTGCCGGTTTTTTGTGAAAGAGAATGGCAAACAACACTGCGCCGGTCATTACCAGCCAAATCGGAGGTCTTTGCTTCATGTGATTGTGTTTTTCTTACTAACGATCCTTTGTTGATAATCGTATAAAATCGTGAAGTTTTTCTCTAATGTTTCAAAACTAAATCTGGAAGTAATTGTAATGTAGATGCCAATAAAGTGATAGGACCCAATTACAAATTAGCCCAAATGTTACCTATGTAACAGATTCCGGTATTTGAATGCTTTAATATTGCAACAGAAATAAACAGGAGTTTAACCAAAAAAGAGATAATTTATGAAAATGTTTTGTTATCAATGTCAGGAAACAGCCAAAGGAGTTGGTTGTACAATCGCAGGAGTCTGCGGAAAAAAGGACGATCTTGCCAACATGATGGATCTGTTGATGTATGTGACCAAAGGTGTGTCAATATATGCAGTGAAAGCCCGCGAGGCCGGTATTGAAACCCCAAAAGCCAATAAATTTGTGTATGAGGCCTTGTTCAATACCATTACCAACGCCAATTTCGATAAAGCGGCCATCATCGCCAAAATCAAAGAAGGTTTTACTGTACGCGAAGAGCTGAAAGGCAAACTTGATGCTGCTGGTGTTCAGACTGAAGGTCTGCACGCATCCACTACATGGTATACCGAAGATGAGGCTGAAATGGAGCGCAAAAGCGAAAGCCCTGAGGTTGGTGTGCTTGCCACTGAAAATGAAGATGTCCGCTCACTGCGTGAGTTGCTGACTTACGGTGTGAAAGGTATTGCTGCCTATGCTGAGCATGCATATAACCTGGGTGAGCAAAAAGAAGAAATTTTTGATTTCATGCAGAAAGCACTGAAAACCACAACCGAGGATCATCACAGCGTAGATGAACTCGTAGGCATGGTGCTTGAATGTGGTAAATTTGGTGTGGATGTGATGGCCCTGCTTGATAAAGCCAACACCCAGGCGTATGGTAACCCCGAAATTACTGAAGTCAATCTGGGTGTGAAAGACAATCCCGGCATCCTTATCTCCGGTCATGATATGAAAGACCTTGAGGAATTACTTAAGCAGACCGAAGGAACCGGTGTTGATGTGTACACACACAGCGAAATGCTCCCGGGACATTATTACCCTGCCTTTAAAAAATACGATCATTTTGTAGGCAACTATGGTAACTCATGGTGGAAACAAAAAGAAGAATTTGAATCTTTTAACGGACCAATTCTCTTTACCACCAATTGCATTGTGCCTCCAACCAAAAAAGCCACCTATACAGACCGTATTTATACCACAGGCTCATCCGGACTTGCAGGTGCAACCCATATCCCGGACAGAGTTGACGGAAAAGCAAAAGATTTTTCACAAATCATTGAGCACGCCAAAAAATGTGAAGCTCCCAAAGAAATTGAAACCGGTACCATCACGGGTGGATTTGCTCACAACCAGGTGATTCAGCTTGCTGATAAAGTGGTGGATGCTGTGAAATCAGGCGCCATTAAAAAATTCTTTGTCATGGCAGGTTGCGACGGCCGCATGAAAGACCGTGAATATTACACCGATTTTGCTGAACAACTGCCAAAAGACACTGTCATCCTCACCGCAGGTTGTGCCAAATACCGCTACAACAAACTGCCACTTGGCGACATAGGTGGTATCCCACGTGTACTGGATGCAGGTCAGTGTAACGATTCCTACTCACTTGCCGTTATTGCGCTTAAACTCAAAGAAGTGTTTGAACTCAACGATATCAACGATCTGCCCATTGCATACAATATTGCATGGTACGAGCAGAAAGCGGTTATCGTACTGCTGGCACTGCTCTCACTTGGTGTGAAAGACATCCATCTCGGTCCGACACTTCCTGCATTCCTCTCACCCAATGTGGCCAATGTACTTGTTGATAAGTTTGGCATTGCCGGCATTGGTGAAGTAGAGGAAGACATTGAAATGTTTATGAGTGCATAATTCATTTAAATGATAGCACTGTTGCAGTGTGTGGGGGTGCTATTAACAGCATCCCCACTCTAACTGCAATAACTTAAATATAAAGGATACAATTATGAAAATTAAAAATATAAACGAATTGCCAATCAAAGATAATCCCCATAAAGCCGATGTGCGCATGATGCTGAAATCCGATAAGTTTCAGGTGATGCATCTCTCACTGGAACCCGGTCAGTCCCTGAAACCCCATGTGACACCGGTTGAAGCTTTTTTCTATGTGCTGGAAGGGGAGCCCGAAGTGGAAATTCTGGACGAACGGGAAGTTGTTAAAGCCAATTCTGTGGTGCACAGCCCGGCAAATATGAAACACTGCATCTATAACCCCGGTGACAAACCGGCACGTGTGCTCGTGGTGAAAGCCGGAGAATAACATCCCTGTTTGCAGGTTGAAAAATCTGATCAGACTCAGGATGTGGGCAAATCCCGCCAGCCAACGCGGCAGGCACCCCGGCGGGTCGGCGTACGGCTGCTAGTTGCCTGCTGCTCTGCGGCTGTACCTTTCGCATCGTCAGGGGCTTCCTTCGGTCGCCCTGCTCTTGCGGGTACAGCAACGCATCGCAGCAGGCAAGCTATACGCCTGCCGCCTTTTGCGAGAA
>JBNJGS010000113.1:0-4656 GCA_051747965.1 Bacteroidota bacterium
GTCCAGGTGTGGGTATTTCCTGCACAATCTGTGTAAGTTAAGGGATAAATGACAGTTCCTTCACAACCATTGTAAGTACCACCAATTTTGTTTCCTATTGGGGAAAGAAGCACACCACAATTATCGTAAACTTCCGGAACGGGTGGCGAATCCGCATCTGCATAACAAGCTACAGTAGAACCCGCATCTTCCGGCAAAACAAAATCTTCATAAATAACTGTGTAAGTGTATGTCCAGGTATGAGAATTGCCTGCACAATCGGTGTAGGTGAAGGGGTAAGTGACTGTTCCTTCACATCCGTCGTAGGTACCTCCTACTTCTCCGGGAACTGCTGTCAGTAACTCGCCGCAGTTGTCATAAACCACCGGAGCATCCGGCATCACGGCATCAGCGTGGCAGGCGACGGTACTGCTCATATCGTCCGGCATCAGGAAATCCTCATAATCTATTGTAATTAATTGAGTTACAGAATCGGAATGATTACAGCCATCTGTATATTTCCATATTCTGGTAATCTGTCCTTCGCACTCTATGGATGCAGGCAGATCATATCCTGTAACAGAACCAGAGATATCACAATCATCTGTCCAAGCAATATCAAGCATTGCAGGTATATCAGAAGCACAAGCCACCGTAATATCTGCAGGTGCAGGTTCCAGAACCGGCGGATTGGGATCTGAGATAAAAACTGTTTTATCACTAATATCACTACAGCCATCAACGGATGTCACTGTAAGGCTTAAGGTATATTGTCCATTACAAGTTGAAGAAGATAAAACCGTAACGGTCTGAGCATCTATGGCTGACGTGATAATACCATCACCAACAATACTCCACTCAAACCCAAGCTCACCAGATGGTCCGGAAAATGTTGCTGAGGTATTGGGACAAACCAAATCCTGACCAGAAATCGAACATTCAGGATTTGAATTAACAGTCAAGGAAAAATCACGCGAAGTGGTACACATATTGGCATCGGTGACATCACACATATAAACACAGGACGTTTCGGGTGTCAGAGTGAGATTGTCATTTGTACCAAGACTTGTCAAAGGATCTGCAGCATCATACCAGTTATAAACATAATCGGGCGTTCCACCAGTTGTCGTTACAGATAAATCAGCATTTTCTCCGTAACACAGGCTGGGGTTGCCACTGATGTTTGCAGCCAGCTGATCAGGTTGTGAGATGAGTAAGTCACCAATTGTTCCCTGACAACCATACATATCTGTTACGGTAATACTGTAAATGCCGGCAGGTAAATTTTCAAACAAAAATGACCCGCTCATATCTGTAACAGACAAAGTAGTCGTATAATCGTCAGGAAGATTTGCACCTGTTATCTCTGCCGTATAAATCGGTGTACCTCCCTCAATAACAGCAGCAATACTTCCATCATCATATTCAAAGCAGGTTTCATCTGTCTGCACGGAAGTTAAATTAATATCCGGGCAACTTACTCCCGTAGGTTCATCTGCCTGATTGTTTGTCAAGTCAATATCCTGGCTCAAGCTTGTAATTGAAACCGTATTACATAAATCCTCAATTCCCGTACATGGGCCACTTCCTCCGGTACTGCTTGTCGGGGTAGAGCCGTCATTGTTGACGCTCACCGTAACTTCAATTACAGAAGTCACTCCCGGATTTAAAAATCCTGTGCTTAGCACCAGTGAACCATCCCCCTGCAAGCCTCCGCTCCATGCAATTTCCTCAAGCGGGTCCACAGAGTAGGACAGATATGTGGTATTGGGATCCGGCAGATCAGTCAGAACGACTTCATTGGCAACTGCAGGGCCTTCATTATGTACCGTGATGGTATAAGTAAACTGATCATCAAGTGAAACCGGATCTACTGTATCGGTTTTATCCACAGACAAATCTACATTTGCATCAAAGAAGTCACCCACCTGAAGCAGTGGGATTTCCTGATTTCCGGTATTGATTTTACCAGGTTCACATGCACCAATTGCTTCTGAATCCCCAAGCCGGGATTTTACATTTCCTCCAACACTTTGCGCGATGGTTTCCTGAAGTACCAGCCAAACCTCAATGGTGATTTCATCTCCGGGATCCAGGCCGGTGATATAAACGGAGCTTTCAATTTTATCGCCATTTAACGACCATGTGAAATTATTGACAGATGCCAATGCTCCGTTATCAGTAACCGAAGAACCACTAGCATCAACAAAAGCAGCTATTACGCCAAGGTTTCCGTCAAAACCAAAAGCGCCACCATTGGTTGTTACGGTAAGAAATTCTCCGTCAATCCGGATCATATCATTACTGCAGGCACCGGAAGCATCAGCACGGACATAGTACTCAAAGGCAACAATTTGCCCCAGTCCAAGATGTTCCGGCATCAGGGACTCCACTGTATTATTGTGGTCAGTTGAATTCAGCGGACTTGCCGGCAGATTACCCATGATGGGAGTAGATATACTACCATCAGCGTAGCATACCCTGTCATAATATTCGGGATCATAGGCACTGAAATCAATGGCATAATCACCACCGGCATCATTAAAAGTGATTGTAGTAACATGCCCTTCAGACCCTCTTGCTTTTAAATGAAAAAAGGCACCCAGATCTGCCTCCTCAACCACATAAATTACTTCCTGAAAGTTTCCCTCTGCATCACAGGTAACTTTTTCTTTTACCAGAGGAACAGCCTCAAAAGTAAGCGCCTGCTCCTCCATAGACAAAGTAACCACTTCGTAGGGTTCCCAGCCATTACCGGTGGCAACAACATTATCTCCAGGTAAATAGTCAACCTTGTCGGTTGTGATGGTTTGTGAGGTAAGACTCTGATTATTCATTATCAGAGCAAAAATCATCAGGGAAGCTATCTTTGCGTAAGTAGTAAAAAGGTGGGTAAAGACACTTTTTGCCCTAATTGATACATTAGCGTAAAACTTTTTCATATGTCAAAGAGTTTTTGAGTTATCACAAATAATCCACTTCTTTCGTCATCCGCAAGAAGAAATGATTATACCGAATCACTATAATTTAATGAAGTACGGAAGTTGGTATTTAGAATTTATACTACACACCTGACTTTTTTCCTATCAAAAAATATTTATCAGGTTTATTTATTGGGATTCATGCACAACCTAAGTACGGACAAATATGCAAGTGCTATTTTCTTTTAGGTTCTACTATTTTTATACTACATTGAGATTTTTTTGATTTTTTTGATCGCCAATATGCTATAATTCAGAACAGATTCATGGTAGTAAAGTGTAATAATCAAAAAAACATGATGAATTTTTGAGATGGGCAAATTGTGGGATATTCACTGTTGAATATCAGGAAAACATCATCATAATTGCATTGTTTCTGATTATTATATATATTTGAGTATTATATACGTGATTAAGCATGCAAAAAACTGGCAGCAAAATCAAAACCATCATTATAACATGAAACAGATAGTATTTCTAATTTTCAGTCTGATCATCAGCAGCACTTACGCTCAGGAAAAACGACTTGTCTCATTCGATTTAACCACCGGAACAGCCGACACACTGGCATTGCCCGAAATTGACAGCAGCATTCAACGGGAGAACACAAATTTTAGTACTGGAGCACTCAATGATTTCTATTGTGCCTTGCCAGGAACTCCGCCTACGGAGAATTTAATGCCTTATACTAGTTATACCAATAAGAGGCAGGCATCTCTGGACTTTAATATTAACAATTTCCCGGTCAGAACCAGCATAAAACTCTTCATAATGGAGAATGACAGTCTGAAAGATTTATGTTCTGGCATAATGATAAGCCGAAAGCATGTTTTAACCGCTGCCCACTGCTTTTTCGACCTTTTTAATGATACGATAGATGTTGATTCAGTGATGGTTTGCCCTGCTTATGATAATGCTGCATTCAACCCGAATTTTGACTGCAGCTGGGTGCAAAAGATATTCCATTTTGAAAACATGAATGTCAGTGATTCTGATTTTGCTGTGCTAGAACTAACAACTCCCATCGGGGATGATACAGGCTGGGTAAGCATTGGGTATGATCAGGATAACAACTCCCTCCTGGACGGCCTTTTTTATAAATTTTCCTACCCTGCTGCAACCATGCCGGGAATTGACACCAATGCGTATAATGGCGATACGCTGTATTACAACTATGGAATTGCTGATATTGCCGAGGAGAATTTCATCGGTGTTGAACATGCCACTGCATTACCCGGAGAAAGTGGCAGCCCTCTTATTAAAACAGAAAACGAAACAGAGTATATCACCTACGGTGTACTCACTTACGCAAACAATATCAGACACAGCAGGCTCAACAACCGAAAATATTATGCCTTTAAATCCGTGATTGCCGATGCTCTTGAATTGGGCGTTTCCGGGAAAAAGGAAAGCTTGAACATTTCAGTTTACCCAAATCCGCTAAGCGACGTCCTGTACATCAAATCCCAAATGGATGCCATCGAAAAAATCGAGCTCTATGATTATCAGGGCCGTAAGCTGTTCAGCAGAAACATAAACGCCCGCATGCAGAAATTAAATCTATCCGAATTTCCGGAGGGAAATTACATTCTGATAATACAGATTGGCAGCAAAAAAGCAGTAAAGAAAATCATAAAAACCAACGGATGACAACCCGGGGCAATGATATTGCTCATCCCGAAGCTGACTGTTACGT
>JBNJGS010000114.1:0-4601 GCA_051747965.1 Bacteroidota bacterium
ACTCAAGACATTGGGCAACTTATGCTCCCGACGTGGCCGCTCTATCTTCTCAATATCAAATTCTGTCTGATATACCTTGTCAAAAAACAATTTTACTGCATTAATTATCTGATTCTGATAGGTATGACTGTAACCATTATGTATCAAATACCCGTGAATGAAATCCACCACATCATCCTCAGTTACATCCTCAGCCTGTTTGGGAGATACATACCTCATCAGGCTTTCTATCCCCTTTGTATAGCTCTTAACAGTTGATTCACTGTATCGCCGATACCTGAGCCACTTTGTAAATTCGTCACAACATGTCTGAACGTATGGCGTAGCTGCAGGCAGAACAACCGGTTTCTTTGATTGACCCATGTTCTTAACAGCAACAGCCAATGCCTCATCCTGCCTGTCTTCCTCCTGCATACGCTTGCCAAAATGCTGCCGGAGTTTATTCAGATTATCACCATAATTTGTGATTTCCCAGTGTTTTTTTGATTTGATCCACCGGCTGAATTTGATTGTCTTGACAAATTTAATGTCTGCCTCATTGACGGGCATCCGCAAAAACATCTTCTTCTCGAAAATCTCAATAGTAACATCCTGTACGATGTCTTTTTCTATTTCGATACCGGGAAAAATGTTCTGTAAGGCCTTAAACACCCTTTCACAGTATGGCAAATGCCAGGCCTTGTGCGTTTGGCTCCAGCGGGAGCCATCAACCTGCCTGATTTGTCGAATTTTGTCACGGTCATATGCAAAAACCACTTTTAAACGCTCTTCTCCACGATGTTGTATTTTTTCTGTTTTTATCATTGCTGAAAATCATTGCTTGCTTTGTCTCTAAATATCTGCCATGCAGAATATCACGCTTTCGTCAGGCTCCTCAATGTCAAAACAAGGAAAATATCATCCGGAATAATCGTGAATGGAAGAAAAGATTTGTATCATTAGCTGCCAATTATGTCCGGATTTTGCACGGCTTCGCCACTGTCAGTCCCATTTATGCCTTGACAAATTCACTTCTTTCGTTGATCTACACTGCTCTGGAAGCAGATTTTATAAATCTACAAAAAATGATGTTAAAAACCAAAAGAAAATGGAGATTTTATGAGAGCAAAACTGTCCGTATTTTGGAATATTTATCTGTTCTGCATGATCAGAAATTCATCCTCTATGGATAAAATCCTGATCTCAAAAATGCAGTTTTTATAAAATGGCCTGATTTTGACATGATATTTTTGTTATACGCTGTACTTACAATTTAATAGATATTATTGAAGATTTGCAGGAATGGTATCTCTGCGATGTCTTGCAGCAAGGGGCTCACCATACTTGCTGGAATTTCTCTGTGTGTAAATCCGGCTGATAATGGAAGAGATTGCCTTGCGTAAAATGCTTAGGTAAAAAGGCTCATTTTGATTATTTTACGTATGATAGGCTGAAATTCAGTCTACTACGCAGTATCTTACTCGTATAATATAGTAAGCAATAATCATAATTGTTGAATCGCTGAGCTTCCTTAATTGCAAGGTAGGTTAAGCACAAATATCCGACATTATGGAAACAATTCAGAAAATACTTAGCAGGATAGCAGGTGTGCTTATGATATTGTTATTGTTCGCGTCTGGCCTGCAAGCCCGGGAACATGCAATAAAGCCCGTTTATCAGGGAAGTAATCCAACGAAGGAAAGCCGGGCTGTTATTACCTGGGATGGCAGTGAGGATGTTTACTGGAACAATCCGGACAACTGGGACAGCAATACAGTACCGGGCAGTACTGATGATGTTGTCATTCCATCTGGTACTCCAAATGACCCCGTGTTGAGTCAGGCTTCCAATGGTTATTGTCATGATCTGACAATTGATGCCGGAGCAATTTTGCAGCTGGATAATATGAACTCCATGGGGACCTCCTTTGATATATATGGTAGCATTACAAACAATGGTGATTTGTATCATACCAGCGATGTTATGATAAATCTTTTGGGAGGAAGCTCCGAAACTTTTGGCGGAACCGGAAATTACTCATACAATAATGAGTGGGTTAGCTTTATCCTTCGCAGTGATTACGGTGCACATTATACGCTCACAAATGATATCCTCTTGTTACAACAACTCGAACTTGATGCAGGAACCGCATTCAGTCTGGATAGCTACAATTTACAGGTTTATTCCTTTACACTGAATACATCCGGGGTGCTTAATCAGAATAGCGGCACTCTGCGCATTGCAGGAGAAACCATCATTTTTAACGGCACTTTTAATTGTAATACGGGAACAACATGGTTTAATGCAGGCTCTTCAATATATGCAGCCACCGATCAGACGATACCTTCTGAGGATTACTATTCCCTCAAAGTCAATGCTAACAACGGAACCACAGCAACACTGGGGAACCTGTCCGGTACAAATGTTGTGGTCGAAAATGAACTGAGAATCGTGGCACCTTTCTCCGATGCAGGAACAATAAGCTGTTATTCTGATATTCTTATTAAAGGAGACTTTGTCTTTGGGGAAGCTGATGATTATTCCATAAATCTCAACATTGGCAATGGAAAAATATTTGGTGATGGCAGCGGAAACTTTTCAACCAATACGAACTCCGGCAATCTGATTGATATAGAATACACGAAATCAAATGCCATATCAGGTTTCGGCAATGATTGCAATTATAATTTCAGCGGCACTGTGAAGTATTCCGGTACATCAGATCAGCACATCATCAGGGGAACATATGAAAACCTTCATCTCACCGGTGCTTCTGTTAAATACCTTTCTGATTCTGTTGAAGTATCAGGCGATATTACGATTTCGTCAGGTACCTTTGATGTAAGAGGAAAAAAACTGGGCATAGGCAATTCAAGTTCAGACAATTATGGCCCCTTTTATAATTTCTACCAAAACAACAGGTCGCAAATGCTTTACAAGTCTGCTGAAATAGGTGAAGAAGGGGATATATCTCATATAGGGTTTAAGATTACATCTCTGACTGAAGCCGGATATGAAAACATGAATAATCTGAGTATTAAATTATTGCATACTACAGAAAATTCATTGCCTTCTTCCTTTGTTGACATGTCTGGTGCAAGCGAAGTATTGAGCAGTGCTTCTTACGAACTTCCCAATTCCCCCGGTTGGTTTACTTTTGATATTGCAGATTTTCCATACAATGGTTCTGATAATCTGATTATTGAAATAAGCTGGGGAGATAACGGTGACTGGACATACGATGAATACAATCTTTCTCGAACAGATTATTCCGGCGGGGCTGATTATTTGTTTTGCTACGGATATTCTGATACAGAAACACCGCCTGCATGGGATGGACGGGTAAAAACCCGGCCTGACCTATTGTTGATGGGGGGTACTTCTTCCAACAATATCCGGATTGCCGGGGACTGGGTGAATGAAGGCAACGTATATTTCAACCAATCGGATGTTGTTTTTAATGGCAGCATGCCGCAAAGTGCAGACGGAGGTGGATCTCCGTTTTTTACACTGGAGCTCCAGAATGCAAACGGACTGATCCTGTCTGGTAATGTGGAGATTACTGATAGCCTGAAGTTTACTGATGGAAAAATTTCAACGGATGCTTACCTCTTATCACTTGGCTCGGTGGATAATGATATGGTCATCAGCGGTGCTTGTGAAACTGCTTATGTGAATGCAAGCGGGGCAGGCAAAGTAAAAATGTATCATAACTCACAATCAAAGGATTATCTGTTTCCTGTCGGTGATGAGGCAATATATTCACCTTTTACTTTTAATCCGGGAACATCAGTCCTGACATCGGATGCATGGACAAGCATACGGGTAGTGAATGCAGCTCATCCTGATTTGGTGGATCCCACAGAACCACATCTGACAAGATATTGGGAGTTTACACCTTCAGGAATCAGCAGCCCGGATTATGCTGTTCATTTTGTATATGATCCAGCCGACGATGTGTATGGTTCCGAAGGAATGCTTTATCCTGCAAAATACACTGCAGCAGAGTGGACAAGTGGTGTTTATGCTGCCAATACGACAGAGCACAGCCTTAGCTGGTCGGGATTGACTTCCTTTAGTGATTTTACGGGTGCAGGAAAAGCTGCATTGCCTGTTGAGCTTGTTTATTATGAGGGTAAATGTGTCGATGAAACCATGGAACTGGCATGGCAGACCGCCTCGGAATGCAATTCCGCCTGGTTTGTCATCGAAAAAAGTCGGAATATGATCGATTTTGTTGCCGCAGACAGCATTCCCGCCGCCGGATTTTCAAATACCAATAGAAATTATCATTGGGTGGATGACGCATACACCACTTCATTTCCTTATTACAGATTGCTTATGATGGATACTGATAATAGCAGCAAATATGCTGATTGGATAAGTGTATGGTGTTCAGAAATGAAAGTTGAAGGATTTGAATTACAACGGATCAGCAATTCTTACCGGATTGAATACATAGGCCATGAATCCGGTGAAACAAGCTTTGAGTTGTTCTCTGCCGGTGGTAACAGAATTCTTTTCGAGAACAGAATGATGGAACCCGGAGATGGCTTTTTTGTTTCAATGGAAAGCATGAATGCAGGCATCTATTTGCTGAAAGTGAGCAAAAATGATGTGCA
>JBNJGS010000115.1:0-4590 GCA_051747965.1 Bacteroidota bacterium
TTCCTTTCCATATTTTTTGTACTTTGCACCCAAATTCAATCGATATGAAACAATTTCTGATCATACTGGCTTGCTTTACGGCCTCAGGACTGATGGCTCAAAACCTGCTGACACCAGAGCTTCGCACCCTTACGGAGAATACACATAATGAAAAAGCAGAAATTATTATCTACCTGCAGGATGACTTTGATGTGTATGCCTTTCACCAACAGATGCTGGCCCAAAAAGCCGGTAAAGACAAACGCGTGAAAAGCCTGATGCGGGAACTTAAAAATACAGCCTCTGCTGCTCAAACGGATTTTCTGAGCGAACTGTCCGGTACAAAGGATGACGGTATCAAAGAAGCAGAGCTGCTTGATCGATTCTGGATTTCCAGTGCCCTGCTTATGCGCATGCCCCTGGATAAACTTCATTTGATTGAAGCCTTACCCGGTGTTAAACGCATGGATGTGAATTCCGGTCGCTATGTGGTGCAGGAGCCCGTGCGCGCTGAACCGGATGCCGGTCGTTCTCCCGGCGGTATTGAAAACGGACTGGAAGCCATCAATGCACCGGCCATGTGGGAGCTTGGTTATACCGGCAGAAACACACTCTTCCTGAGTATGGATACAGGCGTTTTTCCGGATCATCCTGCCATTGCCAACCGCTTTAACGGAAATCATGTGCCAATGGATTACGCCTGGTACGCTGTGCGTTCTGCTTTGCCTTTTGATCACGCTTCATCCAGTCATGGTACACATACTACCGGTACCGTGCTTGGCCTTGAAGCGACCACAAACGATACCATTGGTGTAGCCTGGGAAGCATACTGGATGGCAACAGATCCCGTGGCCAGTTCCGAATCGGACCTGCTTGATCCTGCCGACTTTATGAACGTATTCCAGTGGGTGCTTGATCCTGATGGTAATCCCGAAACCACCTCAGACGTCCCTGATGTTATCAACAATTCATGGGGATATGACTACAGCCTGGCACTGCAGTTTGATGCATGTTCGATGGAAGAAGCCCTGATTCTGGAAGTGATTGAGGCTGCAGGTATTGCATCCCCGTTTTCTGCAGGTAATGAAGGCCCCAACGCATCCACTACCGGATTTCCGGCCATGCTTGCCTATAATGACCTGAACGCCATGAGTGTGGGCGCTGTAAACGGCAATACCGATTCTTATCCCATTGCTGATTTTTCATCCCGCGGGCCCACAACATGCGTGGAAACCGGCGATTCCCTTGAAATAAAGCCGGAAGTATCAGCCCCGGGTGTTTCCGTCAGATCATGTTCCGGCCGTGATGGTTATGCCAACTTGTCCGGAACATCCATGGCCTGTCCTCATGTTAGCGGTGCACTTTTGTTGCTCAAAGAGGCTTTTCCCTACCTTGGGGCTTATGAGCTGAAGCAGGCTCTGTATGCTACGGCAGTTGATCTTGGTGATCCCGGTGAGGATAATACCTACGGTAGGGGTATCATTGATGTATATGCAGCCTATCAGTACCTGGAAACATTGTATGATGCCGTGCCTCCGGTTACGGATTCTTTTGATGTGGCCATGGAAATTTCTGCACCTGAGCGTCCGTATTTTTGTCCCGGGGAGGAGAACTGGGTGCCTGAGCTGCAAATCATGAATCACGGACAGGAAACACTGACTGAAATTCCTTATCACTACAGCCTGAATTACGGCGATACCATAAGCGATGTGTGGACGGGAAATCTGCTTTCTGGAGAAAGTATCAGCATTCCTGCAGGGCCGGTGAATCTGGAGACAGGTTTTAACCATTTATATGCCTGGTGTAGCCTGCCCGGTATAGAGAGAGAATATAACCGGTTTAACAATGCTGATATACATCAGATCAACATGGTGGGACAGGAAGCTTTTCCCTGGACTGAAGATTTTGAATCTCAGGAAAGTGATTTTTTGCAATCTTCATGGTTTGTGGATAATCCTGATGGAGACCGTACCTGGGATATTGCTGAAGCCACAGGCAATGATGATGGAAGCAGAGCACTGCGCATGAATTGTCTGAATTATTTTGACAGAGGACAGATTGATGTGATTTATTCTCCTGTAATCACTTTGCCTGAAGCCGAACGGCTTACCCTGAGTGCTGATTTTGCTTATCAAAAGCGCATGGAGTATTTGTTTGCCGATACATTGCGTATTTTTGCATCAACATCCTGTGGCTCCGATTTCCCTCATCTCTTGTTTGAGGACGGGGGAGAGGATATGGCCAGTGTAGATGGGAATTCAGGCAGCTATGTGTTTGTACCAGAAACTGCTGAAGACTGGGATACCATTCACATGGATGTCAGCGGCCTGGCAGGTGAGGATATCATGCTGAAAATTGAAGTGAAAAACGATAACGGAAATAGCATTTACCTGGATAACATCCGAATTTATGAAGGGGATCCACAATCACTGGAAAGTTTTGCCGGCTTAGCTTTGGAAATATTTCCAAATCCTGCTAAAGAACAAGTGAGTCTGCGTTTTGGAAATAAACTGCATTCGAAAACCACAGTATCAGTGGTCAGCATGGAAGGCCGGCTACTGATGTCTGAGCAGTTGTCTGCAGGTGAAAGGCATCATCCTCTGAACATCGCATCACTGAAAACGGGAATGTATCTGATAAAAATTACCAACAATCTGCATCAGGAAGTCAGGCGGCTGGTGGTGCAGTAAATAGATGAAAAAACAGCCTTATTTCCCATGCGTATGCAATCCGCATTCTTTGCCGGATGACTGTTCCCACCACCATCTGCCGGCACGGAAATCTTCACCGGGCTTGATGGCGCGCGTGCAGGGAGCACAGCCAATGCTGACAAAACCTTTATCGAAAAGTGTGTTGTACGGAATGTTGTTTTTGCGGATAAATGATTCCACAGCTTCCAGGGTCCAGTCAACAAGCGGATTCATTTTGTACAGACCGTAACCTTCATCCCATTCCAGCTCGTGCATATCATGGCGGTTTTCATTCTGATCGCGTCGGATACCGGTTATCCAGCATTCCATGCCTTTTAATGCGCGATGTAAAGGTTCTACTTTCCGGATTCCGCAACATTCCTTGCGGTTTTCTATGGATTCATAAAAACTGTATGGGCCTTTATCGGTCATCAGCTTTTGTACTGCTTCTTTATCAGGAAAATATACATCAATATTTTTGTCGTACCGCTCGCGGGTGCGGCTGAATACCTTGTAGGTTTCCTCAAACATCCGGCCGGTATCCAGAGTAACCACCTTTACAGGCAGGTCATTGGCGAAAATGTAATCGGTAATCACCTGATCCTCCAGGCCAAAACTTGTTGTGAAAATCACTTTGCCGGGAAAGACTTTTGCCATATAGGCGATTCTTTCCGTAATATCTTTGGTTTCCAGATTATTTCTGATGTCTTCAATTTTCATATTGACCATATTCTTCCTATTGTATTTAATTTTATTCGCTTGACGATCTTTCTTCTGATCATTGAATTTCTTCTGATGATGACACGCATGCGTCCCCACCTGACACTCGTCCATGCACGTTCATGCAGAAAATACAGAAGCATTTTTATGCCGGATTCGGCAACTGCTACGCCTGTGGCTTTTTGGGCTGCATATGGATCATCACCAAAAAACAACATGGCCAGTGCAAATGTTGTTGCTGATGCAATAATACGCCAGGTGATGGCCTTGGCAATGCTCTTAACCGGTCTGTCACGTACAGTGGATATACGCTTTTCCTTTTCATTTGCCTTGCGTCTGGCCCGGGCAGCCTTATATGCTTCAGTCTTTTTTACGACCATATATTTTTTCAGTCATGGTTTATATTTCAAGGCTTGAAAATAGAAACTATATGCTAAGTAAAAGTACTTATTTTAAAATTCGTATTTGTGCGAAAAAGCTGTAAAGTACCTGATCCCAGCCCTGTAGGAGTTTTTCTGCATTTGCTGAGAATGAAATACTATATTGAGTATTTCATGATTTACAATTTGCTATTTTAGCAGTTGAATATCAAATTATGAAAATGATGATTATGAAGAGTAAAGCATGTGTTTTTTTGGCAGTTCTGGTGATGCCTTTTCAGGTTTTGATGGCAATTGATGCTCCCGTAAATATTTCTCCTACTGACGAAGCAATCAACCAAAGTGTTACCCTCACCTTAGACTGGTCTGCTGTGAGTGGAAACTCCGGCTATCTGTATGAAATTGATACCGTTCCGGATTTTAGTTCGCCTGTTTTGGTTAGTGGCAACAGTGCCTCAACTTCCTCAGAGGCGATCGTGTCGGATCTGTATTTCGGAACAACCTATTACTGGCGTGCCCGGGCCTATGATGACGTTGATACCTCAGCCTGGTCAGTGACTACGGAATTTACTACGGCCAATCAACTCTCAAATACTTCACCAGCCGATGGTGCGGTCAATCAGGATGTGGAACTTGATATCGACTGGTCATACATCAGCGGAAACTCCGGCTATCTGTATGAAATTGATACCGTTCCGGATTTCAGCTCGCCTGTATTGGTTAGTGGCAGCAGTGGCTCAAGCCTCTCACAGGCAACTGTATCGGATTTGTATTACGGAACGACCTATTACTGGCGTGCCCGGGCCTACAATGCCGTTGAT
>JBNJGS010000116.1:0-4523 GCA_051747965.1 Bacteroidota bacterium
GGTTGTGGCAGGAGGCATATTTTTCGCCTGGGATGATGTCAACCGATCAGGGGAATTCACTCCTAATCATACATATTATTCAGGCTAAAACCCAGTCCAAACTCCACGGTTTCGGCTTTGAAGCCATAGGCTTTGACTGATACATTGAGAAAGGCGTTTTTTAAGAAGTAATAGCGAAAACCGAGGCGCTCGTACATCCATTCTTTGGATTTGTTGTTATTGACTTCCTCATCCAGTCTTTTGGTGTAAATTCCCCAGGCAATCACAATGCTGAGTCTTTTCATGAAGAATTCATGGTTGATCCCGATTCCCATGCGTGTGAGGTCCCATAAACCATAACCCTTGTCATAAAAGTAGTTTTCCTGCCAGTCATACCATGTCCAGTTGAATGCTTCATTGGCAAAAGCATCCAGTGTCAGGCCCACTTTTCTCTGGGCAGCATAGCGGTAGTTATACCCGAGAGTTACGCCGCCGGTTGCATACGTCTGGTTTGTACCTTCATCCTGTTTCGGGTGATCAGCAGGCAAGGAGCTGTAGGATTTTGATATATCTGTCCATCCCCCTACAGCCAACAAAAAGAATTCATGTTCCTCACCATACACTACCGGTCTGCGTATGCCCTCGTAGGGATTGTATTGACCCTTGAGATAATGTGTAATTCCCATGATCAGGTTGACCTGATTCAGTCCTTTGTTGGGCTTGTTGATATCTCCGTTTGAATAGTGTGTCAGTCCGGCACCAAGCCCGAGTGCGGTTTCGGGATTCATCCAGTATCGTGCCCGCAGGCCGGTATGAAACAGGTAATTGGCATGTGTGGAGACTGCAACATTCTGCGGATTATTTTCCACGCTAAACACCTCCGACACGTATGTCAGTCCGCTGGTAAGGCGGTACATCAGTTCAAACTCAGACCATCGTTTAACCGGCACCTCCAGAAAGCCATAAAAACCGGCAGCATATCCCAGGACATCCTCAAAACCCAGATTGGAATAATGAAAACCGATACCGGTCATGGGATAATTGTAAGCCACATGCCAGTCATCGTTGCCATGCAACTGAAGCCCAATTTCCAATTCTGCCCCATTGACGGGTTTATTTTTCAGGGCTTCCATTCCTTTGCGGTGTGGCATGATGCCTCCACCAATATACTGAGCATTGATAAAGGGTGAACGCTGCGCCTCTGTACTCAGGGCTGCAAGAATCAGGGCAAACAAAACTACATATTTTCTCATTTTCCGGGACTGCTTCCAAAATTAATCAAACTCAATGCGCAGGGCATCTCCAGTCTGCAAATTTAACAATTGTTTGAGATTTCCTTCATTGATGGCAATTTCCAGAAGGCCCTGGGAATTAAACACGGCACAGAGGCTTCCCTGTCTGACATCTCCATAAGACCTGCTGATTTTGCTGATTTTATTCTTTTCAGACATTAAGAACAAACGGAATTTGCGTTCTTTGGCAACATTTTCAAATTCACTATGTTTGAGATTTGTGATGGCATTGCCATAGGAATCAAAATAAATGATGCTGGCTTTGATGACAGAATCCTCCACAACGGGCTGTAATTCTGCCGCCTGTTTTGGATGATAATCGGGCATTCCGGCTTCTTTCGGCAGAATGTTATTGGCAATTGCAACCGCCACTTTGACAAAAACACTCAGTTCAGGAAAGCTATTGCCACTGTAATGAGTTTCATCATTGATCAACCAGGCTTTTTCGGGAGTTTCCTGACAGATAAATGGCCAGTAACCGTGATCTGCACCGACAAAAAAATGTCCCTTATGCTGCAGAAGCACATGCGGATGATCCGTTGATGCTTCGGAGCGCACGCACATCAGGTGTATACTCTTTTCCGGAAAATATTTCCAGACAGAACGCATGATAAATGCGGCCTGCATCAGATCGAATGCCTTTACCTGATGTGACACATCATCAATACCGGCGTCAGGCAGGTGATACAAAAGTTGTTGCCTGAGTGCTGCAGTATAAAAATCCTGCTGTTTCCAATCGGATATGATGCTGATGCTTTGCCTCATAAAAATGCGTACAAAATACATGATAAAATTAGAAAATTAACTTAATTTTGCAGTCATATTTATGACAGAACAATCATTCATTATCAACATTTCCGATCTCCGTGCTTTTCACGGGGTTAACGGCGCTCATCTGGAGCTGATAAAATCCTATTTTCCCAAACTGAAAATTATTTTTCGGGGAGACAGCGTAAAAGTCATTGGTGAACCAGCAGAAATTGAGCGGTTTTCTGATGCTTTGGACATCATTACACAGTATTACGATCAGTACCATAAGCTGAATCCGGATATATTGCGTGAGATTCTCAACGCAGGAGCAGGAAAAACCTCGGCAATGCTGGAGCAGGATAAGGACATTCTGGTATACAACACCAGTGGAAAACCTGTAAGGGCCCGCACGCCCAACCAGAAAAAGCTGGTAGATCTGGAAAAGAAAAACGATTTACTCCTGGCCATTGGTCCCGCGGGTACGGGAAAGACGTACACGGCCATAGCACTGGCAGTAAAAGCTTTAAAAGAGCAGCGCATCAAGCGGATTATTTTAAGCCGGCCGGCAGTGGAAGCCGGTGAAAATCTGGGCTTTTTGCCCGGTGATCTCAAGGAAAAACTGGATCCTTATCTGCAGCCCCTATACGATGCTCTGCTGGATATGATCCCGCACAAGCGGCTGGAAAAAATGCTGGAAGAGCAAATCATACAGATTGCTCCCCTGGCATTTATGCGCGGCCGAACCCTGAGCAACTCCTATGCCATACTGGACGAAGCCCAGAATGCATCAATAAAACAAATCAAAATGTTTTTGACACGCATGGGAGAAAATGCCAAATTCATTGTCACCGGAGATATTACCCAGACAGACCTGCCGGGGAACAAACAACCCGGACTGCCATATGCTTTACAAATTCTCAAGGACATCGACGGTGTAGGTATCGTGAGACTTGGCAGGGAAGACATCATCCGGCATAAGCTGGTAAACAAAATTGTGGAAGCTTATGACAAAGCGGAAGAAAAAACTTCAAACCTATGATAGAGACAATTACCAGAACCAGTTTTGATTTTCCCGGAACCACCGATGTATATCACGGTAAAGTACGGGATGTTTACACCATTGACAATGATTATCTTGTAATGGTAGTTTCCGACAGAATTTCGGCTTTTGATGTTGTGTTACCAAAAGGCATACCATACAAAGGCCAGGTACTGAACCAGATTGCCTCCGAATTTCTGGATGCGACAAAGGACATTGTTCCCAACTGGAAAATTACCACACCGGATCCGATGGTCACCATTGGCCACAGGTGTGAAACCTTCCCTGTGGAGATGATTGTCCGGGCCTACCTTACAGGAAGCTCGTGGCGGGCATACAAAAAAGGCGCCCGCGATATTTGTGGCGTTCCCATTCCCGATGGCATGAAGGAACATCAGGCCTTTGAAACACCCATCCTCACTCCCACCACCAAAGCAGAACAAGGTGCCCATGATGAAAACATATCACGTGAAGAAATCATCCGTCAGGGGCTTGTTGATGAGGAAGAGTACAAAATGCTGGAAAAATATTCACTGGAACTGTTCAAACGCGGTACCGAAATTGCTGAAAAACACGGCCTGATTCTGGTGGATACCAAGTATGAATTCGGCAAAAAAGACGGAAAAATTTACCTGATTGATGAAATCCACACGCCTGACTCCTCCCGCTATTTTTATAAAGACGGCTATCAGGAGCGGTTTGAAAATGGTGAAAAACAACGTCAGCTCAGCAAGGAGTTTGTACGTGAATGGTTGATGGAACAGGGTTTTCAGGGAGAAGAAGGCCAGAAGATGCCGGAAATCAGTGATGAGAAAGCCGTTGAAATCAGTGAGCGGTATATTGAGCTGTATGAGAAAATCACTGGCAGAAAATTTGAAAAAGCGGACAATTCCAATCTGAAAAAACGGATTGAAAAGAACGTGGCTGAAGCACTTAAGGAGATAAAATAATCGTCTTCTAAACACGATACGAAAAGGCTTTTCGCTATGCAGCGGATGGCCTTTTTTTTTCCCAGACATACAGACATGTTGAATCTAATGGCACAGGTTACAGGCTACATTCATTTGCGGGTTTTAGGATAAGAAACAGCGCAAAAAGCTGGCGGTGTATGGGCTTTGGCACCACGGGTCGCACCCGTGGTTATTTCAGCCCCGACCAACTCTACAACCCTAAAGGCGATGTACTTAGCTCCGCCGAAATGGGTTGAATAATAAATCTGCCGCTTTTGTCATGGTTTTTGCAAAAAATGGCAAAAACACATGCCAAAAGCTAGGTTGTGTGGTTGCTGCCATACCACGGGTTTCACCCGTGGTTATTCGTATTTGACCACTTCGTGGTCATTAAGCTCTCACTGAGAAGGAGAAGCCTGGAAGGCTTCAATATGAATAACCGCCGGTGAAACCGGTGGTACCTGAACCGCTAAACTACTCAACCCTGAAGGCGATGTAGTGCGATGTGCTGAG
>JBNJGS010000117.1:0-4511 GCA_051747965.1 Bacteroidota bacterium
ACCATCCACATGGAGTTTTTCGGATGGTGTTATTGTACCAATTCCGACATTTTGATTCGCTGCGTCAAGATGCAGAGAAATTTCATTATTACCGGGATAGAATCGTATATCCCTGCTGGTGTTATCTGTATTGAACTCATAATTTCCGGTATAATTCAATTGCAGACGGTGTGTGGTACTATAGCCATACCATTCCATCAATGGACCATTTCCACCGCCACTGGATTTATCAATGATGACAGGATTATCTGTTCCGTTATTCAGGCTTATATGGAGTTTTCCACCTGGATTTGTCAGACCTACCCCCACATTACCACCCAGGATGCTTGTTCCTGTATTGCTTGTCAGTGTCAGCCAGTTTCCATTTTCAGCGGTGATAGAAAATTCATTGGTTCTGCTACCTGCGCCACTCCATGAGCCATCCCATAGCATGATTCCCTGTCTGGTTTCTCCGGAATAAAATCCCACCCATTCGTAGGATGTATCATCGGATCCTCCCTTCAGGTAAGCAATTGCTCCGCTGCCGGCATTGTCAACTTCCAACCTGCCGGCAACTTCAAGTTTCTCCTCTGGTGTGCTGGTTCCAATACCAACATTTTCTGTATTTCCATTATAAATGTGGGTACCGTTCTCTTTCCACAGGCTGTTCAGGGTATTCCCGTCCCAGGTGAGACCATCGCCTGCATCAAAAAGATCGCTTCCTGAACCTACACTAAGGTTTCCCACGCCGTCCACCCGGAGAAAACCATTGGTATAATTTGCAAAACGAACAGTTCCAGTAGTATGCAGTTGTGCCGATGGATTGTTTGTACCGATTCCTACATCGCCGCCACCATTTGCCAGGGAAACATTACCTGATGAATAAAAGTTAATTCCAACCTTTCCTGTGGTTCCCTGTCCCTCCAGCATCAAATACTCATTGGACGGTCCTGCCTGAATTGAGGCAACACCTCCGGAAGCATAACGATCAACAATCATTGCTGTACCGTTATATGCGGAGGCATCAACATGCAAGGGAGAAGCTGGAGATGTTGTATTGACTCCGACATTTCCACTGGTTGCTACATAAAGCTTATCGTTCCAGTTGAACAAACCGGTTGATCTGGCATGCAGTTCAGCATAAGAAGGGCTGCCAGATTCACTGCCTGTTGATTCGAGTTTCAGCAGGAAATTTGCACTTGATTCATCCTGGATATAATGTTGCGTATAATACGTATCATCAACAGTGAATCGCACTTCTTCCTCACTCAAGGCGTCCCGGGCAGGATGTCTGCCCACACGTAAAGGATTGGTACCGGTACTTGTACCAAAGTAGGCATCACCAGCCACATGAAATTTTGCATCAGGGCTGCTTGTTCCGATACCAACATTGCCACTTCTGCCAATATCTGTACTGGTTGAAGAAACGCCATTCCATTTGGGCGGTCTTTCATCATCCGCTGTGGTCAACTGTACCCATGCGGTTCCGTTCCAGTAAAAATAACCCTGACCGGTGCCGGTACTGGTATTATAAACAAGCAGTCCGGCAGCAGGTGCAGCAACCGGTGCAGCAGTTGACAAATCAGCAATGCTCACCCGCGGCACCAGCACGCCTTTGTCACCGGCACTGATATCGAGCATGGCAGATGCATGAGCATCCGAACCATCATTGTTTATTGCTACACCCTGGGCATACAGACTTTTCTCAGATACCACAATCACCCCAATGATCATGGCCAGCAAAATTATCCCCCTCATAATTAAGAAATTACGACTTTACCTCAGCTAAAATACGTAGGTTTTTCATACGATCTTTTAATATTATACTTCGACTGCTATTTGATATACCTGACAACACCCCGGCTGCCTCTCCCCGTTTTTCAGTAGTATTTAGGTATATTTTCAAGCGGGTTTTAATTTCATTCAAGGATAAACAGAAATTCATCAGTAATGATCTGAAGCAGTGAAAAAAAACATTGAAGTAGTGGTTCCAGGCATCAAGAGAGCAAGAGCAAGAGCAAGAGCAAGGCCTGTTACTGTTGATGGTTGTTATTCTCTAATGGAAGAACAGGTATCCCAGAAAAACAGCAGCGATTATACCGGCCAGATCAGCAATTAAGCCTGCAGTAACAGCATGTCTTGTATAGCGGACACCCACCGAGCCAAAATATACTGCAATCACATAGAAAGTTGTATCTGTAGCGCCCTGAAACATACAGGAAAGTCGTCCGACAAAACTATCCACCCCATGCACATCCATGGCTTCAACCATGAGGCCACGTGCTCCGCTCCCACTGAGTGGTTTCATAAATGCTGTTGGCAGGGATGGCACAAAGTCGGTGTTGACACCAAGGGCAGCAAACCCGTAATCCAGTCCTGCAATGATAAATTCCATGGCCCCTGCTGCCCGGAACACACCAATGGCAACGAGTATGGCAACCAGGTATGGAATGATCTTTACTGCCACCTTAAAACCTTCTTTGGCCCCATCGATAAAGGTTTCGTACACATTGACACGTTTTCGAACTGCCAGAACAATAAAAATGATAATGATAGAAAAAAGTATCAGATTGCCTGTAACCGTTGAAACCACATTTGCTGTATCTGCGTCAAGCCTTGAAAAGCCGTAAATTACGCCGGCAATCAGCAAGGACAAGCCACCCAAAAAGAGGACTATCACCCGGTTCAGCAGGTTGATTCGCTGAAACAGTGATACGGCAATGATGCCGGCAAGGGTAGAAAAAAACGTAACCAGCAGGATGGGTAAAAATATATCGGTGGGATTTGCTGCTCCCATCTGTGCCCTGTACACCATCACGGAAATCGGGATGATTGTAAGTCCGCTGGTATTGAGTACCAGAAACATGATCATGGCATTGGATGCACGCTTTTTATCCGGGTTAATTTCCTGCAGTTGTGTCATTGCCTTCAGCCCAAGCGGTGTAGCTGCATTGTCGAGGCCCAGCATATTGGCAGCAAGATTCATAACAATACTTCCGTTGACAGGATGATTTTTGGGAATATCAGGAAAAAGTTTTGAGAACAAAGGGCTTATACCTTTTGACATGTAATTGATCACGCCTCCTTTTTCGCCCACTCGCATCAGTCCCAGCCAGAGTGTCATCACGCCGGTAAGTCCCAGTGACAAGGTAAATCCAAGCTCTGCATTATCAAAAGTAGCATTTACCATATCGGTAAACACGGCCGTATCTCCCAGGAAGATAAGTTTTGCCAGTGCAACCACAAAGGCAATCAGAAAAAATGCCACCCAAATGTAATTCAGTACCATGACGGGAAAAATAGGAAATTTCAGCTCAGTATATACAGGCAGATTGAAGAATTTGTCCACAAAGCGGGGTTAATAGTTTTGCCTTGCAGGCTGATCAGCCCAAAAACCGCTTGTGATGGCTGTATACTGCGGCCGTTGGGAGGCTGACATCCTCTGCTGAAGCATGCTGTTGGCTGAGCCTGGCTGGTATAGCTGACGGAGAAAGATCATTTCCAGGCAGGCGAAACCCAGCATGCATCAGCAGAGATATAAGCCGTACAACGAAAAGCCGCCCACAACACAATTAAATTGATTAAACGGATTATTTTTTGCAATTTCGCAGGCATGGAATGGTTTTTTCACACCAAAGGCGGTAAGATTACTTCCGGAGATTTACAAAAACTTGTGAGCGGGCAGATTCCCTCCCATCAGCACTTGCATTATATTGACGGAAGCAGCTTTTCCCAAACGGATGCATACATCGGCCGGCTTGCAAAGCTTGTGGCAGCCATGGCAAACAGTGGAGGCGGCATCATCATACTGGGGATCAAACCATCCCGGAATAAGGCAAAGGCCTTCACAGCCTTAAGAGAGCCGGCAGATACCGGGATTATTCATCATCACCTGATTGCAAATATCTCCCCCTTTCCTGAAGGCATGCTGGTGGAAAACATTGCTATTGAAAGCAAAGGATTTTGCCTGGTCATACGAATTCCTGCAGGGAATGGACCGTTCATGTTTTCAGATTACCGGTATTACGCATTCCGCAACCATAAAGCCATAAAGCTTGAAGCCGACGATGTGAGTGCTCTGTACAACAAGCCGGCACAAAAGCATCTGGAAATTTACAGCATATACAACACACAGGGAGTTCCCGAACTGAAGGACGGTAAATTCACGATTGTCCGTTTTTATCCCAAGGTTTTGATACGCAATACCGGCGAAGCCATGGAGAAGGATTATAAGATGGAGATTTCCCTGCCGGCAGGTCTGTACGAAGAAAACACCATGTTGCGGAACCACTTTTCACATCACGAAGGCAAATACGTTGTGTTTTCATTTGCGGGTAAATCCCCTGTATTCAGCACAGAGATACACAAAATGCTGGATTTCAGCATACGGGTAAGCTCTGACAGCATTGAAATCTTTGAAAACGAGGAGCTTCATTTCAGGTTGTATTATTCTGCCGGCGTACACCGGCAAAGCTATCCGCTAAAAGAACTGTTTACCTATCAGGGGAAGATGCTTTCACAGGGTGATTTTA
>JBNJGS010000118.1:0-4470 GCA_051747965.1 Bacteroidota bacterium
AACTAGTTTATATGTGTGGTAATGCTATTATTCTCCACCTCCCCAACTTTACCACAGGAATCACGCGACACCTGTAGACTCAAGGCTTTTGCCGATTGTAAATAAGTGCAAGCAAGTACAAGTGTTTTCAAATGTTTCCCCATGCTTAAGGCGTTTGGTTTACACATCTAAAGTAGGGTTTTTATCAAAAAAAACGCAAGAATGGGGTAATTATTTATTAACAGGATTTTTAACAGCGGGGGTTTGCAGGCTGGGGAAGTGAGTGGTGGCATTGAAAAAGCCGGGGTTTCCGGCTTTTCAATTGTTCATCATTACATAAAAGTACATCAGCTATTTTTACCGCGTTCAGACATCCGTTTTTTCCGGGGGTGCCATAAATTCCGGGCCAACGGGATCGCTGATGGTTTCATCAATGATGCGATCAATTTCTTTCATGGCATCAGCGCTGAGCTTCCAGCCTGTCATATCAGCTATGACATCGAGTTGAGAGGGTTTCCGGGGGCCCCACAGCGCAATATCAGCACCATGATCAAGCACCCAGCGTACGGCCAGATGTATCACCCGTTTGTGGTAATTCGCCTGGGCAAATTTATCCAGCTTATCAACGGCTTTCAGGTACATTTCAAAGCGCTCGCCCTGAAATTTGGGATCGGTTTTACGCAAATCATCGCCCTGAAATTCCCGGTCTTTTGTCATTTTGCCGGAGAGCAAGCCCCGGCAGATGGAACCATATACCAGCGTTTTGATATCGTTTTCCTTGCAATAAGGCAGGATATCGTCTTCTATGCCACGCTCAAACAAATTGTAAGGGGGCTCAAGAATATCGAGTTCCGCGCCTTTACGAAAGGCATCCATTTCGCTGGGGTTGTGATTGCTTACCGCGATGGATTTAATCTTACCCTGCTTCTGAAATTCGGCCATCTGCCTGGCTGTTTCTTCAAAAGGCGTGTTGTGATCCGGCCAGTGAATCATGTACACATCAATATAATCGGTCTGCAAGCGGCGCAGGCTGTCATCCAGTTCTTTCTGCAATCGTTCCCGGGATGAATTTCTGAAAGGCTGCTCGTCTTTCCAATCCAGACCTACCTTGGTAACCAGTGTAATCCTATCACGATTACCGTATTCCTTCAGTGCTTTACCGACAATTTTTTCAGATGTTCCAAAACCGTAGACCGGGGCAGTATCAATCAGGCTGATGCCTTTATCCAGGGCTTTATGTATGGTTTCGATGGATTTTTTCTCATCGGTGCCGCCCCACATCCAGCCGCCAATGGACCAGGTTCCCAGGCCTATTCGTGAGACATCTTTTTTAATCTTATGAATGTTTGTAGTTTCCATAGAATCTTACTTTCTGTTTTTTAATTTGTTCAATCCTCTCTTTCGGATACTTTGTTTACATAACGCTTTATTCTGTCAATTGTTTGGCGGATCCCACTCAGCATTCAGACAATATATTCGGGGAAGGAAGGATGAGACGCTCGGCCCTGCGTCTCTCATCCAATACTCCACTATTTGGCAGCTCCTGATTAGCAATCAGGGTGAGCGGCGAAAGTCTCCATTCATGCCTGCTTTTAAGCAAAAAAATCAAAAATTTCCACGGAATAAAATTCGCAACTTGTGCCACAATTATGTAAACCAATATGCCACTTTTATGCTATAATTATAATATATATACCTATTACATTATACACTTATTTTATTTGTTCTATATTATTTTTTCATTATTTTTTCATCTTAAGCCCCTTTTTTATAATTATTTTGGTTAAATTAGCAATCAGTAACTAACCTAAAACTAAACTATTATGAGAAAACTATTTTTACTTCTTGTGGCCTTGTTTATCTCTTCCCTCCTTGTTCAGGCACAGAATCTGACAATTGAAGCAGCAGTAAACGACACAATCGACACAGATGTCACATGGGCCTATGACACTGTATTTATGAATGCATCATTGTACATCCTTGATGACGTGGTACTAAGCATCAGTCCGGGTACCATGGTAATATTCAATGACAATTATGAAATATATGTAAAAGGAACAGTCATCTCAGAAGGTACAGAAACCGACTCCATTATGTACACAGTAGCAGACACAAGTGGCTACAGCACCAATTTCAGTCATACCGGTTGGGGTGGATTTGATTATAACAACGATGGTTCTTTGGATGACAACCTGCCGTCGAGTTTTGCATATTGCCATTTTTCATACGCAAACTCCCCCGACGATGGTGGCGTTTTTATGGTGGATGAGTACAATGATCTGCAAATCGTCCACTCCGTTTTCGCAAACAACTACAGTAATCAATATGGCGGGGCGATACAGTTTTATTACTGCATGGGAGGCTATATTGATCATTGTCAGTTCATCAACAACTCATGTTACTACCGGGGTGGCGCCATAGATTTTTACGATTGCTCCAATGTTCTGACCGTGTCAAACTGCCTGTTTGACGGCAACCATTCACGTAATGTTGGTGGCGCCATCAAAGCCGGCGGGTATGGCACGATACGCATCATTAACAATGTGTTCATGAACAATTCAAGCGAAGACCATGGCGGCGCTATCATGTCATCAGGTTACAGCAACAACCAGATCATCGGGAATTTGTTCCGGAACAACCATAGCGAACAGCACGGTGGTGCCATTAAGGTTGCATACTATGCAAACCCGGTTATCGCCAACAATACCATCATTGACAACACAGCTGATTACGGAGGCGGAGGTCTGCACTGCGGATACTACAATGGCATGCTGACCTTAAAAAACAACATTATTCACAACAATACCGATTCAACTTCAACCGAAGGAAACCTTTTTCTGTATTTCGGAGATGGCAGAACTGCCGATGTTACCAACAACATCATTGGTGGCGGATTTGATGCCGTATGCCTCAACGGGAGCGAGTATGTCGGAACATTTGAAAACAATATGGATACCCTTCCCGGCTTTGTTGATTATGTTAGCGGCGATTATACAACAGATTGCAGTTCACCTGGTTTGAACTCCGGAATCATAATCTCCGACCTGCCGGCCTACGATATGATGGGAAATCCCCGCATCATAGGATCATCCGTTGATATTGGCTTTAACGAGACTGTTTCGCTTCCCGGAATCACATCTCAGCCAGAAAACATCACCACATGCACAGGCACTGAAGTCAATTACACAGTGGCATCTGTGCTGGCAAGCGCCTACCAGTGGGAAGTCAGCACTGACTTTGGTGACAGCTGGACTGCACTATCTGAAGATGCAATCTATACAGGAACAACAAGCGAAAACCTGTCTGTAATGCCGGATGTATCACTGAACGGCTCCATATATAGGTGTATTGTTTCCGGGCCGTGTGAAGATTTACTTTCCCAGCATGCTGTTCTTTTGGTTAACGCCCTGCCCAATGTCAACCTGGGTCCGGATATTTCCATGACAAACGAGGAAAGCGTGGATGTGGATGCCGGGATTTTCAACGAATACATGTGGAGCAATGGTGAGACAACTCAGGCCATCACACTTGACGGTGCAGACCTGGGTGCAGGGGATTTTACTTTTTCAGTTACAGTAACCGACGGATACGGGTGTCAGGATTCTGATGACATTCAGGTTCATGTAGAGGATGTTTCCGGCATAGAATCGGATCAACTGAAGGCTGTCTCCGTTTATCCAAACCCGAGCAGCGGAAAAATCACCATCAATGCACCGGCACAGTCTGAGATTGAAATCATTGAGCTCAGCGGAAAGACCATCATGACAACAACCACCAAATCAAGCGGTTCCATGCCCATTGATATCAGCAAGCTGGACGCGGGAATTTATTACGCTAAAATCACGCATAATGATGAATTCATCATAAAAAAGATCATTCTGAAATAAGCCCTGCCTGATACAGGTAAAAGCCTGTTCCTCCGGGAGCAGGCTTTTTTGTTACTGCAAAACAATGCACATGCCGGAGGGAACAAGTGCAAGGAGAAAAAAACTATTCCAACACCAGCTTCTGACTGGAAACGGCATGCGTACTGGTAATTCTGACAATGTACAGGCCTTTGGGAAGATCTGACAAATTCACTTGCTTTGTTTCACCACGGGTGGCAAAAGAATGCAAGACCCTTCCCTGCAGATCACAGATTTCAAGCATCTGTATTTCGCCACCTTCGATGGTCAGCTTTCCACCCGTAGGATTGGGATACATCCTGAAGCCGGAAAGTTCATATGTATTGGCAGCATTGGTGATTTCAAAATTTGCAGTAAGGTTTCTGTTTGCACTTGCTTCGAACGCAAATTCAGCCTCGGCAGATACTTCCACGCCTTCTTCGGTCCAGTTCATGAAGGTATAACCGGGTTCAGGCTGGGCAGTAAGTGCAACTGTTTCTCCATAAACATAATCTCCTGCTCCACTGACTGTGCCCGCTTGGGGAATATTGACATCTGCCGAAACAATCAGGCTGTTTGCCGCATCGGAAAGCAAAATATCATCCAC
>JBNJGS010000119.1:0-4401 GCA_051747965.1 Bacteroidota bacterium
GGGGTTGCTGGTTTCTGGATCGGGCTTTCGCCGGTAGCGGAAGAGTGTTTGGGAGTGATGCCCATGGCTGATGCATAAAAGCGGGGCTTATATTTCCTACGGCCTGTTGGCAGATTTGCGGTCTGGATGGTCTGGCAAAATGCTGAAAACAAAAAAGCTGAAGGTGTTGCCAAAAAGTTTATTAGTTTTGTGTCATAGATACATGATAGCTTAAGAAAAAAACCATGTCTGTAATTCGCAACAAAAATGTACTGATCACAGGAGGCGCAGGTTTTATCGGTTCGAACCTCTGTGAGGATATGTTACAATACAAGAACAAGGTGATATGTCTGGACAATTTTTCCACCGGTCACCGCTCCAACCTGGATGCCATCATTGACCATCCGGATTTCACCCTGGTTGAAGGTGACATACGGGATATAAACACCTGCATGCAGGCAAGTGCCAGTGCAGATATCATTCTGCACCAGGCGGCCCTGGGATCCGTACCCCGCTCCCTCAAAGATCCGGTAAGCACCAACGAGGTCAATGTCTCCGGATTTTTGAACATGCTGATAGCCGCCCGCGACCAAAAGGTAAAACGTTTTGTGTATGCAGCCAGTTCTTCCACTTACGGCGATTCTGAAAAACTGCCAAAAAAAGAGGATGAAATCGGAAAACCTCTTTCCCCCTACGCTGTCACCAAATACACAAATGAGCTGTACGCCCATGTGTTTGGCTTACATTTTGGCATGGAATGCATAGGATTACGTTATTTCAATGTTTTTGGCAAACGACAGGACCCCAACTCCACCTATGCAGCTGTGATACCCAAATTTGTTTATTCCCTGATACATCACATATCTCCGGTGATCAACGGCGATGGCAGTTACTCCCGTGATTTCACCTATATTAAGAACGTTATTCAAATGAACCATCTGGCAGGGAGCACAGAAAACCCGGAGGCCATAGGTGAAGTGTTCAACACAGCCGCCGGTGAACGAAGCAGTCTCAACAAACTGACCGGCCTGCTGAAAAAGTATCTCATTCAATACGACAAAAGCATTGCCGATGTGGAAGTCAAACACGGTCCCACACGTGCAGGTGATATCCCTCATACCCTGGCCAGCATTGACAAAGCTGCAGATATGCTCAATTACCGGCCCGCACACAATCTGGAAGAAGGTCTGCAGGAAGCTGTGGGGTGGTATTACAAGCATCTGAAATAAGACGCAGGCCTGAAGCTGACAATGCGGTAATATTTTTAATAATTGTCAAGTTGCCGGAGTTGTTCTTCGGTCAAGCTCATGGGATTTCCGATGCTTCGCAGGTTTATCTGCAGTTCTGCCAGACTTTCCAGCACCTCCATCCTGTCATATGCTTTGAAAAGACTTTCACCCACGGTAATTGCACCATGATTGTCAAGCAAAACGGCTTTGGCCTGTCCCAGACCTGCTGTCACTGTTGCTGCCAGCTCCTCTGTTCCCATCAGGCAATAAGTTGCTCTGGCAATCTCTCCCAGGAAAAACCGTGCTTCACCGCAGAGGTTGTTTTGCAGTCTTTCTGCAGAACAGGCCCATGCTGTTGCTTTTGGCGGATGAGCATGCACAATGGCCTGCACATCGGGGCGGGATTTGTATATAGCCAGATGCATGCCGGTTTCCATACTGGGCTGAAGTTCCGGGGTAAGCAAATCTCCCCGGGCATCCATTTCCGCAATTTCATCAGGTCGAATATTTCCTTTGTCTATCTGTGATGGGGTAATATAAATATGGCCGTCATCTGCGCGGAGGGACACATTGCCACCGGAGCAGGTTGTGAGGCCACGACGATAAAGACGCTGCATAATATCAGCGACTTGTTTTTTATAAATAATACTGTTTATCATGAAAACAATTTTTTAATGGATTCGGGATTTGCGCTGACAAGACCTTTTTCGGTGATGATGGCAGTGATCAGTTCAGCCGGAGTTACATCAAAAGCCGGGTTGATGCAATCGGAATGCGGGTGATTCACGAAAACATCATGCATGACACCTGTAGAATCAGCACCAGTTTGTTTTAGCACCTCATCAGGGCTGCGTTCTTCTATTTCGATATTCCGTCCTGCGCTTGTACGCATATCGATGGTAGAAAGCGGTGCTGCCACATAAAAAGGAATGCCGAAATAACGGGCGGCAATGGCTTTTTCCAGGGTACCGATTTTATTGGCCACGTCGCCATTGGCAGCGATTCGGTCGGCACCAACGATCAAGACATCCACTTTTCCGTCAGCCATCAGAGCAGCACCGGCGTTATCGGGGATAATGGCATGTGGCACGCCATGCTGATGGAGTTCCCAGGCCGTAAGCCTGCCGCCCTGTGCCCTCGGGCGGGTTTCATCAGCATAGACAAAGATTTTTTTTCCTGCATCATGTGCAGCATAGACGGGTGACAGGGCGGAGCCATAATCCACAAAAGCCAGCCATCCGGCATTGCAGTGTGTTTCTATTCGCATTCCCTCTTTTATGAGGGGTTCCCCGTTCACGCCAATCAATCGTCCTTCTTCGGCATTTTCATCAGCCAGGCGCCCGGCAGTTTCCACTGCAGCTTCTCTGCTTTGCAGGGCAGCATTATACACCTTTTCGGTGGCATAAAACAGGTTGCGCGCAGTGGGTCTTGTGGCCTCAATTTCCTGCCGTGCTTTTTGCAAAAAGCTGCCATACCCCGAAGCCGAAGCTTCCTGAGCGGCCTGCGCCATGGCATAACCTGCGGCAGCGCCGATGGCACCGGCTCCCCGTATGATCATACTTTTGATGGCCATACAGGTATCCCTGTAGGTTTCGGCTGTAAACCAGCAAAACTCAAATGGCAGTTTGTTTTGTTCAATCATCTTCACTTTTCCGCCGTTCCAGTATATTGTGCGGTAATGTTTATTTCCTGCTTTCATACCAAAATTTTGCGATGAATATAGGCAAAATAAAAGACTCTCTGAAATGACATTTTCATTTTCAACAAATGGTTTTCCTGACTAAGCTGCAGCAGCCTTTGTGGAGGAGTTTGCCGGAACGCCATCGCGGCAGGGGGCAGGTGGATAGCTCGCTGACTGCTGTGCTCAACTGCACCCGCCGGGCAGGGCTGGCGGCGGAGCCAGAAGCCCCTGCAACGGCGAAAGGTGCAGCAGCAACAGCAGGCGGCGACTAGGAACCGAACACCGGTTGTGAGCAGGATTTTTTGTGATATTTGTCGTTTTCAGACAAGATCCGGCCGATAAATGACGTTCAGGAGCATAAAATATGCCTGCTCACAAGGCGCCCAAAACATCAATATCGAAAAAAGGCGTGGGAAGTAAGCTACAGCTCAAACTGTTATACCGGGTATAATTTTTTTAACATAAACTGAATATTTTTGAATTTATTTATGTCTGTTTAATTTAATTTTCCCATATTTACGTCGCAATATTGAAGAGCAAATATGTAAATACAGGTGTCTTTGCATATTTCAGAATAAGTGAATATGACAAACAAGAGGGAGACAGAAGCGTGGCTGGTAGTGTATACCCGTAACAGGGCTGAGATAAAACTCATGCAGGACCTTGCGAGTGATGGTTATCATTGCTATCTACCGATGTATGACAAGCTGCGCAAATGGAGTGACCGGTTCAAGAAAATCCGTACTCCTCTGCTGCCGGGCATGCTCTTTGTAAAAACCACTGCTGGCAGTCTGTCTGACATATACAAACATCCCCTCTCCCGCTTTGTACTGAAAGAATTTGGAGCGCCTGCTGTGGTGAGGCAGGAAGAAATTGACAATCTGGATATCATTGCCCGCGAATGGGATGGACAGAACATCCGTGCATGCAGGGCAGATGAGTATAAACCCGGCGATTACGTGCTGGTAAAACGAGGCAATTTTAAAGGATTACACGGACATTTAACAGAAATAAAAGGGCGATATCGTCTGCTGGTACAACTCAGCAGCGCCAATGTGGCATTTTCCATTAACCTGCCTGCCTCGCAGGTGGAAAAAGTCGCTCCGAAAAGGGAATTGCAAGTGTCATAGACACACCGCTGTAAATTCCTGATTTTCTGGTTGTAAGCACAATAGCATGTGACTTACAGTGGCGAAGCCGTATCCGGGATTTGCACGGACAAGATAAACATGGGATGGAACACGGATAACACGGATGCTACTGATTTACACGGATAAAATTATTAAGGACAAGCAACAGGGGATAGAACACGAGATGGAACACGGGATGGAACAGGGATGACACGGATGCTACTGATTTGCGCGGATAAAATTATTAAGAACAAGCAACAGGGGATGGAACACGGATAACACGGATGCTACTGATTTACACGGATAAAAGTGTACATGACACATGTTATACCAGAATACATTAGCACAGCTACAAATATTAATCCGTGAATATCCGTCAAAT
>JBNJGS010000120.1:0-4388 GCA_051747965.1 Bacteroidota bacterium
CGCACGGCCCTGCGCCTCTGCTATAAATCATCAGTCATAGAGTAGCGACTGCCTTGAACCGTGCGTTTAAAGCTGCTTTTGGCAGCTTGCCTGTCCGTCCACTGGCTGAAATTTATGGTCAAATTAAGCCTCCTATTTCGGTTTTCTCAACAAAAAAGCATAGAACAAAAAAAAGCACCCCTCAGGATGCTCTTTCTCAATAATTTGTATGTGTATATCTTTGATGCGTTTTATGCTTCTTCGCCGCCTTCGGCACGCATACCCATGATATCGCGATCAAACATGTACAGGTTTTTGTCTCCCAGCATATCAAGTTTGTCAATAATTTCCTGAACGGATGCCTCTTCTTCCATTTGCTCATCAACAAACCACTGTATCCAGCGCAGACTGGCGTAATCGTTTTCTTTTTCAATCACCGGAATGATGGAATGTATGCTTTCGGTTATGTACTGTTCATGCTCCAGCACCTGATCAAACATCTGTTTGATTGACTTCCATTCTGCCGGTGGCTGTTCAAATGCGGGAATAATGGCTTTACCCCCACGCTCGTTGACATAACCAATGATTTTAAGCATATGCTCTGTTTCTTCCTGAGCCTGAGCATACAGCCACTGAGTGATGCCATCATAACCTTCGGTTTCTGCCCATGAAGCCATGGCAAGATACAGGTTGGCTGAATAGCCTTCTTTTTGAATCTGTTCATTCAGTGCATCGATAATCGGTCTCTTTAACATAGTTTTCTTTTTTTGTGGTTATTAAACTTTAAAATTTTCTAACAGCTAAAGGTAACATTTTGTTGAGTCCCGGCAAGCATTTTTTTGCAAGCTGACAGCCATGCGTATAATCAAGTACCTGTCTATTGGCGCAATCCGGCTGTTAGAAATTTAACAAAACCACAACAGCTTTTACAAGAACTTTAAGAGACTTTTGGCAAGGGATGACGTTTATTTGAAAAAGATATTCAACCAAAACACATCATTATGAAAAGATCATTACTCATCATTAGCTTATTTTTCCTAAGTGCCGGCATTGGTTCTGCCCAGGTAGCGGATTATGCCATGGAAATCATGACAGAACTCTCAGACACAGCTTATCATGGGAGAGGTTATTACGAACAGGGCGATCTGAAAGCTGCCCGCTACATTGCCGGAGAATACAAAAAACATGGTTTGCAGGCCAGAGACAATGAGTGGTTTCAGCATTTCACTTTTCCTGTGAATACCTTTCAGTCTGATGCCAGTCTGAAAATAAACGGGAAAGCAATGCAAGCCGGAGAAGACTTTGTATTGCGCAGCTTTTCCGGCAGTGCACAGGGAGTTTTTGAGGTTTACATGGTGGACACTGTGGATTTTGATGAAGCAGAGACCATTGCTGAGCTGGAAAATCTGAGTGAAAAGCAATTGCCTGTTTGTGATTTCGGGTTTGCAAGGCAATACAAGGATTTTTACCGCAAAATGGTTACAGTTAAATCCGGAGCCTGCCTGATGTTATGGGATGAGCCACTGAAATATTACAAAGCATACTCTGACCGTGTATATCCTTCCTGTATCGCGTGGGTAAGCTATGACAACTGGCCGGATAATCCCAAAACTGCCGAACTTGACATTGATAATCACATGATAGAAGCCCACGATTCGCAAAATGTAATCGGCTATATTGAAGGAAAAACAAATCCGGATGAATGGATCGTTTTCACGGCTCATTATGATCATCTGGGAATGATGGGCCGCGAAACATTTTTCCCGGGTGCCAATGACAACGCCAGTGGTGTTGCCATGTTGCTGAATCTGGCAAAACACTACGGGAACAATCCGCCGGAAAAATCACTGGCTTTTATTTGTGTTGCCGGGGAAGAATGCGGCCTCCTGGGGTCAGGGCATTATGTGGAAAATCCGCTATTCCCGTTAGAAGATATTGAATTGCTAATCAATCTTGACATGGTAGCTGACAATGGCGACAGTCTGTATGTTCAATGCAACGAACCTGCAGAGCCGGATTTTAACAAAATGAAAGCGAATGCACTCCGTGAATCCTGGTTCAGTGGTTTTAAACAGGACAGCATCTCTCCTCACTCTGACCATTTTCCTTTTGTTGAAAAAGGCGTACCCTCGGTATTTTTCAGTATTCATGGTGAGATGAACAAACACTACCATACGATACTGGATGACACAGCACATGTGAGCACGGACAAATTTGTACTTTTGTATCAGATGATCAGAGAATACATTGATTCATAAGACAGACTTACATCTCAACGGGTATTAGGAAACAAGGAAAACGCAGGTGTTTATCCGATATCCGGCTGTTTTGCCTGATTGATATTGCTGAGATCGTTCAGACATTTCTGACAATAATCATCCAAGAAAGCCTGCAGGATGAGACGGTCGAAATTATTAATGATTATATTTGCAGCCTGACTGTCAGTCGGGCTGCAAATATTATGCAATCTGACACAGGCTGGAAGGATGTCAAATATGGATAAGTGCTTTTTGATATGGATTTAGAACAATATTTTGAAAAATTCAGGCAGAATACAATTGGTCATCACAAGAGGTTTCAAACCCCGAATGGCGAACAGGAGATGATTTATGCCGACTGGGTTGCCAGTGGCCGGTTGTATCAGCCGATAGAAGACCGGATTTCACAAACCATTGGTCCGTATGTTGGCAACACCCATACAGAAACCAGTGAAACCGGCACCCTGATGACCAAGGCATACCATCATGCCCATAAGCTGATCAAGGAGCATGTCAATGCCTGTGAGACGGATGTTATCATTACTTCCGGATTCGGGATGACTGCTGTGGTAAATAAGCTTCAGCGGATGCTGGGATTGAAATTCTGTGGGACCATATCGAAACGCACCTGTTTGCAGGAATCAGAAAAACCGGTGGTATTTATCACCCATATGGAGCATCATTCCAACCACACCTCCTGGTATGAAACCATTGCTGATGTGGTACAGCTGGAATTTGATGATGATCTGCTGGTGGATCCGGATGCTCTTCGCCGCGAGCTGGAACGGTATAAAAACCGCAAGATAAAAATCGGATCTTTTACAGCCTGTTCAAATGTAACCGGGATTTCCACTCCTTATCATGAGCTGGCCAAAATCATGCACGAATACGGAGGCTGGTGCTTTGTTGATTTTGCCGCTTCAGCACCCTATGTTGATATAGACATGCATCCGGCTGATGATCCGGAGAAAAAACTGGATGCTGTTATGTTTTCTCCACACAAATTTCTGGGAGGTCCAGGTACTTCAGGGGTTTTGGTTTTTGATCAGCGGCTGTACAAAAACCTTACTCCGGACAATCCCGGCGGCGGCACAGTTGACTGGACAAATCCCTGGGGAGAATTTAAGTATATTGATGATATTGAAGCCAGGGAAGATGGCGGCACCCCGGGATTTCTTCAGGCCATCCGTACAGCATTGTGCCTTGAGGTAAAAAACCAGATGGGTACCGATAAAATCAGGGCCAGGGAAGATGAACTGGTCAGATTGGCTTTCGCGGGTATGAAAGATATTCCAGACCTGCATATTCTGGCAGACAATATTACCGACAGGCTGGGCATCATTTCATTCTACATTGAGGGTATACATTACAATCTGCTTGTCAGGCTGCTAAATGATCGCTACGGCATACAGGTTCGTGGTGGTTGTGCCTGCGCCGGTACATACGGGCATTACCTGCTGGATGTTTCCTGGGAGCAATCTCATCGTATTACGCAGATGATCAATTCAGGAGATCTTTCACAAAAACCGGGATGGGTCAGGCTTTCCCTGCACCCAAGCATGACAAATGCAGAACTGCAGATTATCATCAAGGCCTTGCAAAGCATCAGAGAACATCATGTTGAATGGGCTAAAGACTATTGGTACGATAAATATTCCAATGAATTTTACCATAAATCCATCAGACAGGATGAGGTAGAAAGGGTCAAGCCCTGGTTTTCACTGGACTGATTTACATCCCGGAAAATAACACAAAGTACAGAAAGCTGGTTCAGAGGTTTTCCGCATCAAACAAATCATCCGGGAAACCTTTGTTAATTTCAACTTTTTCCTGTTTTGTGCACCACATTGATGTTTCAAAAATTTGCCTGTGATAATCAAAAAGTTATCCTTTAAAATATTATAATTTGGGTGACCCGGCTTTTTAAATTGAGTATTCCATCAATATATTCCCCCTTCTTTCTTTTCAACCACAAAAGAAAGAAGCAAAGAAAGTCACCGCCAAATCCATTTTTTCTGTGGGTTCCCCAAAGCATTTCCTTCCGGAATCCCGAGATCTATTCAGCCGGGATTCCCGCTGTTTCCCTGCGCTGGAAATGCTTTGACCCACCACGAAAAAATGGATAATGCGGTGAACACGCACTCCATGGCT
>JBNJGS010000121.1:0-2593 GCA_051747965.1 Bacteroidota bacterium
ATTTTTAATCCTTTTTCAAATCCGGTTGGAGCTGTAAATCCGCCACCTGATAAATAGAGCGTATCGCCGTTTTCTGCTAACGCATAAGCATCAGCAAAAGCTGTATTGCCTGTAAATACGGCGGTTGTGTCTGTACTGTGCAACACAATGACTGATTGTGCCATGGCAAAACTGGCAAAAAGTAATGCAATTGATGCGAGGATGATTTTTTTCATGATAGTCCGGTTTAAGGTTTTATGGCATAAATATACTCAATTTTTCTATTCGTCTTGAGTGCCCAAATCAAATTAGATAAAAAAAATTGAAAATATTTGTTGTTTTCCGTAATCACACCGATCCATGCATTGAAAAAAGGAAGGTCTGATAATATGTTATGATATCATCCGCCAGAGTAATTTGTTTTTATTTTGATTTTTCAGTTCGCGGGCAAGCAGGTGATTTTCGGCTGCGTTGAGTGTGGGATCTTTCTCCAGAATTTCTTCAGCAATATTGCGGACAAACTGCAGCAATTGCTGATCCCGGCTCAGGTTGGCAATTTTCAGGTTGATGGGCAGGCCGCTTTGCTGTGTGCCTTCAATGTCACCAGGGCCGCGGAGTTTCATATCAGCCTCAGCAATTTCAAAGCCGTCGTTGCTGCGGGTCATTACTTCGATGCGTTGCCGGGAGTTGTCTCCCAGCTTATTTTTGGTCATCAGGACGCAGTAAGATTGTTCGGCGCCCCGGCCAACACGGCCCCGAAGCTGATGCATCTGTGACAAGCCAAATCGTTCGGCAGATTCCAGTATCATCACACTGGCGTTGGGCACATCCACACCCACCTCTATCACAGTAGTTGCCACCAGAATATCGGCAGCTCCGCTTTTGAAATACTGCATGGATTTTTCCTTTTCCACAGGTTTCATTTTGCCGTGAACCACCGCAAGCTGGTATTTTGGGCGGGGAAAGGCGCGCAACATACTCTCCACACCGTCTTCCAGGTCTTTGAAATCCATGCTTTCAGATTCCTTGATGAGGGGATACACCACGTATATTTGCCGGCCTTTGGCAATCTCATCCCGCATGAACTGAAACACCCGCAGGCGTTTGCTGTCGGTGGCATGTTTGGTGATAATGGGTTTGCGGCCCGGTGGTAGTTCATCAATGGTGGAAACGTCCAGATCGCCATAAACGGTCATGGCCAGGGTGCGGGGGATGGGGGTTGCTGTCATCACAAGCACATGTGGCGGCGTTTCGGATTTCTTCCAGAGGCGTGCACGCTGAGCCACACCAAAGCGGTGCTGTTCATCAATGATGGTGAGTCCGAGTTGTTTGAATTGCACCACATCTTCAATCAGGGCATGGGTGCCGATGAGTATGTCCACATCGCCGTTTTGCAGCCCTTCGTGTATGGGCTTGCGGTCTTTTTGTTTGGTAGAGCCTGTGAGCAGCTCTATTCTCAGATTCATTCCTTCCAGCATTTTGCTGACCGATTGAAGATGCTGCTGCGCCAGGATTTCTGTGGGTGCCATCAGGGCTGTCTGGTAGCCGTTATCTATGGCGATAAGCATGCACATAAGGGCCACCAGAGTTTTTCCGCTGCCCACATCGCCCTGCAAAAGGCGGTTCATGTGTTTCCCGCTGCCCATATCGCGGCGGATTTCTTTGATGACCCGTTTTTGGGCCCCTGTGAGCTCAAATGGCAGGTTGTTTTTGTAAAAATCATTGAATTGCTGCCCAACCTGTGAAAATACATACCCCGGGATGCTTTCCTTACGACGGTTTCTGGCTTTAAGCATGCCCAACTGAATAAAAAACAACTCCTCAAATTTCAGGCGATACTCTGCTTGTGACAAGGCTTCGTGGCTGTCCGGGAAATGGATATTGCGGATGGCCTGGTCTTTGCCGATGAGGCGGTATTTTTGCCGCAGGTATTCCGGCAGATTTTCGGGTATTGACTCTGTGATGGAATTCAGCAGATTTTCCTGCAATTTTTGTACGGCTTTGCTGTGGAGCCGGTGTTTTTTAAGACTTTCCGTGGTGTTGTAATGCGGCATCAGGCCGGTGGCAGGTTTCTGCTGCCATTTCTCCAGGGTTTCCATGTCCGGATGGGCCATGTTGATGCGTCCTTTGTAGCGGGTGGGTTTGCCAAAAATGACGTATTGTTGTCCGGGTTTGATGCTTTCTTTGATCCATTTTGCTCCTTTGAACCACACCAGCTCAAGGCTGCCGGTATCATCTTCGCAAAAGGCTGTTAGTCTGGAAAAGCGTTTTCCCCCAACGGTTTGTGGTGCATGTACCGTGGCCAGAATCTGTACCGTGGGCATGCCATCCCTGAGTTCTTTGATTTTATAAAAGCGGGACCTGTCGGTGTGACGATAGGGGAAATAGTTTAGCAGGTCATCAAAGCTGTAAATATCGAGCTCAGAATTAAGCAGTTCCGCCTTTTTCGGACCCACACCTTTCAGGTATTTTATTTCAGTCTGCAGTTGCGATGGCATAGCTTCGCTTTGAAGCGTGAAGATAAATAAAATTTGTGAAAAGGTACCGGGAGATTCAGAAGGTTTCAGGGCTAAAGCCCTTTCCACTATTATTCCATACTTTGCTAGCCTTGTCC
>JBNJGS010000121.1:2693-4370 GCA_051747965.1 Bacteroidota bacterium
TCGACACCTGGTAAAAGATAATCAGTGATATAAGTACAGCCCTGTGAAAACAAGGCTAACCAAGACCTTCAGGTCTTGGTGGTAGGTGAAAACGGAGATAAAAAGGGCTTTAGCCCTGCTATCAAAGCAAATATCAGGGCTAAATACTAAGCCCGACCTAAAGGTCAGGCTTAATCTGTTAACTAAGCAAAATTCCCAAAATTTTAAGGATTTTTGATGAGATGAGCTCCTTTGATGGGAAAACTGTCAATACAATGACAAAAAACACAAAAAAACTGTCAAAGCATTGATGAAAATGTGTATATTTGTTGTAAAGTATTAAGCAATGAATGAAATAAGGCAAAAGTTTTACAATAAATTATCAGAATCAAGTCTTGAAACCATCAGGGATTTCACAGATACGATTGACTGGAAAAACCGGTTTATTGGGATAAAGGGCAGTAGAGGTGTTGGTAAAACCACCCTGATTCTCCAACATATAAAGCAGGAGTATGAGTCCTATGAAAAGGTGCTGTACGTTAGTTTGGATGATTTGTATTTTACCGAAAACCGGCTTTACGACCTTGCTTCGAAGTTTTATTTACAGGGTGGCAGGTTGCTGGCTTTGGATGAGGTGCACAGGTATAAAAACTGGGCAATGGAGCTAAAAAACATGTATGATGATTTTTCTGAACTGATGGTTATTTTTACAGGGTCATCATTGCTTCATTTGCAAAAGGCAAAAGCTGATTTAAGCCGTAGGGCTGTTATATATCAAATGCCGGGTCTTTCTTTCAGAGAGTATCTGAATTTTGAAGGAATGCACAAATTTGAAACCTTTGATTTGAAGGATATTCTAAATCACCATGTTGAAATTGCAATGCAGGTAAAAGAACATGTCAGGCCGCTGGAGTATTTTAATAATTATCTGTCTCATGGGTACTATCCTTTTTATCTGGAAAACAAGCAGTCATTTCACAGGAAACTGGAAGAAATTATTTTGACCATTTTGGAGGTGGATATCCCACAGTACATTAATATCCCTTCGGCGAATATTTATTACCTCAAAAAACTGTTGCAGATTTTAAGTAAAAGTGTTCCCTTTAAGCCAAATATGACATCACTGAGTGAACGAACCGGAATCAGTCTGAACACCCTTAAGCAGTATTTGTATCTTATGCACGAAGCTGAAATTGTGAGCTTGATGAGATCGCCCTCCAAAGGAATAAACAGTCTCAATAAACCCGAAAAAATTTACATTGACAATCCAAATATGATGTATGCCTTATCGGATCAGCAACCAGACAAAGGAAATATCAGGGAAACCTTTTTTATTAACCAGGTAAAGCAACTGCATCATGTGACAGCTTCAAAAGATGTGGATTTTATTGTGGACGAAAAACATCATTTTGAAATCGGTGGAAAAAGCAAAAACAAAAAACAAATCCGAAATATAGATGATTCGTGGATTTTGAAGGACGATATTGAGATCGGCTCCGGTAATGTTGTTCCCCTCTGGATGTTTGGTTTTCTGTCTTAGTTAAAAACTCCCTAAAAATCCTCTATCCCGTATATATTTCCCTTTTCATCTTTATCCGGCTGCCAGGTTCTTACATGGATGGTGGGTTTGCTGGTGTCCTGAAGGTCAACCATTAAAAACAGATAGCCTTCATCGCCGTAATTTGAGGAGAAATAATT
>JBNJGS010000122.1:0-4122 GCA_051747965.1 Bacteroidota bacterium
GGTTCTACTGCAAATTTAGTGGGTAATGATTGAAAATCAGGAATTGAAAAAAGATACACTCATCAATTAAAAAAATCTCAGGGCTAAAGCCCATTTTATCTTTTCATATCCTTATTCACCCCAACCTGAAGGTCGGGGTTAGTGATAATATTCATCTAAAACCAATAACCCCGGCATTTATGGCGGGGTTTTGAGGCGAAAAACACAATGGGGCTTTAGCCCTGATGTGCTTTTTTGCAGGAGTTAATAAACCGGCAAGAGACAAATTTCTGCAAAGGCGCAGTCAACTCCGGATTATCATGAAACCCGCTGAATTTTGTCAGAAGAATCAGTCTTTCACACAGCGAATTGACAGGCCTGCATTTCTGCTACCGCCAGTGTATCCGGAATTCATTGATCCGGAGTCGAACATGATGCTGCGGGCAAAAGAGGCGTCTTCTCCAATAACTGAAGATGTCCACCAAAGCGCACCTAAGCCAATACCTTCGTAAGCGCCATATTCGTCTCTCATGCCTCCGGGAAGAGCAGAAAATCCAAAATCATCGGTACCATAATGTGTGCCGTGTCCGTTCCACCGCGGATGTTCTCTGGTGTCGCATTCATCACTCAGAGGAGATCCATCCTGACGACATGATTTCAATACATTTCCAAGTTCACTGCTACCGATTGCTTCAAACTTGTCCTGCAGGTAGTTCTCCAGTTGTGTCCAGTCATATTCTGAAGGAACATGCCAGCCGGACGGACAGATGTTTCTCTGGTCGTCCACTGCATACCAGTTATAAAGTATGCCATAGGCATTAATCACTTCCTGATCGGACTCCAACCCATCAACATCTTCGTGGGGGTAAACAGTCATCGCCCCCTCAGATGTACTTTCCCAGCTTGTGTCATCCAGACCGGCAGGGATTTCATCTCCGTTACGGTATTCCGTTACCCTGAGGTTTTCAGCCATCCATTCCTGTTCCCCGATAACCACAGTTGTATACTCATTTCCTTCACTGTCTGTAACAGAGCCGTAAGTAATTTCATGGTTGATTTCATCATCGCTATCATCCTCAGGCTCATTGTCATCTTCTTTACAACCTCCGGCTATGATTAGCATTATACCTGCAATCATAAAAAAACTGTAAGTAAAAAATCTGCTCATTTGTGTCATATCAATATTTGGATTTTAATGATAAACAAAAATTCAATCTCTCCATCACAAATGTAAGGAAAAATCAGCAAAATGTCAAGTTAAAAGTGTATAAAACACTTGCTTATCTGAAGGTTTCTATGCTTTTTCCTGCCTTATGCACTGACATCAGGTCGCTGGAGGATAAATGAACTTACGCCTCTTTTAATTGCAGCTTTTTTATTCTTGAGCGTATGGAACCTTCTGTTCTGCCGAAATAATTTGCCAGTTCTTTAACTTTTGTCCCTTGCCGGTATTTGCAGGTAAGCTCCTCGTCAAGTTCTGAAGTCCATGATCTGTATGCGGCTTTATGCTGTTTCCTGATTTCCTCTACATTGTATGCTTTTTCTGTTTCATCATAATTTGTTATAGAGAACAATTTCTCCGCTTCAGGCATTTCCGGCAATTCGTTTTCTGCCTTTTCTGTGATGTGAATCTGCTCCGTGGCAGGAAAATCTACCGGCATGAGTGACTCTGGAATATGAATTGTGTTTTTGGTTCTGGTAACAGCGACATAGAGCAAATTAATTTCTTCAATGAGTTGCTGGTGATTGATGACTTCTTTTTTCTGTTCGGATTTTATTTTCTTCAGCTTTTCTTCTGAAATAAAATCATTCACCAGCCGTACATCGTCGTATTCTGAGCCCTTGCAGCGATGGACAGTTGAGAAAATCATGTCTGCTGTGTTTTTGTCGTCACCATCAATATGTTTTGCTTTGATGTTTTTGATGATGGAAGGGATCTCACTACCGTACTCCTCGACAATTTGAAGCATCATGGCCAGCTCTGCATCCTCAGTTTTCTCAACATATTCTCTGAGTTCTGTGGTATCACGCATTCTTTTGATCAATTTGTCCCTGATATTCCTGTGTTTGTTTTCATGCAGGTTGAGTACATCATAAAGTGAGGCTCCATCACTGGCGTATGTATATGAATTGATATTGCCCTCAAAATATATTTTTCCGTTGTTGTTTTCGTTCCTGACATGGTCTATCGCATTCAGCAAAAGACCAAGATTTGTTCTGGCAATGACTGCCCTTGTTTTTCCCTGCTCTGATGAGCCTTGTCCATTGATTTCACAAGCAGAATCTGTGTTGAGATGTGCCTTTCTTTTCAGGATTTCCTGTGCAAGCCGGGCAATGTTTTGATTGAAACGAAAACTGTTGGATAGGGTGAGTGTTGTAAATGCTGCTTTTTCGAGAGAGTTGACGGCAAATCTCCAGCCGTAAATCTGTTGATGGGAATCCCCCACAATAACTTTGGTGGCTTTTTGCCTGAAAAATACGTCAAGCATCGCGGGTGAGGCATCCTGACCTTCATCAAAGAGAATATAATCATAGGGCAATTCCGGTGATGCAAGTTGGAATTTTTTCAGATAAAAATCATGGGTAACTTCGATTTCTGCCTTGTCCATTTTATTCAGCAGAATTTTGGCGTTCTGTACAATCAGGGAATGGTATGTGTTGACGAAACCCTTGGCCTTCGGGTCCTTAACAACATCTGAATAATTGATTTCTTCCGGCTTTGACTTGTTGCTGTTGCAATAATAGGAGAGGAACTTGTTGATATGATTGGCCAGAATGTATTCACCCATTTTTTCGCCATTGCTGCTGATATTGAGCATCTCTGCAATTTCATGGGTTTTGTAAGGCTGCGGCCTGATCTGATAAGCACTGTTTCTGATGATGTGTCTGTATGCCAGGGAGTGGGCTGTTTCTACACTTACATTCCTGAGCCCCTGCGTTCTGAATTTCCGGATGGCCTCCAGTTTGACAGATTTATTGAAAGCCAGATACAAGATGCGGGCAGTTTTGGGTTTGGCCCGTGCATATTCGATGATGGTTGTTGTTTTTCCTGAGCCGGCAACAGCGTTGATCTTGATGTTACCTTCAGCCTTTATGATTGCTTTTTGCTCTTTGGTTAATTTCATTCTTTTTGCTATTTGGTGGCAGTATTCATAATTATTGTTACCCGGCATGACTTTTACAGATGGTATCTATCCCAAAATGACGGTCCTGCTTATGAATATCTGACAATACGATGAAACAAATGTAGTGATTTAGCTTAATTTTCCCTGAATTTTTTCCTTGTCTCTTTAATTATTTGTGAAATCATCAGGGGTGTCAGGATTTATCTGTAAATTTGTTCTCATGGCCGCTTTTTCAGATATACTTCTTTACTTGCTGCATGCTCTCACGGCAAGTTTGCTTCAACTGCTTATTCTGCCGGGACCTCTGATTCTGCTGGCATTTTTTCTGCATCATATATCACGACAAGTAGAGCGGCAGAGTGTGAAACTCATGGGCGTCAGGGGGTATTTGATTGCATTTGGCTGGCTGGGCACGGCTGTTCATGAAATTGGTCATGCCATATTCTGCCTTCTTTTTGGGCATAAAATCACTGGCATGAAACTGTTTTCACCAGATAAGCACTCCGGCAGCATGGGTTATGTCAATCATTCGTATAATCCCAAAAACCTGTATCACCAGATTGGCAATTTTTTCATTGGCATAGGCCCTGTAATCCTTGGCTCGGCATTGCTGTACGCGATGGTATGGATTCTGACCGGTACAAAAATTACGCAGATGACACAGATTACATTTGTGCCTGAAAACATGGAAAGTCTGTCTGATATGTTTATTGTCTTTCATCATATGTGGAATGATTTGACAGATTTGTTGCCTCTGCTTTTGGATGCAATGAGCAGACAATGGTGGAAGACCCTGATTGTGCTGTATATTCTGTTTGCTTCAGGCAGCGCCCTTGCATTGAGCAAATCTGATATTTCCGGTGCAGCTTCGGGATTAAAATACATATTTGTTCTTTTACTGATTTTCAACCTGATTTTTTTGTGGGCCGGAGATTTTACCGGGATGCTTGTTTCTCAGGTTGCAACATTTCTTTCCGGTATATATCTGCTCATGTTTATGTCTGTACTGATCAATGGA
>JBNJGS010000123.1:0-4077 GCA_051747965.1 Bacteroidota bacterium
GTGATTTTTACAGGCTTCGTTTCCTGTTTATCCTGTTTGTTGTCTTTGCTTTCTTCAGGATTACATGCTGACATGATTCCTGCAACAAGCATTATCCATACAAGAATTTTTGTTTTTTTCATCACGCTGTCTTTCTGATTTATAATTGATCGTATAATTTTTCAAGTTTCAGGTTTGCCTGCATCAAATCCATGGCAGCATTCAGGAAATTGCTTTCAGCCTCCAGGTAATTTGAGTTAGACTGTGTCAGGTCAAGGCTTGATGCCAACCCCTGTTTATATTTGTTCTCCACATTATCCAAAACGCGTCTGGCTACTTCAACATTTTTTTTCTGTGTCTGATAGTTTTCCCAGGCATCCGTGAGTTCATACCTGAGCTGATTGTTTTGCATCAATAGTTGCTCTTTGATCATTTCACCGGAGCGTTTTACTTTGTCCAGTTCAATCCTGGCTTTATCGAGATTTGCTTTGCGAATACCACTTGAGAAAATTGGTATTGATAAATTCAGACCGGCAGCATTTCTGGGATTCAGATCAAAACCACTGGTCATAATTTTTTCCGTATAAGTGTAAAAACCAGTGAGGGTAGGAGCGTATGCCCATTTCTGCATGTCAATCTGTTTCTCCTGCAATAACCCTTGTGTTTCCATGAGCTGATATTGCGGGTTCAGCTCGGGATCAAAGGAGGTAGCCAGTTTTGAATTGACTTCAATACTTTTCATCAGCCCCTCCAAAGAATCTGTGAGTTCAATTTCCTGATCATAATCCAGGCCCATCTGAAAATGTAACATATGATAAGTGAGCCGGACATTTCTTTCCATGGCCATTTTTTGGTTTTCCAGTTGTGACTGGCTGATGCTGATTTGGTCCACATCCACTTCCTCAGCAAGTCCGGCTTCATACATGTTTTGCGTGTGCTCCTTGATGTCCTCAAGATTGTCAATGTTTTTTTGTAAAACGTCAAGTATGTTTTCAGTAACCAAAATCATGTAATACGTGTTTTCGATGCTTTCTTTTACATCAAGTTCTGTAAGTGAAACATTCTGACGAGCCAGCTCTTCAGCAATTTGAGCCGTCTTTAGTCCCACCCAGTACTGACCTCCAAAAATCAGCTGCGTCACCTGAAGTTGTGCGCTGGACTGATCCGTCATTTCTATCGTGGTAGGCCCTGTTGATGTCATGGATTCAAGGAGTTTTATGATTTCCATATCACCCTGGTCCAATACCTGATAGTTAATGTCCGGGGGACTGCTTTCTTCTCCGCTGCCAAATTCCAGCTCTGCTTCATAATTAAAATTGGTCATGTAATCCAGTGTTCCGTCAATTTGAGGAAGGCCTTGCCCACGGGCTGCTTTATATTGTTCCCTGGCAATCTGTACATCTTCTTTTGCATTCAGCAATTCCTTGTTATGCTCTATTGCAAAGTCCCTGGCATCAGAAACAGAAAGCTGCATCACAGAATCCTGTGCTGATGCCGCCAGAATTGCAAAATTTGCCAGCGCAATCATTATCAGTTTTTTACCATACATCATATCCAGCATTGTTTTTATTAAAATGTTTATCTGTTCTTAATGAAATTTTCTTTCATTTTTTCGTAATTCTCCAAAAACAGCTCTGTTAATCTAATCAAATCCTTAAAAAATATTGCATTCTCAGAATCAGGATCTTCCTTTAGCTCAATGATACTGTTCAATAACTTGTTTCTTTCAGTCATGGAATTTTTTACTTTTTCAAAAAGTTGAAAAGGATCATGCCTTTTGATCTGGAAGTAACGTTTTCTGTCACCCGGCCTGGTTTTATATTCAACAATGTCCTTCAACTGTAGTATTTTCAGGGCAGTACTGGCTGAACTTTTACTGATCTTAAGCTCCTCAATGATTTCGTCAAAGGTAAACTGCTCCTTATCCATTACCATCAGAAGTGCCAGTATCCGGCATGAAACCGGCTGCAAACCTTCTTCCTCCAGGCTCATGCCAAGACTTTCAATCAATTTCTTTTGTTCTTGTATTCTTTCTTCTGAATTCATGGTATTGATTATTTATGCCACAAAGATAGAAAAGGTTTTATTGGTTCGACACATACCGAACTAAAAAAACTATTAGAATTGTGTTAAAATTTTAAATACCATTTTAAATTGCGCTGTGTCTTTGGCTTTTGAGTGGCTTCCTGTTTCGGGATGCCCAAACCCAAATACCCGGGCCTGGCGCTTCATTTAACCTGTAAAAGTTATATGTAAGATTTGTAATACAGAAATGATATTTCATTGATTTTTTCCTGAGAAGAAAGGTATATTTTTGTATTATTGTAGAATCATTCCAAAGATATGTTACTATTTACGTTCAATCGCATTGTAAAACCGGGGAGTATGCCCTTCATGGTACTCCTGGCTTTCATATTTGTTTTTAATGCTTCGGCGTCTGCCCAAGAAGCAGATTCACAAGATGTTTTGGATTCTGCACAGAATTATCTCAACCGCTTAATGCCTGATGCAGCATTGCAATTGTTGCTGGCAGTTGCCGATACGGTGGAATTGTCGAGTGATGCCGGGATCAAAACAAGAATTGCCATGGCTGAAGCATATCGATCCAAACGAGAGTATGGTAAAGGCTTTGCAAGCCTGTACGAGGTTCTGAATGAAAAGTCCATTTCAGAGTATGACAGGGCACATGCATACAATCGCATGGCTGCACTGTATAATGAGTCCAATCCAAAAGCGGTGAATCATTTTGATTCTGTTGTGAAATATTCAGAACAATCCATTGAAATATCAGAAAAAATGGGCTTTGATGATTTGCTGGCCAGCTCAAAGAATGAGATTGGCTTTGTTTTCGCTCAGCAAAATAAGTACTCTCGTTCAGAACAGTGTTTTAAGACAGCCCTGCATCTGTTTTTAGATAATGGAAGTAATCAGCACGCAGTTGGCGTAGCGGTTAATTTGGCAGGAATCTATATTTCCCGAGAAATGTATGAAGAAGCAAATGCCCTGATTGACTCTGCTTTTGGTTTTGTGCCTAAACACAGAAACGAAAATTTGTGGATGCGCTTGTACCTTCAGCGGGCAAAAATCGGGGAGTTCTCAGGAGAATGGAAAACTGCATATCAAGCCCTTTCAAACGCAAGGATTTTGCAAAAACAATATTATAACAACAAGCTTGATGAAACCATTTTTGAAATGGCTGCAAAATATGAGCTGGAGAAGCAGCAATTAAAACTCGAGCAGGAAAAGCGAAAAGCCAAAGTCAGGCAGCGGGAAGTGTTCATGCTTTTGATAATATTGATCATAACCATTGTACTTTTTGCCTTGTCTTACCGGAGTTCTTCCTTAAAACTTAAAAACAAAGCACAGAAAGAGGCTTTGGAAACCCTTGAAAGAAAGCGATTAGAAGAGCATCTCAATCATAAATCCAGAGAGCTTTCCAATGAAATTGCAAATGCGGTGGCCTATAATCAGGTAATGACGAAAGTGAAAAATGCGATTTCTGAGGAAAACACAAAAGAGGCTTTGCAGATGATTAATGCCAATATTGATACCAGGAAAAACTGGCAGGAGTTTTTATTGAATTTTAATCAGATTTATCCCAACTTCTTTTCGAGACTGCTGAAAAAGCATCCCAATCTGACAGAAACAGAACAAAAACTTGCCGCCATGCTATTGATGGAGCTGAAATCAAAAGAAATTGCCGGAGTATTGAACATTGCCTTGAGTTCTGTAAACAAGGCCAGGAATCGCTTGCGAAAAAAAATCGGGCTGCATGCAGATGCAGATTTGTCAGAATATTTTCTGACAGTATTATAGGCTTGTCATACCAATTGTCATATATGCTTTTGAAAGTTTAATGCCAGGATTACGTATTTTTGAATATTATTACCAAATCCATTAAACCATTTTGCTATGAAATCACTTCGATTTGCTTGTTTACTTGCCGCATTGAGCTTTTGTGCGATGCAGAGTTTTTCTCAAAATTGTATTTCTGAAAGTTCTGTGAGCCATGCATGGACATACATTCCTTATTTTAACGGAAGCTCATCCTATCTGTATATGGATAAAGGCGGAAATGACAGTTATGATGATTATTTT
>JBNJGS010000124.1:0-3968 GCA_051747965.1 Bacteroidota bacterium
TGAACCGGATTTCCCGGATATGGATACATACAATCCTTTGTCCTATGCTTTTAATTTCAGCAACCCCGGTTTTGGTCTCGACCTGGGAGCCAGCTACACTTTTCTGAATGATTTTACGGCTTATTTCAGTGTCAATGATCTGGGATTTATAAGCTGGAACAGTAACCCCTTTGTACTTTCTTCAGACGGTACATTCAATTTCCGGGGTATTGAAGTAGATTTCTTCGAAAGTGATGAAGAGTTTGAAGAGAGCATGGAAGAATTTGAAGATTCAGTCATCAACATTTTTGCTCCGAATGCCGAGGATAACAGCTATACAACCTGGTTGCCCACAGATGTTTACCTTGGTGGCAAATATCATTTCCATGACATGCTTGATTTTGGCGCACTTTATCGAATGGAATTTTACAGAAAATCACTGATGCACAGTTTTACGGTTTCAGCGAATTCAGACCTCACCGACTGGGCAACAGCACACCTTTCCTATTCAATGATGGATAACAAATACAACAATATTGGCCTGGGTATTACCCTGAGAGGCGCATTTTTGCAATACTATCTTGTCACCGATAACTTGCTGGCCCTGATGCCACAATCCACAAGGAATGTTAATATCAGAATGGGCTGCAACCTGGTTTTCGGATACAAGGAAATAAAATCTGAATCGCTCTTTTAAAAGCAATAGCAGATAAACAACGCATATGACAAAATCAAAGCCGCTTGAACGTCCGCTCAAGCTGATTTATCTTATATCTGTCTGTTTGCTGGCTGCAAGCATGCCCTTCTCCTATTTCGCCACCAGTAACGCCATCATGCTGATCAGCTTAACCTGGTTGACAGGCTTTTTTGTTTTCCCGTACAAAAAGAGAATCGCTGTCAATCAGGAAGTGTTTTGGTTCATCCTCATCTATGTTTTACATATTGTATGGTTGTGGAACACCAGCAATTTTGATTATGCCACGGAAGACTTAAGAAAAAAGCTGCCATTATTAATCCTGCCACTGATTTTTGCTTCCATGCCCGCTTTCAACAGATTAAGCCGAAATATTATTCTCCATATTTTTTTGCTGGCAATTTTTGTTTCCGGGATTTTCGTATTTCTCTCCTGGGGTGGAATCATTGGTGAAGGTTCAGAGGATACCAGGAATTTTTCTCCGTTCATCAATCACATCAGGTTAAGCCTGATGATGTCCTTATCAATATTCATCGCAGCCTGGTACATTGGGAAAACGACAAATACAAAACTCCGGGCTGTGTATATCTTCAGCATCACATTCAATCTTGCTGCCATGGTTGTATTGCAGGTGCTTACAGGTCTGATTATCACCCTGCTGACATTTTTCATCCTGACACTCATCAATTTCCATAAGCTCCAAAACAAAAGAATCAAAACAGCATTGATTTCTCTGATGATCGCCCTGCCACTGATCATTGGCGCCTACCTTTTCTACCAGATACATGCATTTTACCATCCGGAAAAAGCCTATCCCGAAACTTTCGACATAAAAACCAGGCAAGGAAACCCATATCAGCATAATCTACATTCACAAATAATAGAAAACGGAAATTATGTTTATCGCTTTATCGTGTTTGATGAACTTGAGAAAGCCTGGAATCGGCAAAGTGAAATCAAATATGATTCCTTAAGTCAAAATGGATATGAGATAAAACACATATTGATCCGTTACCTCACTTCAAAAGGTGAATTTAAAGATGCTGAAGCAGTCAACAATCTCAGCGAAAAAGAAATACAGGCAATAGAATCCGGGATTTCCAATGAAAGGTTTATTGACAAACAAGGCATCAATTCCAGGCTTTACGCTCTGATATGGCAGATGCACATTTATTTCCACGGAGGCAACCCCTCTGGTAAATCGCTGATACAGCGGGTGGTATATCTTGAAACCGGCTGGCACATCGCACGTGACAATTTACTTACAGGCATTGGCACAGGAGATGTAAACGATGTTTTTAAACACCAGTACCGCAGGGACAACTCTCCTTTGCTACCCCAGTTTCGGCGGAGAACACACAATCAATACCTGACTATGCTAATAAGCTTTGGCATCTTTGGTTTTATTTTGTTTCTCATGGGATGGATCATTCCTGTTATCCGGAAGAAAGGGATGAAAAACTTCCTTTTTGCCTCCTTTTTCATCATTGCCAGCCTGAGTATGCTCAACGAGGACAGTATGGAGACTTTAACAGGTTCAACTTTTATTGCATTCTTTTATTCACTATTTTTGTGGGGAATCAATCATCGTACTATGTTTCAGGAGAAATTCATGAAAAAAGCCATTCAACTGGCAAAAGATAACATTCCATCAGGAAATGGACCTTTTGGAGCTGTCATTGTAAAAGACGGTGAAATCATATCCGAAGCTGTCAACGAAGTAACACGAAACAACGACCCCACAGCCCATGCTGAGGTAAATGCCATCCGTAAAGCCTGTGACAAGCTAAAGACTTTTGACTTGTCAGGTTGTGAAATATACTCTTCCTGCGAGCCTTGTCCCATGTGCCTGGGCGCAATTTACTGGGCGCGGCTGGAAAAGCTGTATTTTGCATCAGGGAGAAAAGAAGCTGCAGGTGCCGGTTTCAGCGATGAATTCATTTATGATGAGTTGGGAAAAACCATTCGTGAACGCTCCATCCCCACCAGGCAAATGATGCAAAAAGATGCCGAAAGCGTGTTCAAAAGCTGGAAAGATTTTGAAGATAAAATCCTGTATTGATGCAGTCAGAAAAACCTTATTTTCCGGACAGCAAAATAGTTCATCAGGCTTTTTACCTGCAGGATGTCCTGGATATGGCGCCTGCACTGTTGGGCAAAATCATTGCCATAAATACAAACAAGGGCATTCAGCATTTCCGTATCACAGAAACAGAAGCCTACCGGGGAGAGGATGACCTGGCCTGTCACGCCAGAAAAGGAAGAACCAGGCGCACCGACCCCATGTATCACGCCGGTGGGATTCTTTACATTTATCTCATATACGGAATGCACTGGATGACCAATATAGTTGCAGGCAATGAAGGAGAACCACAGGCTGCCCTCATCAGAAGTCTTGAAACTATTGAAGGACCAGGTCGCAGCAGCAAAGCCATGGGCATAACCAGAGATTTCAATTACGAAAAATTATATAAACCCGGTCGCATTGCACTACTTGACAATGGGCTGAAGCCCGATTATGACAGACTTCCCCGCGTTGGTATCGACTATGCAGGAGACTACTGGAAAAACATTCCCTGGCGATTCAGACTAAAGCCATCTCAATGAGCTGCTCAATGACTTGCGGATAATAACGGTATTCCAGTTTATGGATACGATTTGACAGGCTATCTGTATCATCACCTTTATATACAGGACATTTTGCCTGCAGGATGATTTTCCCTTCATCATATTTTTCATTCACATAATGTATGCTGATACCACTTTCGGTTTCATTGTTCTCAATCACTGCCTGATGAACCTTATCCCCGTACATTCCCTTTCCCCCGTACGCTGGTAACAAAGCAGGATGGATGTTGATAATACGCTTATCAAATGCCTGAATCAAACGCGATGGGATAAGCGCCAAAAAGCCGGCAAGAACAATTAAGTCGATTTTATAATCATGTAGCATATCCATTAACTGATTACTTTCCCTCATGTTTTTTCTGCTGATATAATGACCCTCAACATTGAGGCTTTTTGCACGGCCAAGCACACCGGCATTTTCACGGTCGCTGACAATCAACTTCACCCCCGCATACTCATTATCAACAAAATGCCTCACAATGTTTTCAGCATTGGTCCCTGAACCGGAGGCTAAAATGGCTATTTTTTTCATGGCAAACATTTAGTTTTCAAAGTAAACCATAAATCTCTTATCAAAAAAATGCATAATAATTTGGAATTATAATTATTAAATTTGTTTCTTTGTAAGCTCAATTAGAAAAGAAAGTGAACTCAAAATTAGTAGTAT
>JBNJGS010000125.1:0-3856 GCA_051747965.1 Bacteroidota bacterium
CTTATCAAAAAAATGCATAATAATTTGGAATTATAATTATTAAATTTGTTTCTTTGTAAGCTCAATTAGAAAAGAAAGTGAACTCAAAATTAGTAGTATTAACATAAATTTAGAACTATGTCTGATTTTGCATCAAGAGTAAAAAGTATCATCGTTGACAAATTAGGTGTTGACGAAAACGAAGTAACCCCTGAAGCCAGCTTCACAAACGACCTGGGAGCAGACTCTCTAGACACCGTTGAGCTTATCATGGAATTTGAAAAAGAATTTGATATCTCAATCCCTGATGAGGAAGCTGAAAAAATTGCAACTGTAGGAGATGCAATTAAGTACATTGAGGAAAACGCTAAGTAAGAAACGTAATTAACTTTCAATCTTCATTTTATGGATCTTAAACGAGTTGTTGTTACTGGCATTGGCGCTATTACCCCTTTGGGCAATAATATTTCTGATTATTGGAATGCAATTGTACAAGGCCAGTCAGGTAGTGATTGGATTACGCATTTTGATGCGTCTCTTTTCAAAACCCGTTTTGCCTGTGAGGTAAAAAACTTCGATCCCAAAGAACATTTTGATCGTAAAGAGATTCGTAAAATGGATCGCTTCACACAGTATGCATTGGTATCAGTTGCTGAAGCCATAGAAGCTTCAGGTCTGATTTCTGATGACAGTGTGGACAAGGATGAAATTGGTGTGATCTGGGCCTCCGGTATTGGCGGCCTGGACACACTTATTGATGAAATGAAAAATTTTGTCAATAATGATATGAAGCCACGCTTCAGTCCATTCTTCATCCCAAAAATGATTTCTGATATTGCCGCAGGGCATATCAGCATGAAATATGGTTTCCGCGGACCAAATTTTGCCACGGTATCTGCTTGCGCATCATCCTCCAATGCCCTCATTGACGCCTTCAATTACATCCGCCTGGGTAAAGCAAACGCTTTTGTTACCGGTGGCTCAGAAGCAGCCATTAATGAAGCCGGGCTTGGTGGTTTTGGATCCATGCAGGCTATCTCCAGAAACAATGATGAATACAAATCTGCATCACGGCCTTTCTGTGCAACCCGAGACGGTTTTGTAATGGGAGAAGGTGCCGGAGCTTTCATACTTGAAGAGTATGAACATGCAGTAAAGCGCGGAGCTCCCATCCTGGCTGAAATTATCGGCGGTGGTATGGCAGCTGACGCACATCATGTAACAGCACCCGACCCGGAAGGAAGCGGAGCTACCCTGGTGATGAAAAGAACTCTGGATGATGCCAAAATCAACCCAGACAAAGTGGATTACATCAATGTACACGGCACAGCAACTCCCATAGGTGATGTGGCTGAGCTGAAAGGCATTCACAAAGTATTCAGAGATCATGCATTTGAAATGAATGTAAGCTCTACCAAATCCATGACAGGGCACTTACTGGGAGCAGCAGGAGCACTGGAATCAATCACCGGCGTACTGTCTATCCGGAACAATCTGGTGCCACCTACCATCAATCATCATGAGTGGGATGAAAACATTGACAAACGATTTAACCTCACCCTGAATAAAGCACAGGAGAGGAAAGTCAATTATGCAATGAGTAATACCTTCGGATTTGGTGGACACAATACTTCTGTCCTGTTCAAAGCTTTCGAAAAATAGTTTTACCTGTGTATTGTCCCTGCCTGAAAAATATGTTTATGGTTTTTTACAATCATAAACTAAGGCAAGTGTACAATCATTATAAAAGCGTATTGGGATTTTACCCAAAAAAGCTCAGCCTTTACCAAACAGCTTTACGGCACAGGTCAGCCAGCATAAGTCTGGGGAAACAAAGACTCAATAATGAACGACTTGAATTTCTCGGTGACGCCGTACTGGATGCTGTGATATCTGACTACCTGTATAATACCTATCCCGGAATGGAAGAAGGAAGGCTCACAAGGATACGTTCCAGCATGGTGAAGCGCAAATCCATGAATAAAATTGCCATCAATATGGGCATTGACAAACTGCTTATTGTCAAAGCCGAAACCTGCAAAAAAAGTGAAAGCATTTATGGAAATGCACTGGAAGCACTGATAGGTGCCATATACGTGGATTATGGATATAAACAGTGCAGACATTTTTTACTTAAAAAGTTCATTCCTCATTTCAACGGGAAAGACTCAGCCAGGGGTACTTACGATCATAAATCCAGTCTTTTTCATCTTGTTCAGGAAAAAAAGTGGAAATTGCATTTCGACACTTTTGAACATATTGAGGAAAACGAGCATACTCCCCATTTCAAATCCAACATTATCATTAACAGCAGTTTTATCTCTGAAGGCAAAGGCTGGTCAAAAAAAGAAGCAGAACAAACAGCAGCCAAATCAGCGCTTGAAAAACTATCCACTTAATCGTATCTTTACCCGCAAGAAATAATGATTGTGAATAAAGACAAACGATTAAAATATCAGCCCGAGCTGGATTTTGTATTGATCGCGCTGGCAAGCAGTGAAGATGCCTACCGACTTTCCTGGCTTATCAATCAGGCACTGAATATTCATCTCAAAAGGGATGATTCAGTGAAAATCTGGGATGAAAAACGGGAAAACCCCGGAGAATTTGAGTGTTATAAACATACCAAGCAGGCTGATGAAACCGTTTACAGACTTGTTGCCAACCGGTCAGAGAATGGTTTTCTGGAGAAAAAGTACAGGCAATTTGATTATTTTCTTCAGATTTTTGATCTGCCGGGCAACAAAACAGAAAATATTCTCAGTCTGCTAAACCGGGAACAGGATATCATCATTGCCCGTCTCATTGAATCCCCCGGCAAAGCACTGATTCAAAAATTAATGATCTAAACATTATGGAAAATCCGGATTTCAAGTTATTGAAAAAGCTTAGTGAAACCCCTGGTGTCAGTGGCTTTGAGACTCCCATCAGAAACATCATTAAGAAAGAGATTGAAGGCATGGCTGATACAATCAGCATAGATAATATGGGCAACCTCACAGCACATGTTAAGGGTAAAACAAACAAAAAGCTCATGGTTGCAGCCCACATGGATGAAATCGGTTTTATTGTTACCCATATTGATGAGCAAGGTTTTGTGCGCTTTACTACCCTTGGCGGATTTGATCCCAAAACACTCACTTCCCAGCGTGTTGTGCTGCATGGCAAAAAGGATATTGTTGGTGTTATGGGTTCCAAACCTATACACGTGATGGACGATGAAGAAAAAAAGAAGAATCCAAAAATCAAGGATTATTTCATCGACACAGGCATGACAAAGGAAGCGGTGGAAGCAATTATTGAACCGGGCACACCGGTTACCCGCGAACGTGATTGCATCCGTATGGGCGATTGCATCAACGGCAAATCTCTTGACAATCGCGTATCTGTATTTGCGCTGATTGAAAGTCTGAAACAGCTTAAGGGCAAATCCCTGCCATACGATCTGTATGCTGTTTTCACCGTGCAGGAAGAGCTTGGTCTTCGTGGTGCTCATGTAGCAGCTCTGGAAATTGAACCCGATTTTGGCATCGCAGTAGACACCACCATTGCCTTTGATGTACCCGGTGCTCAGGCTCATGAAATGGTATCAAAGCTGGGTGAAGGCACAGCCATTAAACTCATGGATTCTATGGCAGTAGCCGACGAGCGAATGATCCGCTACATGAAGGAGACAGCCAAGTCAGAAAAAATCAAATATCAGACAGAAATCATGGCAGCCGGAGGTACCGATACGGCTTTCATTCAGCGGATGAACAAGAGCGGGGCCATTGCCGGGGCCATCTCAATCCCCACACGCCACATTCATCAGGTGGTTGAATCGGTACATGAACAAGATGTTCTGGCAAGCATTGAACTGCTTTCTGCCTGTATATTG
>JBNJGS010000126.1:0-3270 GCA_051747965.1 Bacteroidota bacterium
TGACCAATTAACCAGTGACCAATGACCATCAAACCAATGACCAATTAACCCATCTTCAAGCTTTTTTACTATCTTTCCGCCTTAAAGAAAACTGACAATGAAGAAACCGCATGTCATAATTTATACCGACGGAGCAGCACGCGGAAATCCGGGCCCGGGTGGGTACGGCGTGGTGATGATGAGCGGCAAACAGCGCAAGGAAATGGCCGAAGGGTTTCGCAAAACCACCAACAACCGCATGGAACTTCTGGCTGTTATCGTTGCTCTGGAAGCGCTGAAAATTGAAGGCTCAAAGGTTGACATCTACACCGACAGCAAATATGTTGCAGATGCTGTAGAGCAGGGCTGGGTATTCGACTGGGAGCGCAAACAGTTTAAGAAAAAGAAAAACTCCGACCTCTGGCTCCGCTTTTTGAAGGTATACCGCAAACACGATGTTACATTTCACTGGGTGAAAGGACACAACAACAACAAGGAAAACGAACGCTGCGACAAACTTGCCGTAAAAGCCTCGAAACTGGAGGACCTGCACGTTGATACAGCATACGAAAACCAGGAAAATGAAGCAAACAATACATTGTTCTGATTTTACCATCACCCGTTTTGATTTTGGTGACAGGCAGCGCTTCCACAAAGCAGCAAAATTGCGCATAAAAGTTTTTGTCAAAGAGCAGGGGGTACACATGGACGATGAGCTTGATGGTGAAGACGCCCTTGCCACCCACTACCTGCTGCAGTACAATAACAAAGCCCTTGCCGTCTGCAGGCTGAGAGACACTGACGAAGGAGTGAAAATTGAACGCATGGCAGTACGAAAATCATGGCGCAAACAGGGCATCGGGCATTGCCTGATGAAGAAGCTGCTCAAAGACATTGGCAAAAGCAAAGACAATCTGTATCTTTACGCTCAGAAAGATGCCGTGGGTTTTTACCGCAAATTCGGGTTCCGGCCCGTGGGCAAGCTGTTTAAAGACGCCGGCATTGACCATTATAAAATGATATTTCAGCAATAAACATGGCAGGAAGCATCAAAAAACTGGCAGGCCAGACGGCAGTTTACGGATTCAGCAGCATGCTGGGCAGACTGCTCAATTACCTGCTGGTACCACTGTACACACGGGTTTTTCATCCCGGTGAATACGGTGTTGTTACGGAGTTTTATGCATACGTTACCTTTCTGCTGGTGGTGCTGACCTACGGTATGGAAACCGGATTTTTCCGTTTTTCCGAAAGCAAAGAGGGCTTTAACAAAACCTACGCCACCACACTCACCAGTCTGTTTTTCACCTCCATGAGCTTTCTGGTGTTGATAAACCTCTTTGCTCAGCCACTGGCCGGCCTGGTACAACACCCTGCTCATCCGGAATACATCCGATGGTTTGGCTTTATACTGGCTTTTGATGCCTTTTCGACCATTCCCTTTGCCAAATTACGCCAGCAGAACAAGGCATGGCGCTTTGCCATCATAAAATCCATCAACATCGGTGTCAACATCGGGGCCAACCTGTTTTTCCTGCTGCTTTGCCCGGCGGTGGCCAAAAGCAATCCCGATGCATTCATTCTGCAGATTTACAACCCGACTATCGGCATAGGCTACATTTTTATCTCCAACCTGATTGCAAGTTCGGTTACCCTGCTCGCCCTCCTGCCCGATATTTTTGACGTTAAATACCATTTTGACAAATCCCTGCTGCGCAAGATGCTCTGGTATTCCCTGCCACTCCTGATTGGCGGACTGGCCGGTATGGTAAACGAAACCATCGACAGGATACTGCTGAAATATTTGCTTCCGGGCAGCAAAGATTTCGTGATGTCGCAGCTTGGTATATACGGTGCCAACTACAAGCTGGCCATCATGATGACAATTTTTATCCAGATGTTCCGCTACGCTGCCGAACCTTTTTTCTTCTCCGAAGCAAAAAACAAGGCATCCAAAAGCCTGTTTGCGAAAGTGATGCTGTATTTTGTACTGTTTGGCCTGCTCATATTCCTCGGCATCACGGGCTACATCGATATTGTCAAACATTTCATTGACAGTGACTATCACGAAGGCCTGAAAATTGTACCCATCCTGCTGGCTGCCAACCTTTTCCTTGGCATATATTTCAATCTGTCGGTATGGTACAAGCTCAACAACAAAACCCGCTACGGTGCATGGATGGCAATTTTTGGAGCCATTATCACCCTGATTCTGAACATCATACTCATACCTCACATTGGCTATATGGGTTCAGCCCTGGCTACCCTGGTATGTTATTTTTCCATGATGCTGATTTCATGGTATCTGGGCAAAAAGCATTACCCCATCCCATACAATCTGAAAAAAATCGGGATGTACGTGGCCATTGCAGCAGGCATTTACCTCATCTTCTCCTGGTCTAATCAACAAACCGACTGGATAAAATACGGCCTCAACACCATGTTGATTTTGGCTTTTGCCGGATTTGCCGTTAAGAAGGAAGGCGTGATACAGCAATTTATCAAACGCAGTTAAAGGCAATTTTCAGGGAAATTTCAAAACCTCCCGGATAAAGAGCTACGCCCAGATGTGGTAAACCAAGCAAAGAATCTGAATTATTCCGTATTGGTCAGTTAATCTAACAAAGCAGTAAGGCTATTGTCAGTCTTATCTTCATGATATTTTTATTGCCTGATTATTTTTTCAATAAAATTATTTGCCGGACTTGTTATTTTGATAAAGTAAATGCCATTGGAATATTTTGATAAATCAATTTGTTGGCTTTGCTGAATCTCTGGCATAACCATTATTACTTGTCCGGTGATATCAGTAATTTGGATTTCAACTTTGCCGGGGTCTTGAATTTTGGAAATCTTAAGCGTAAAGATTCCACTTGTGGGATTCGGATAAATGGAAATATTACTTTCAGAAAATCTTTCGATGCCCACATATGCATTGACTGTTACATCAAAACTGCAGGTGCTTTCATTTCCGGCATTATCAATGATTGTCCAGATAATTGTGCTCGTACCAATTGGCAATTGAGCATCTTCTAAGGAAGCCAGATTATTGAAATCATTTTCTATACTTGCAATTCCGCAATTATCCGATGTTGATATCGGGTCAAATTCTGTTCCCTGAATGGTATAGAAAGTCTCACCTTCGTTTAAATCTATCGTTTGGTTTTCTATACACGAAATTGAAGGATCTGTTACATCCTCAATTACAACATTTTGTTCTTGTGTTGATGTATTTCCGTTTCCGTCATCATATATCCAGGTAACGACAGTGGTGCCCTGGGTTGTGATTGG
>JBNJGS010000127.1:0-3221 GCA_051747965.1 Bacteroidota bacterium
TGGATAAAGTTTGCAGAAGTATCGGATACCGGCTTTTCATACCAGTTTACATCTGCTCTGCAAAAAAAATGGTGCGGCTCGGGCTGAATCTGATAATCTTCCGGTTCTTTGGTATCCGTATAGCCAAGGGTGCTGACATGCATTTTTTCGGGAAGAGATTCAACAAATGCTTTAATCTGTTTAAAATCTTTTTCCGATTGGCAGTGATACAATATCCCAAGATGTTTTACATCCTGCCAACTGACAGTCACCGGTTTATGATGCCGTCTTTTTTGCAGTTTTCTCAACTGCCGTTCTCCGTATTTTCTTTTTATAGACCTTAGCATAAGTCTGGCGTTTCCTGGAAGCAAATTTAGCAATAAATACCGGCTGAAAAAACCGGAAATTCAAATTAGCGTATGCTGGCGCGAAAATGTGCCGGTGCTTCATGAAAAGCATAATAATTCATCAGGACAATCATTCATAAATTCCTTATTTTCCGTAGTGTCTGGCTTACATCACCACAAAGCGGGTTGTTTGGGGATCATTGCCTGCATTCACTTTGCAAATGTATACCCCCTTTTTCAGCCTTAATAATGCAGACATTGAATAATGATGCAATCCTTCCTGAACGTAAAATGTTTTGCTGTGCACCAATTGTCCAGTTGAAGTATAAATTCTCATTTGGGCTTCCCCTTCGGTTGTGAATTTTGCAGCAAGCTTTGATTCTGAGCTTAAAGGATTCGGATAAATGCTAAAATAATTATCTGTGTCAGGCATAACATCCAGCAGAACCGATTTATACGCAATATTTCCATCAGCATCTTCAAGCATAACAGGTATATACTGATTGACTACATGTGTCGGGTCAGCAACCTGAATTTCGCCGCTTTCTTTTAGCACTATGCCACCACCATCACTCACAGGCATAAACCACACAGCGTTGGGCTTATCGCTGAGTCCTATAGGCTCCAGACCACTAAAATATGAAGCTTTGCCGGTTTTCAAGCCTGCAATTCTGCCTTCATCAAATGCCGGCTTGTCATAGATGATGCAAATTTTCCCGTTACGGTAAATCTGAGTGCATGCTTTGATTTTATTGCTTTTACGCGTTACAATTTGCACCACGCTATCATTTTGTGCGTATTTATAGGAGAATTCATCTCCCTGCCACAGCCCGTTTAGCGTAAAAATTTCCCGGCGATTGTACTCCCCTGCAGACGGGTATTTGTACGGATAATCCGGAAAATCATCTTCTGCCTGAAAAGAAATGCTTCCATTGTTTTTCACCGCGATTGAATCAAAACGCTCCTCTCCCAGCATAACAGGCCATTGCGGATTAATCCAACGTATTGAATCTTCTGTATATTCAGCATCAACTACAGGAAAATCCCTACTGGTCAAAACGATATCATATTCGTCATCCCGGTACAGCCTAAAGCGATAGGGTTTTTTGCCACCTGTTGCTTCAATTGTCAGTGGCTTTGCATCAGACACCTCATCCAGAAGAAGCTTTTCTGTTGTGATTTTCAGACATGTATCGACAGGCTTGGATTCCAGCGGCACCTTCACGTTAAAAAGCGAGGTACTTCCGGAGGCCAGGTTTTGTTCTGTGCGGATGAGAGGATATACTTGTGGTTCGGTATTTTCATAATGCAGGATATCTGCCGTTTCAAGGTGACCTTCAAGATGGGAAGCATTTTCCACGACCAGAAACAGCCGGACCTCCCTTTCCGCCTCTGCAAGCTTTAACACATCACTTATATCCAATCCGAACTCCAGGGTGGATGAATTTTCGAGGGTGTCGACACCTGTAAGCGGCTTATTTCCACCCTGAAAATTAAAAATCGGAAAATCCATGATTTTTTCCGGCCTCTCAGCTTCCGGATTTTCCGCGATACCGGCCCTGATGCGTATGGCATTTCGCTGGTCGTGGATCATTTTTATTCTGGCTGTAAGTTCAGGACGATAAGCATCATCCGGAACCGGAAAAAACACTTTGGCATCCCACAGGTCCACCAGTGCATCGTACTTAAACAGCAATAAGTCATCAGGCGGAGGATAGGAATTCTGGATAACCCATAAAATGCGCTCATTATCATGAAAGTCAACAACACCATCAGCGTTGATGTCCACACTGTCAGTAATCAGTCCATCGCCGTTAAAATCAACACTGTCGTTGGTTATGTACCCGGTGAGTGTCATGCTATGGGTTGCTGAACCGTCGAATGAGCGGTATACCTTGCATGCACCGTTTGGATGGTTTAACACGGAATCATCATAAAGGAAATCGGGTTCCTGTGTAACAAACGCATTGCCGCAATAAAAGAAAGGAATGCCACCATGCTGGCTTTGCTCCAGGTGGTCATTCAGGTAGTGCCTGAGGATTTCCAGGCTTTCTTTATCATCAACATCCAGATAAAAGTAATCCTCTATTCTGTTGAGCATGGCGTGATAATACTTATCATAACCGTTCATCCACTTTGCGTAATACACTTTTTCAAAATCAATAATTTCAGCCTGCGGATCTCCGTAATCCGCCAAGGTGGCATTTCCCTGACTTTTTGCAATTTCATAACTGTCAAAACTGCTTGCACCATACCATCCGTTTCCTTCATTCAGAAAGTTATAGGTATACAGCGGTGCCATAATGGTGGAACTGTCGGCAGCCCTGTCTTTAAGACGGTTCAGCTCGTATGTGTATGCATTGTAAACCGCAGAAGCCTGGCCGCATGAGGGCACAAACCCCTGATCATACCAATCGTCGGGATAAAACGGTTTGTGATGATTTAACACACTTTCCGGCAATTCCGGAGCCGTATTGCCTTTGTATATCTCAGGCACATCAAATGCTTTAAAATACTCTGCACGGATTGGATGTTGTGCATAGCCGGTTATCACCAACAATACACTAAAGGTTGCAAAGAATGAGCGTTTATATGCATTCATAAGCCGAAACATTACTGTTTGTGCTATATAAACGCAATACAGAAGATTACGCTGCAAACAAGCATGAAATCTTGTGTTAAAAGCCAGTTAAAATCAAGCTAATGGACGATACCCTTAGTTGTCATTCTAAATCAGCACTTTTTATTGGCATTTTTTGATGTTTCAGATATTTTCACTATACTTGTGTTATTCCAGAGCATATTCAACAAAAAAAAAACCATTATGAGCACAACACACAGATGAAATACTCAGTAAAACCTTAATCATGTTAAGCTTCCTTATCAACATGCAAA
>JBNJGS010000128.1:0-3024 GCA_051747965.1 Bacteroidota bacterium
TTCTCAGGCAAAAAGGTAACTTCCATTTTCACATCATCTGTAAAAATCCGGCCGGCAAAGTTCCTGACATCGTCCTTGCTTACCTTTTCTACCAGCGCATCCATTTCAGGCGAATAGTCGTACATCCCTTTTTGGTCGTACGTGCTCAGCATATTCATCCAGGAAAAATTGTCTTTGAGATCTTCGCTGCGTTTTTTGGCATAAGCCTTTTTAAATTCTTCCACGTAATGATCATCTATATCACCATTTTTGATTTTATTGATTTCATCAAAAATGACGGCTTTTAGCTCCTGAACCCGCTCCGGGTCACAGGAAAACCGGATGTAATACATGTAATCCTCATATGGCAGGTAACTGATGTATCCGTAAGTGCTCACACCATAGGTTCCGCCTTCATCCTCGCGCACAGTTTCCGTAAAGCGGCGATCCAGGATGTTGGCCACAGCGCGCATTTTCACACGGTTTTCATATGTGTATGCCATTTCGTTGTGGTATTCAATCTGCACACTGGCTTTAGGTGTCACCATGGGGATGTGTATGGTTTTTTCCACCGGTTTATGAATCATCCGCCTGCCCACATCCTTGTAAGTTTCTTCATTCTCATCCGAAGGTATGGAAGCTATATAGGTTTCCAGTGCTGTTTTCAGCTTATCGCGATCAAAATTTCCCACCAGGAACATGGTAAAATCATCGGCATCGGAAAACCGCTCTTTGTATAGCTCGAGCAAATTCTGTGAATACTCAACATTTTTGTAATCCTCCCATTCCAGGGGTTGTCCCCACGGGTGGTAATCAAAGCGAATGGCAACCAGGCTGTCACGCAATACCGCATCGGGGTTGTTCAGCCGGTTTTTGTAAAACGTTTCACGGCCGGACATGTAGGATTCAAAGCCCTTTTTATCCAGACGCGGCTGAGTAAACATCAGGTGGTACATTGTAAAATTGTCTTCCAGGTATTTTATCATGGACATTCCCATCAGGCTTTCATTGTACATGCGTATGCCGCCGAAATCGTACAGTTTTTTGCCATCCATGTAACGATCCAGTTGAATCTGCTCATAATCGGCCAGGCCACTACCGCCAACAGCTCCGTCAGCCACAGCAAGCTCTGCTTTTTGGGACAAATCGTAGAGGGATTGTCCACCATCTGAGTAAAACGAAAAGGCGTATTCATCCTCCTTAAAGTCAGCAAATTTCACATACACTTTCATGCCGTTGGACAAGGTCCAGCGCTCACATTCGGGCTCATCGATTTTTTCTACTTTTTCAACTTTACCGGCTTTTGGCATTTCTGCCAGCAATTCATCAATGCTTTTAAGTGGTTCAAACGCCTCGTAGGTTTTGGATTCTGCTGTTTTAATTACCTCTGCAATCTCTGCTTCACTAACAAGCTCAGCATCTTCAGGGCCTGAAAGCGATATCACACGGTTGTTTTCTGTCATCAGACCCTGTATTGCCTCCTCAACCTCCTTCATATCTACACCATCCAGATACTGCTCATAAAAAGCCAATACCGTTTCAGGTGACATAATAACATCATCCTTTTTAAACGCACTCACAACAGAATAGCTATGATTGCGGCTTTCCTGTGTTTCTTTTTCCCGGACGCTACGTTGGGCCCAGCGCATCATGGCTTTTTGCGCTTCTTCCAGTTCTGCAGCTGTGAATCCTGTTTGCAGAGCCCGGTTCATTTCCTCCAGCAGGATTGTAGCAGAATGCAGGATTTCCCCTTCCCGTGGATAGGCATAAAAAAGCAGCGCTGACTTTTCAGGCTGAATATTGTAGTAACCCCATCCGCCGTAGGTCATGGGTTTTCCTTCATCCTGACTGCGTTTCTCTACACGCTGGCGCAACATTCTGAACGCAATATTCCGCAGCATTTCCTCCCGGTATTCCTCAAAAGTCAGGGCGGGAGTCAGCGGCTCGCCTTTGAAATACATTCGCAACTGTGTATTGCTGGCTTCCTTGTCGGTATGAATGGCATAAAGGGTTTCGTCGTGATCCGGAATTTCCTGTTTTACCCGTGGTTCAGGCTTGTCAGGATTCTCCAGGCTACCGAAAACCTCACGGATTTTCTTCTCCGTTTCATCCACATCAATATCCCCAATGGCTATGATGGCCTGTAGATCGGGACGGTACCAGGTGTTGAAAAAATCGCGCAGACGCTGCTCCGGTGCATTGTCAATCACATCCAGTGTGCCAATAACGTTGTGTTCTGCGTACTTTGAGTCCTTGTATAGTTTCATGTTGATGCTGTCGCGTATGCGTGAAGATGAGGAATTACGGGCACGCCATTCTTCATGAATCACGCCCCTCTCCTTTTTGATTTCCTCATCAAGGTAAGACACATCCGAAGCCCAGTCTTTCAGGATGAGCATGGATGTATCAATATAGGCCTTATCTTCCACCGGAACTTTGGTAAGGGTGTAAACGGTTTCGTTGTAACTTGTCCAGGCGTTGATATCCGGCCCAAATTCCATTCCTATGCTCTGCAAATAATCCAGCACTGCCTTGTCGGGAAAGTTTTCGGTTCCATTAAAAGCCATGTGTTCACAGAAATGTGCAAGCCCGTTTTGGTCTGCAGCTTCCTGCATTGCCCCGGCATGTGTTACCAGCCAGAATTCGGCACGTTTTTCGGGTTTTTCATTGTGCCTGATGTAATATTTCATTCCGTTGTCAAGCGTTCCCACACGGTAGGAATCATCAAAGGGAATATCATCAGACAGGTTGATTTTGTCCTGGGCGAAAGCAATGGAGCAGATGGCCAGGATTGCTGTTAAAGACAGAAGTTTTTTCATAACATGAGGTTTTTGATTTTTTATACCTTGTTTGATACAATTTATAAAACTAATAAATATTTTTTAATTTGCTGAATGTTTGTAGCTCAAAAAAATATAATTACCGGGAGTACTCGTTTAAAACTCACTGGAAGCAGTCAGTTTATTGGGTTTAATTGTATTAAGCAAAATGAATTTGCACAACACATTCAACATTTTCTTAATATTTTGCACAATGGGGAGTGCA
>JBNJGS010000129.1:0-2900 GCA_051747965.1 Bacteroidota bacterium
GATTTTTTGAAATATCCTATGTTCTTAAGTGCACAGTTTTTTTAGTTTTATTTTGCGCTTAGCTCCTTTTTTCACCCTCTTTCGATAAATTTAACGAATAATGACTGTTTCAAACTACATAGAATCACTGCTGGCCCAGGAAGTTTACGCCTTTTCACTGGAAGAAGCCAGGCAATTCTGCAACAAATCAGAGTTACTCAATAACATATAAAATAAACTGCCGGTTTGAGCTGGCCAAGTTTGCCTTTCCGTATCTTATTGACAAAGCCAATTATTACAAGGAAAATTCCATTTTTGAGTTTCCATCCAGCAAGGATGATTTGCGGGAGTTTCTTGACGGATCAGTAGGGGGATCAAGAAAAAAACCGGGGGATTTTTTATTTACCCGGGTTTTGTTTCTGGTAAATTCGCATTTTTCATAAAAACACTAAATGTATCATTAACAGGCATTAACGCCCAGGATTCCAATTTATAAAAACTTCACTTTCATCACTATGGGTCCTTTTAGGAGCCGATGCATCTTGACCTGCATTTCCATTCGGGAGTGTTTAAAAAAGTGTATCACTAATTCTGCCAGAAACCCTGAGCTTACCGGGCACCTTCTCCTTTTTTCATGGCAGGAAAAACAGAGCCCGGCAAAATTCAGTGTTATGCAGGAAAAATCAACCCCTTACTTCCTTTTTCCGCCTTTGCGCTTACGTTTGCCGGATTTTGAAGCAGATCCTGATTGTGGTTTCACCGCCGGCCTGGCATGCACTTCCTCCGATGGCTTCGATATCTCTACCGATACGGGAAAACCCCTGTAGCGGGCATGTTCAAAGGAAGAAAGCACCTGATCCGTAAAGGAAGAATCAAGCTCAAAAAAGGAAAACTTCCGGAAAATGTCAATCTTACCAATCTCAATCTTGCGGTTGCGGGTCTGCTCATTGATCAGACCAATCAGATTATGCACTTTGATGTTTTGCTTTTCACCAAGGTTGATGAAAAAACGGGTAAATCCCTCTTCCGGCAATTGCGACGCATTGTTGTGGCCTTTGGATTCTGGCTTGCCTTTGCCTTTTGCCTCAGATTTGCCCCGTACCTTATCCTTTTTACCGGATTTCGGGCTGACATTCAGATCTTTCGCGCCCTTGTAGTAATCAATAAAACGGTTAAACTCAACATACACAAAGCGTTTCAGCAATTCGTCACGGTCCATCCAGCTCAGCTTCTTCTGAATGGTCTCCCAGTATGGTGCAATCCGCTCTTCGTCGGGAACAATGTTTTCGATCTTATCCATCAGGGTATACAGCCGTTTTTCAACAATCTCCTCCCCTGCCGGTACGGTCTTGCGTTTGAACTGATGACCGGTCAGCTTTTCCAGTGTCTGAATTTTCCGTCCTTCACGGGCATGCGAAATGATGATGGAAATGCCTTTTTTCCCGGCCCTGCCGGTACGACCACTGCGGTGAATATATATCTCGGGGTCATCGGGCAGATTGTAATTCAGCACATGGGTAAGATCGTTGATGTCCAGACCGCGGGCAGCCACATCGGTGGCAACAAGCATCTGCACGTTGCGGGTGCGGAAAGCATGCATCACATGGTCGCGCTGCGCCTGTGACAAATCGCCGTGAATGGCATCTGCCGGATAACCGTCCTCTATCAGCTTGGCTGCAACATCGCGCGTTTCTGCACGGGTACGGCAAAAGACAATACCATATATGCCCGGATGAATATCCAGCAAACGTTTCAACGCCAGATAACGATCAGAAGCCCGCACGGTATATACCTCATGCTCAACATCGGTAGCACCGCTGTTACGCTTACCACTCACAATTTCCGTGGGCTGATTCATGTACTTTTTGGTGAGCTGCTTTACACCTGCAGGCAACGTAGCCGAAAACAGCAAAGTCTGCCGGCCCTGTGGAGTATCCTGCAATATGGCATCCAGGTCTTCACGGAAACCCATATTGAGCATCTCGTCAGCCTCATCCAGCACCAGCGTTTTTATGTTATTCAACTTCAGCTTTTTCCGCTTAATCAAATCAAGCGTACGTCCGGGTGTACCAACCACAATCTGAGGTTTGGCATTCAGACCGCTGATTTGCGTGCTGATGTTGGCACCACCATATACGGCCAGGGTTTTAAACCCGTCAACGTATTTACTGTATTTTTTAAAATCCTTGCTTATCTGCAGGCATAGTTCACGTGTGGGGCACAGAATGATTACCTGCACGGATTTGTCCGACATATCCATCTGCTGTATCACCGGCAAACCAAATCCCGCTGTTTTACCTGTCCCTGTTTGGGCAAGGCCGATTAAATCACCGTTTTTGTTGAGAATTTCAGGGATCACTTTCTCCTGAATGTCCGTGGGCGTTTCAAAACCCAGTTCATCAATGGCCCTGAGGATATCCTCACTAAGGCCCATTTCTTTAAATGCTATCATGTATTCTACTTTTGTCCAGACAAACACCTGTTTTCCGGAAGTTTCTAGTCAGGTGCTTGTTTTGCCGGCCGGGCAGCCTGTGGACTCTCCAAATAGCAATTTCAACACCAACTTCCGTCATTCGGAAGCGGCTGCAAAGGTAATACAATTTTTATTCATTTTACGATTTTCTTTTTACGGGCGCCATCAGCTTTATCTTCTCCATGAAAATGGTCTCCGTCTCCAGCTTCTATCTGCCCCGCGCTGTGCGCTGTGCTGCAAAAAACCGCAGCAAAGGAGCTTCCCCTGGTCGCTCTTTCCCGCGGGCAGCTCATCCGCACAGCCCGGGGCAGGATAATCCGCTTCCGCCGGGGCGCAGAATGAAACCTTATCGTCCCGAAACAGCAAAAGAAGCCTTTCCGGCAGGAATGTCTGTCTCATGTGGCAGCAGCTCAAGCAAATAAACACCTTCTGCCAGCCCACTGACATC
>JBNJGS010000130.1:0-2603 GCA_051747965.1 Bacteroidota bacterium
GGTAAAGAGCAATTATGGAAAACAAACGCTATTGGATAAAGCTGGACAATGCGGCAAAGATATTTCCGGCAGTTTCGGACAGGGAGCTGACCTCGGTATTCAGGATATCGGTATGCCTGAAAGAACGGGTTAAAGTTGCTGAATTGCAGCGTGCTCTTGCCAAAACCTACCGTCGTTTTCCCTATTTCAATGTACATCTGAAGCATGGATTTTTCTGGCATTACCTTGAGGAGCACAAGGGAATCCCACGTATTGAAGCTGATATCTGGCCACCCTTACAGGCATTCCGGACAAAATTCATACACGACCGCTTGTACCGGGTTATGGCCAGGGGGCGGGAAGTTTCCCTGGAAATGATGCATAGCGTGAGTGATGGCGGAGGCGGGATGCAATTTCTCAACAGCCTGCTGTACATGTATTTTCTTGAGCTGGGCTATAAGGTTGATCCACCACCCTTTTTTATGCATCCTGATGAAACACCAAAAGCCGAAGAGTTTGAAGATTCATACAACACATATTTTCAGAAAGAAATTCCGCCGGCAGTACCACGCTCCAAAGCATGGGCACTGCCATTTGAGTTAGATTCTGCACCACGTCTCAGTGTGATACAGGCAGAAATGTCAGCTACCCATATCCTGGACAAAGCAAGAACCTACAAGGTAAGTGCAACGGAATTCATGGCCTCTGTATATCTGTATGCCCTTCAGGACGTGCTGCTGAATTGTGAAAAACGCGGCATTCCACAGAAGCTGAAAATTCTTCGCATGCAGATTCCCATCAATCTGCGCCGGATATTCCCAAGCATGAGCATGAGGAATTTCACATTGTTTGCTCTGCCGGAAATTGATTTGCGTCTGGGAAAATACAGCTTTGAAGAAATCACCCAGATCGTGTATCATTATATGAAACTGGAAACCTATCCCAAACAGATTCAAAAAATCATCAGTCGCAATGTTGGTTCGGAGAAGCTTTTTTATGTACGTGCAATACCCTTGTTCATCAAAGACATGGTACTGGCAGCCAAGCACAAAAGTTACGGCAATGCGCAGTATTCCGGTGTGATGACAAACCTGGGGCAGATAAAATACCCGGATTCCTTTGCCGGGCATATTGATTGCATAAGCTGCCTTCCACCACCACCAAACAAGCGCACAAAAATAAACTGCAGCATCGTATCTTTTGAAAACAAGATGATCGCGAGCTTTTGCAATATCACCAACTCCACGGAACTGGAGCATTTGTTTTTTTCCAAACTCACAGAGATGGAAATCCCTGTAAAAATGCGGGACAGAAATGATGTTATGAACCCTGTAAACGATCAGCACAATGGCAACAATATGTAAACACTGCGGCGTAGAGTTGAGCCCGGAAATGGACAAATGTCCGCTCTGCGGCAACCTCCCCGGCGATAACAAACCGGTAAAGGACAGACGCAAAACCGACACTTTTGCTTTTCTCAAGCGTTCACGCAACCTGTGGGAAGCCTTTGGGATAATTGCTCTTACCACCATTGCCCTGACAATACTTGTGAATTTCATTCTGGACAAAACCGCCAGTTGGTCACTTTTTGTTGCCGGCGGTGTCATGAGTGTCTGGCTTTACTATACGATATATCGTTTTGCAAAACACTATATAGCCATCTGGGCTCCGGCGGGTCTTGCTGTCACTTTGGCCAATCTTTTGCTGATTGATGCCCTCACCGGCGGCGCTGACTGGTTTATAAGCCTGGCCCTGCCCCTGGCTACAGCGGCATTCTTGCTGGCTGCCGGTTTTGCACTCATCACAAATATGGTAAAATATCAGGGATTCAACGTGCTGGGATTTGCCTTGCTGCACATCATTGCCTTTTGTATTGTATGCGAGATTTTTTTGAAATTGCATCTGTATTCAGAAGTGGAACTGCGCTGGTCCATATTTGTTGCAGCCTCAGCCACACCCATAGCACTTATTCTGATTTTTGTACATTACCGCCTGAAACGCGGGAACGACCTGAAAAGCTTTTTTCACATCTGATGTTTCAGACTTTCCAGGAAATGCTGCATAGAATCAAATACCGGGAAATCATGCTCATCAAGCTCCCCCACTTCCTCATGTGCCCAGGTAGTATGAAAAGGAATGTGAGCAGCTTTTGCACCCATTTCCAGCAAGGGAAGCACATCTGATTTCACAGAATTTCCGACCATCATGAATTCATGCGGCTGAATGCCCATATTGGAGAACAAACGCCGGTAATTTGCCGTTTGTTTATCACTCATCACGTGTACCTGATCAAAATAAGCGGCAAGGCCTGATGTATTCAGCTTTCTCTCCTGATCCAGGGAGTCTCCCTTTGTTGCCAGCACCAGGGTATAATCCCGCGACTGAAACCATGACAAACAATCCTCCACCCCGTCAAGCAGCTCCATGGGTGAACGCAAAAGCTCCTTTCCCCATTGAATGATTTTCCCGATATCGTTCTGGGATATCCGGTAATCTGAAATATCAAGTGCCGTTTCAATCACTGACAGCACGAAGGGTTTTACGCCATAACCGTAAATATCCATATTGCGGATTTCAGTTTCAAACAACCGCCTGCCTGCAGCCTCTGATGCCATCCAGGGCTT
>JBNJGS010000131.1:0-2521 GCA_051747965.1 Bacteroidota bacterium
GGTGCTATCGTCGGCAGTCTTTATGCCATGGGTTATACACCTGCTGAAATGATGCAACTGTTCAAGAGTAAACAGTTTAATGACTGGTATCATGGCTACATAGATGACAGTTATACTTTTTATTACAAAAGATACGAAACAAAACCGGATATGGTGAGTCTGGGCATCCAGCAGAATGATTCTACACTGAAAATCGCCCTGCCTACAAACCTGGTTGCATCACCACCCATGGACCTCGCATTTTTTCAGATGTATTCGCAATATGGTGCTGCTGCTGATTATGATTTTGATAATCTGATGGTTCCTTTCAGATGCATGGCAACCGATGTCTATAACAACAGGGCCGTTATGCTGAAGTCTGGAGATCTGGGGCTGGCAGTGCGGGCCTCTATGACATTTCCTTTGTATTTTAAGCCCATCAGTATTGACGGCAACCTTCTGTTCGATGGTGGTATCATCAATAATTTTCCCGAAGATATCATGCAGCAGGAATTTGATCCCGATGTAGTGATCGGTAGTAAAGTGGCTTCCCTTACCCAAAAGCCACAGGAAGATGAGTTGATTCAGCAAATCGAAAATATGATCATGGCGTCCAATACGCGGTATGAAATTGATCCTGAAGACGGAGTCCTGATAGCCAATGAATTTAATGATGTCGGCTTGCTGGATTTTCATCGTATTGATGAGTTGTATGTTCGTGGCTACAACAGCACTATGGACTTGATGGATTCGATTAAGACCAGAATAGACAGGCGGGTATCACAGGATTCTTTGCAGGAGGTAAGAAATAATTATAAAAGTAAACTACCAGAACTCAGGATTGATAACATTAATATTGAAGGCGTTAATATTCAGCAAAAAAGATATATCAGAAAAAGCCTGAAACAAAACAAAAAGCTCCTGTCACTGGAACAATTTGAAGAAGCATATTACCGGTTGATCGCCGATAATCAAATCATTGCAGCTATGCCTGTTGCTAAATACAATAAGAAAACAGGCTTTTTTGATATGAACCTTCGCGTGAAACTTGAAAAACCCTACCAGGTGCGCTTTGGGGCCAATGTTTCTTCAAACTCTATCAATCAGGCTTTTTTGGGACTTGATTATAAATGGCTTAACAGAAAGGCCTATTTCTTTCATGCCAATATGCAATTTGGACGATTGTACACCTCCTTTCAGGGACTTACACGTATTGATGTGCCGGGCAAATTGCCATTTTATCTGCAGGCCGGGCTTACAAGCAATCGCTGGGATTTTTTTAAATCCAATCCCACCATGTTTTTCGTGGATGTAAAACCTGCTTATCTGATTCAGAATGAAAACAACTTCCGCCTGGATTTAGGTTTCCCTCTGGGTTCAAAGTCGAAAATGGAAATTGGGGGGGCTTATGCCAGGATGAAGGATGAATACTATCAAACCAACAATTTCCTCCAGACGGATACTGCAGATATCACCCGCTTTGATTTACTTACTGGCCATTTGAGATTCGAAAGAAAAACACTCAATAATAAATTGTATCCCAATGAAGGGTTGTATGATTTGTTTGATGTCCGTTTTATCAGAGGTAAAGAGGTGAATCTTCCTGGCACAACCTCTGCAGAAAGTGATAACTATGGTAACCAGCATGGATATGGTGTGATGAAATTGAAGCAGGAGAGATATATGCCTATGGGTGATTATTTTACCCTGGGTGCTTCTTTAGAACTGGTAGCAAGTAATAAAGAGTTTTACAGAAATTACATCTCAACACTTTTGTCTGCTCCCTCATTTACACCAACACCCCACTCCAAAACCCTCTTTTTGAAGAATTTCAGGGCTCATAATTATGCCAGTCTGGGGCTGAAAAATGTTTTTACCATGACAGATGATATTAACCTGAGACTTGAAGGCTATGCTTTTGCGCCTTTACGGGATATCACAAGTGAAGAAAGCCAGCCGCAGGTTTTTACAGCAGCTTACTCTGATTTCTTTCCGGCCGTGCGATTTATGGCCAATGCCAATCTGGTGTATGTGACACCCGTAGGACCGGTTTCATTTAGCATCAACTACTACGACGAGGAAAGAAACAAGTGGTTTTTTATGTTTCATTTTGGTTATATCATGTTTAATGAGCGCGGGATTGATTAAGTTATCCTCCATCAGGGCTTTACCGGCTTGAATTCAAAAGAGTCAGGGCCCAGCATATCAGCAAAATCTTCACCAGCTTCAAGTAAATCTTCATCATCAACCTCGTATTCCCAGACAAACCGTATTGCGGGAATGTCTTCCTGTTTTGTGCATTGGGTCACCCAAAATAAATTTAATGTCGGTAATCTATTTCGATTAAATTGCTTTTCATGTTCTTTTGTCCCGTCAAAAGAACCAAAACCTCGTGCCGGAAATGATTTTGCGACCCGCATGCTGCTTGAAATCTAAAATCCCGAGATCCTGGCGGCCGGGATTTTTACGATTTCTTCGCAGTGCGGGTGCCCACAAAATCATTAATGGCACGAGACACATATCCGCATGGCTTATGGGTAAA